>PMUK01000244.1 GCA_003166915.1 Candidatus Cybelea palsarum
GCGGCACGATCGACGCGCGCGGGAAGATTGCGCCCGGCGCGATCTCGCAAGCCAAGGGCGGCGTGCTCGTCTACGATGACGATCCGCTGCGCATCGAATATCACCGCGACGCGAGCGTCGCCTACGAAACGCCTGAGGGCGGCGCGGTCTACGCCGAGGACGAAATTCGCGCTGGGAACGCCACCGAGAAAGGCAACTCATCAAAGCTCTGGCTGATCCTTTTTACGGTCGCGCTGGGGCTGCTCGTGAGCGCGAAGTGGTACGGGGTCATGGGTTTCGGCGTGAGCTTCGTCGTGGTCATCCTCGTTTGGTTGCAGCGTTATTTCTTCGCGAATCGGCCAACGCTCTGGGGCAATCCGCGTGGTTTTCGCCTCGACTCCGCGCTCGTCACGATCGTATTTGTCAGCATGACGGTCTACGGGCTGGCCTGGGTGCCTGATCTCGCCCGCCACTCGCCTGATCCCAACGAAATCCACAACTTTAATGATGTCGTATACCGCCAGTACTCAATGTTCGAATACCACGACGTTGGCGTAGCACACGCCACACATCCATATTCTTCAAAGTGGTGGGAGTGGCCGCTCGACTATGTACCAGTCGCATATTTCTACCTCGATCAACGCCAAGATCCCTCGGATCCGAGACAATGTTGCGTCTCCGAAGTCACCTCGTTGCCAAATCCAATCGTCCTCTGGTTTGGACTTTTTAGCGTTCCCTTCGTCGCCGTGTTGGCCTTTCGGCTACGCAATAAGGCCTACGCACTCATCGTGCTCGATTACGTTCTTCAGTGGGTGCCGTGGGCCGGGTCACCTCGCATTACGTTCGCCTATCACTTCTACGTAAATATTCCCCTTATTTGTCTCTGCAATGCAATCGCGCTGCAGCATCTTTCGAGATGGGGTAAGCTAGCGCGAAAGCACGTGGCGATATCGACAGTTTCCACGGGCGTTTACGTAACAACGGTCATCGCGGCGTTCATATTCTTCTATCCGATTCTTTCGGCACATCCCATCACCTGGAACGCATGGCACGAGCGAATGTGGATTGACAAGTGGATAATTGGTCCAGGATAAACGCCGGATTCGATTTCCGGACTTCGATGACGCAGAATCGTCCTCGCCGTCGGGTTTAGCTTAATTCGAGGGGCTGCTTACGGGATAAACATGAGCACAGGACTTCACCAGGCCCATATGCCCAATATTTAACGGCGCGGTTCGCCGTTTCGTTCAGCTCAAACCGCAGACGAGATATGAAGCACGCGCGTGGGAGGTCTACAATCCGTGCGCCGGGGGTGAGTCTGTGCCCTGGGGATGGACGCAGATCGGATCGTTCTCTACTAAGTAATCTCAGGATAGCCAGGCTCGCTGGCCGATTTTATGTACAGCGCCACCTTTTATGGACAGCGCTGTTCTTTAGGCCTAAACCCCGTGTAATGGCCAGAAGAGTGCGGTTAACCGCCGAGCCTGTCACACACGCTCCCCTGCGGCCGCGTTCCGGTTGGAGTAGACATTCAGATACCGCTCTGCCGTCGCTCCAATCGGCGCATGGCCCAGACGCTTGCTGACGACTTCCAAGGGCACGCCGTTTGCCGCCAACTGGGAGGCGTGTGTATCCGGGAGATCGTGCAAGCTCATAGGTTTAACACCAGCGCGTTGCGCCAGGTCTTTGAGCGCCGACGCGTAGTTCCACGGCTGGGCGAGCGAGCAGTCCGGTCGAGCGAACACTTAGATCGTCGTCTTTGTACGCACTGCCGAGAGCTTTGCGGCCCTGTTGCTGCCGCTCTCGGTACTCCCCCAAAATCGCTGTCAGCAGTCCCGGTGCCTAAGAATGCTAGAGTAGCCATGGAGGGCAGCGACGGAATCGCCCGAGCCGATCTACGGACGAATGGCTGCATTCGCTGCCGTCGTCCCAGGAATTGGTCCGAGGCGGGGGTGTAAGCTTATGGCCACGAGAACCATTGATGAAGAACGCTAAAATGCACCGCACGACAACGAACAGAAACGCTCTTGAGTTCGAATCGAGCTGGGCGAGAGGACCGTTGCTTCAGCGCTATGACGTGATTAGCGGAAGCCTTAACCAACCGCATGACAGCGTCGACATACTCAAGGCATTCAAAGCCTGGGAGCAGGTTCGTCGCGACGTGGCAAGCTGGAAGGGCGTTGCCGAAATTAGGATGCGGCAGAATACGAACGACATAGCCGCGAATCAACAACATGCGGCTTTCGCGTCAGCGTCCCCCCAGTTCGAAACGCGCGACAGCGAGATTAAGCGCCTTATATTAGAGTCACCGCATCGCGATGTGCTGGCATCACACGTCGGGCCTTTCATCTTTAAGCGTTGGGAGTTTGATTTATGCGGATCTGATCCGCGCATGCATCCATACTTGGAAGAGCAGTCCCGTCTTGGGACGCGCTACACGCGGATCTTAGCTACGATGCAGTTCTCCTTGCACGGCCGGCCTTTTACTCAACCGGAGCTAACAACTCTACAGAAGCATCCAAATCGCGCTCTTCGGCGTGAAGCGCTCTTTGAAAAATGGGCCTCATTCGAGGCATGTTCGGAGGAGCTTGACGACATCTTCGACGCCCTGGTACGGTCCCGCACGTCGATGGCGCAGGCACTCAATGAACCATCATTTATAGGACTTGCATATCGGCGCCTCGGGCGCATCGATTATGCGGTGAGCGACGTGCGCAAGTTGCGTGAGGAAATTCACGAGGCAATAGTTCCGCTCGCAGCACGGCTGGTGGCGGAGCAAGAGCAACAATTAGGCATCGAAGCGCTGATGCCGTGGGACGAGTCGCTGTACGAAGCTTCGCCGCAAACGCCAATACACGTACCCATCGAACATATCATGCACGGATTGAAATGCGCCTATGAAAGCACGAGCGCAGAGATCGCAAACTTTTGGCAGGAGCTGACTCACCGCTCCTTGATGGACGTCTATGATCGACCTGGCAAAGCGCTGGGCGCCTTCTGCGAGTATTTGCCCCACATAGGAATGCCCTTCGTGTTCGCTAATGCGAGCGGCGCGCCGCGGAATGCACTCACTATTGCTCACGAGACTGGACACGCCTTTCAGCTCTATAGCTCGCAGCATTACAAGGCCATGGATCTCATCATTCCAGCTAACGAAACGGGCGAAATTCATTCGCTGTCGTTGGAGTTTCTTCTTTGGCCTCACTTCGACAGCATTCTTAGCTGCGGTGTCGAAGAGTTTCGCCGCACTCACCTGCGGAGCATGCTCATGATGCTGCCTTATATCGCGGCTATAGACCACTTCCAGGAAGCCGTCTATGAGCGACCTGAGGCCAGCGTAAAGGATCGCCGGAGCATTTGGCTTGAAATGGAGGCCTTCTATATGCCGTGGCGCAAGCATGGGGATATTCCCGCGTTGCTTCGTGGCGGGGCCTGGCAGGCGCAACGACACGTATACCGCTTCCCATTCTACTATATTGACTACGCCATTGCGCTGTGCTGCGCTTTACAGATTTGGCAGGAGTCACGCGTTCATTATGAGGTCGCGGTCGAACGGTACTTAGACTTGTGTAAGCTCGGAGGCTCGCTACCGTTCAGGCAAATTCTCATGAGAGCTGGTATTATGTCGCCATTCGAACGTGGAACGTTGGCTCGCGCGGCGGTCGAGGCCGCAAGCTATCTTTTGTGACGCGCGAGCATCTGCGGCTCCGCACAGCTTCGCGAGAAGCTGGTCCGGGTTCGCAATCCGCACCCGAGGCGGCTGAGCGGACACGCCGAACAGCTCTAGGCCCCGATCCGTTCAAGCTCCAGGAGGCAGCTACGCACTTTGCAGCTGGCTGGAGCAATGCTCGCAGGGTGCGGCGGATCGCAGTCGCAGCGGTCGCGAAGGCGTGTTTCGAAGTAACTTAGCCGGCTAACAGGATGAAACAGCGCTTGGAATTGCGATGGTGGCTGTTTGTGGCCTTAGGTCTTCTGGCTCTCAAGCTGGCAATTACCGGGCTTTGGATCGCGCATCATCATCACCTCGCATCGATGCCGCCCCACGCAATTAGCGAGACGCTTTGGTGGATCACAAAAGTGAGCGTGCCGATGCTTATTGCGGCCCTCGCCATGGATGCACGTCAGATGGGCAACCGCTTTTACGAACGATTGTTAAAAATAGTGTTTCTCATCGCGGTCGTAGACGTGATTATTACAACGTACGCCATGCTTCATGGGTGGAAGGGAATCCGGCTCCCTTAAAGGGCGCGCCGCTTGGATACCCGACTCAAAGCATCTCCCGCAGAGCTTGCGCTACGGCTTGGGGGGCCTCAATCATGGGGGCGCCGCGGACATCGGGAAGGATGGTAGCCGTCATGCGCGCCGCCGTTTTCCGATCCAAACGTGACGTGCCCACAAGGACGGTTCGGCGCTGCACCTTGGCATCGATTGCCGGATCAATCGGATTGGTGATCTCAAGAATGATCTCTACCATTCTCTCCACCGAACGGGCGGTGCGCGGATCGGCCGCGCGCTCCACGGCCTCGTCGACCAGCGCATCGCTGATGCGGGCCTCGTCGACAAAAAGCAAAATCTGCTTCTTGAGGAATTGCCGATCAGTCAACAGGCGGGTTTTCTTCGAGCGGGCCAGCGATGTCAAAACTTGCCTCCCCAGACGCGTCTTGACAACGAATCGCAAGGCCCTCAGGAGAGGCGTCCTACGCCGAACGAGCATCGGAGAAAGCAATAAGACGGGCAAAGCGCGTGACATTCGGGCCAACGCTTCGATGGCCGGTTTGGCTGCGGTATTGTGAGCGACTACGCCATCTGCATCGTGCGCCGCGCACAAAACCGCCTGTCGAAAACTTTCGGTCACGTCTGAGGCGTCAGCAAAGTCTAATGGGTCTATTTCAATGAAGGCTAAATCCGGTGCCGCCTGACGCAAGGGACGCCACGTGGAGGGGCCACCCAAATATGGAGTCGCACCAGTAATAAGGACAACGCGCCGCTCAGGCACAGGCGCTCCTGGTTTAAAAGAGAGCAAGGAAGAACGTCATTATCATCCCGAGGTTCGCCAGACTGCGAGCATCTCCCTAACTCGGAACCGCGCCAGGGCACGCCCCCGCGCCTCTGCGCTCCGCACGGCTCCGCGCCAGCGAGGTCGTGTTTGCTTTGCGCTCCGCTTGTCGAACCCTAGCCCCCCGAGATCGGTGGACCGGAGCTATCGAAGTCCTTCTGTAATATAGCGTTGCGACTAGGAGGATAGAAATGTCAAAAGATCGTGCTTTTATTTCGTAGGGCGGATCCAGCGGAGGCCAGGGCGCTAACAGCATTGGCGTTGCGGTCAAAGCGTGCTTGGGGATACGACGAGAACTTTATGGCGTTGGTTTTGCCTGACATGATTGTACTGCCCGAGTTTTTGCGCGATGAACATGGCATCGTTGCGGAGGAAGATGGCAGAGTACTAGGTTACGCCATCGTGCGAGTCGATAATGACTCTGCATTTTTGCGCGACTTATTCGTCGAACCGGATCGGTTCCGTCAGGGAGTCGGCACGGCGCTGTTTACCCAGGTCACTGATTATGCTCGCAATCGCGCTGCTAAGAAGTTGACGCTTGGTGGTGACCCGAACGCTCTAGGCTTCTATAAGCGTTTGGGTATGATCCAGGTCGGCGAGGAACCATCTATCGTCGGAGGCGGCCGTATGCTGCCGATCATGGAACTGATCTCTAAAGCTCGGATTCATCTTTGGAGGTAAGCCCCTCGCCCACACCGCGAACCGTCTCGATTCGCTGGGCTGGGCCAAGGACCACGGGAACGCTTCTGTGGTGAGAGCAGCCCCCTAGCTTGGTCCGGAGGCGTATACGTTTGTGAATGGAGAAATGGTTTCCGATCCAGACGCCGAGGCTGTTGCTTCGTGAATTTACCGCGGTTGATGAAGATGACGTTCATGAATATGCAAGCGATGCTGCCGTTGTGCAGTACACAGGCGGCATTCGACAGCGCTACTACGCGAGGGTAGGGACTCCAAAAAGGTTTGCGGAAACGGATGACGTCAGCATTAGGATCACCCTACCCTAGAGCCATAAAAGAGGAGGGCCAATGGGTCAAAGTTCTAAGCATCAGTCCTTACGTTTTTTGATCGGCACCCTCTTATTCGTAACTGCGGCGATTGTTCCTCAAAGCATAAAAGCATCGTTGGGCCCATCGGGATTGAGCCCTTACAATTTGTCCGCGATTTACACGAAGATGATTCTCGCGATGAAACAGCAGGCGTCGCCAGAGGCCATCGCTTACGATGAAACTTTTATGCCTCATGGTCTTGGCATTCGTATTGTTGCTGGCGAACACGGTGGACGTTCCGCTCAACTGGTCTTCTCTACAGATTTGAAGCCGCGCACTTTTCAGGTCACGCAGAGTGCGTCAGGCGAAACGGACGTCTATGATATCGCAAGTGGGATGCACTACCCTCAAACACGGATGTTCTGGGAGGCTACGTGGTCAACAGTTCATCCCAGTGCTATGTCCGAAGGCGCGGCTTCCGGGGAACGGCCCGGCGCCGACTCCGCGGTGGATGCTGCTCGACAGCGAGTGATTGCTGACGTGATGGTCATGAGCGACAAGTTTTACAGAGTGTCTGGAGGCGAAGTTGAAAATCTTAATGGCGCATCGGCCTACCACCTAAGATTTGCTGCTCGAGACGATAAGGTCGCACATCCACTTACGGACGTATACATTGACACAGGATCATTTTTAGTCCTTAAAACCGTTGCAGCGTTCAAGAATGAGGCGCTAATAAGCGGCGATACTGGAACGATCACGTTAAACTTCAGGCGAATAGGGTCTTTTTGGATGGTAAAATCAGGTCAGGTAACAGCGCGCGCTCACGTATTGTTTACGCATGCTGCAGGCACGGCATCGTTTGCATTGTCGAATGTAACGTTTCCTTCTCAAACAAATTCTGGTCCATAACTTTAACCTCTCGGCGTAGGGCTTTCAAATAGCTTTGCTCTGCGCCGCGCCGATCGTGGCGCGGTCAGTACCATGCGGCGCTGCCGGGGTGGGGAGCCTCGTTTTGGGCCGCTGGGGCGAACGCGCTTATCGCCGGTCACGAGGCGATTCACGCATACAGGGCATCGGGTTCGTTCTCCTCGTTGTCCGACCCGTTAGTTGTTCTAACCAACTTAAAGCCGAATTGCTCGTAGAACCGAATCGCCTCGACGTTTCTTTGAAAAACCCACGCGCAAGGCCCGAACGAAGCGAAGCCGCGTTAGCGGTCGCCTTGCGCGTGGGATGCGCAAGCGCGGTAGCCTCGGCCGGCGCGCAGAGCCTGGTTGTGAGGGTCGCAGTGGAAGCCCACCATTAGAGCACCGCACGTAACCGAGCGGCCGAGCGCGTCCGAGGATCTATTAACGATGACGGCCGGGACGCCACATTTTTCAGCCGTTTACGATTGTTTTTTCGCGTCTTGGTCGCGGCCACTCTGATGGAGGGTCAGGCCTGAGACGATTCCCGTCGCACTGCGATGGAACGTGACCTGCGCGTCGACGACTTTGAAGTAGAACTCGTCCCTGGCCGATGGGTATATTTCGTACGGCAGTTGCCCCGTGACTTGGAAGAAGACCTGACCGCCCTTCGTGCTGACCGTAAAAGTCGGCGTTCCGAGAATCGCATAGATTCCCGCATATTCTTCAAGGGCGGAACGATCGAGCGCTACAACCGGCGGATATACCGGAGTAAGCGTCGCCGCCATCGGTTTACCATTCGCATCGAGGCGATAGACTGGAATGTGCCGTCCGCCTTGGGTGAGAATCAGTCCCACGACATTGCTGCCCTGTCGCACGAACTCGATATAAGCCATGACGATACGATAGTAAAAATGGTCGGGCCGCGAGGGATAGATTACGGCAGCGGTCTGACCCGTAATGCGCGCGTAGAGCTTGTCGCCGGCACGATAAACAGTATACGTTAGCCCAACCGGCGCGTTCGCGTAGGTCCCGGCATACTGATCCAGCTGGACCGTGGGTACTGTCGCGGTTTTCGCCGGCGGCATCACGGGATAGCTTGCGTCGAGCATGTGTGCTCCGATATCGGTGATCGCCGGACCGCTGCTCACCAACACGACGCCCTTCGAGCGGTCCGCGGTCATCGCCACCAGAGCGTGGTAGCCCGCGGTGTCGCCACCGTGATCGATTACGTGGCTCGCGGTATTCGTCCACCATGCGAGGCCGATCTCATGGCCAGCAAACGTGTCGCGCGGCTGTTGGGCAAAGAGACATGCCTCGGCGAGTGGCCCTTGGCCCATATTGCACCGCAGGTACTTCACCATGTCGTTCAAATCCGAGCGAATCCCGCCAGCGCCCGCAAAGGCGTCGGTGAAATCCCACGAGTGAACCACGTCGCCGTCGATATTATGTCCGATCGCGAAGCGAGCCCGGTCGACCGGCCTGAGAGCGAGAGCGGTCTCGTTCATTCCCAGCGATAGCAGGACTTGACTGCGAACGAGCTGCTCGTAGGTCGTGTTCATTCGACGTGCAAGCGCAAGACCCAAGAGACCGAAGCCGAGATTCGAGTATTCGAAGGCGGCACCGGGATCACGCGTCAGCTTATACCTGTTCAAGAATGAATAGAGATTATCGACGGTATAAGCGGCGTACGGATCGTCTCCGGCTTCGCCACGCAAGTTACTGGGTAGGCGCGGAAGGCCCGAATGCTGCGTCGCGAGGTTGAGGAGCGTAATCTGCTTGCCATCCCTGGACGGCGCGTGAGTCGATGTCGGAAGATACTTGGCAACGGGGTCCGAGAGGCTGACCTCTTCCGCCAGCACCATCCGGGCGAGCACCGTTGCGGTGAACGTCTTCGTCACCGAACCGATTTCGAAGAGCGTCTGTGCATCGAGTGGCCGCGCCGTTCCACTCGAACCGGCCAGGTACGTCGTCAGCTTTCCATGATCGAGGAGCGCGGCCGCAATACCGGCACCAGGGATCGTTGCCGCGCGGGCGTCCAGCAGTGACTGAACATCAGTGGAAGACGGAGCCGGCTGGGCCGGCACCGGAGCGGGCAGGGTCATCGCAAACAGCAACAGCGCGACCAGCACGCGTTTCATCGATGGGCTCATTACCTCGGGATATTTGTTGGGAAGACGCTTTCCCTTTTCCTCCGATAAGGACGACCCTGTCTACGTCGGAGTGTGATGCAAGGCATCGACTCCGCAGGTTAGGGCTGCCGTCAAGTCATATGCGATTCAGATCGAACCCATACAGGAGATCCTAGATACGCTCATCGCGCTTCGACATTGGCCGACACGAGAATCCATGTCCAACGAAGTCGCCCGATCCACCTGATCTGCTAACCCATTACCAAGTTGCTGCTTGGTAACGATTTGGTAACGGATTACGTACCGGTGAGCACTCGCAAGTCACGATAGTCCTGACTCGGAGGGGTTATCCACGCTTGCGGTGACGCGTCGAGGCAGTCGCAGGTGATTTCAAGACCGCCGCATTCAACCACTCTGCCACCTCTCCAAGTAACCGCAAGCACCGCTAATCACCCATAACCAGCCTTATGGTGACTTACGGGTGCAGGATGATACTTAAAATACGTTACCAAGATCGTTACCAGATAAGCAAGCCGACTCACGATGCCGGCCTTTTGACGAGGTCGGCCAACTCACGGCGCCAAGCCGCGGGCGCAGCCAAGGCTAGAACTGTGGTCGTCTGCGAAGGGGGACACCCGGGAGACACTCTTTGGGAGAGCCGTCCTCGGACTCGGAATCACTTAGCATGTAAGGGCGCCTCTTGCGAGAGTCCGGCGGCGAGTCGGTAGCGCCGCAGGAGCATCCCGGAGGCCGACGTGCCAGGCACACTGATCCTCCAACCCGTCGGTAGCGTTCGCGCCACTATCAGGGGGCCCTCAACCGCCGCAAACAATACTCAAAGGCGACTTGCCCGACGTGAACCGCTTCTTAGTCGATTCTGACGGTACCAACATATCATGCGCCGACCTCGGAGGTGCTGGGCGATGCGCCGTGTTACTCCATGGCCTTTATGGCGGCCTACATGAGTGGTACGAGACCGCGGCTTGGCTCAAAGCGTCGCATCACGTTTTTGCAATTGATCAGCGCGGGCACGGACAAAGCGCTAAGCGACTGAAAGACTTCAGCCTCGAAGCTTTCGCAAGAGATGCGTGTGCTGTGATTGAGTATCTCCAATATCCTGTTCTCCTCATCGGCCAGTCCATGGGTGCGCTGAACGCGCTCCTACTCGCCGCGCAGCGCCCCGATCTCGTCGAAAGTCTCGTGCTAATAGAAGCTCATGCCTATAACGATTCAGGGCAGGTTCAGGATTGGCTGTCAAGTTGGCCGCTGCCATTTGCAAACTTAGGTGCCGCGCAGCGCTACTTCGAAAACCAAGAAATGAATGCCGCGGCATGGGTCCAAGTGCTCGAGCAAAGAGACGGAGCGTACTGGCCACAATTCAATTCCGAGGATATGCGAGCAATAGCTATCGAGTTATCGTATTATGACTTCCGCGATGAATGCCGCCGAATCTCCGCGCCGACATTGGTTATTGCCGGATCGAAGAGCTGGCTAGATCGCAGAGGGACGAAAGATATGGCTGCGCTTATCCCCAACTCTCTATACGCCGAAATAGCGGGTGCAAGCCACGACGTGCACCTCGATGCGCCCGAAGCCTTTAGAAGCACAGTCGCGGCGTGGCTTTCACAGTTTTAGGGTTCTGAAAGCCTGGCTTGGCGCAGTTTGCGCCCGGGAAGAGTAGCAGAGCGTTGCTTCCGATGCGAGGGTTTCTTCAAGCTACCGTAGTTGGCGCGACAATCTTGGCACAGATAGGCGCTTCGGCCCAAAAAGAACCATACGACGCGAGTTCATACGCGCAGCCCCAAAGGCTGGTCGATGTCGGTGGCCGACGAATGAACATCTACTGCTCCGGAGCGGGTTCGCCGACCGTGATTCTCGACTCGGGGCTCGGTGCTGATACAACAGACTGGCGTCTGGTTCAGAGCCCGATCGCACGTCGTACGCGGGTGTGTTCCTACGACAGGGCGGGGATGGGCTTCAGCGACCCGACGACGTCTTCCCGCGCCGCAGGAGCCGTGGTCGGCGATCTCCACGCGGTACTGCGCAGTGCGGCCATCGCGCCGCCGTACGTGCTGGTCGGGCATTCGATCGCTGGGCTGTATGCGCGCCTTTATACAGATCGTTACCCGGGCGAGGTAGTCGGCCTCGTCCTGGTCGACCCTTCGACAGAGTATGACGATCAAGAATTTCGCAAGGTCGCCCCGGCGTATTGGCGGGCAATCACGGACTGGCAGAAGCAGCTTCAGGAATGTGCAATCGGAGCATCACGCGGAAGGTGCCCCTCTTGTCCCAAGTCTTGCGGAAGCAAAAAACGAACTCAAAGCCGCCGGTTGCCCTGAGATAAATCCAGCAGCCTGTGCTGTTACGGAAGTTACCGTGGAACAGGCGATGCGGTCATCCTTTTGGAGAGATACGTTACTGGAAGCCTTAGCCATCCCCACGAGCTCGGCGCAGGTGCACGCAGAGCAGCGCAAGTACGGCCATTTACCGCTCATCGTACTCACTGCGGGGCGACCCGACGATATTCCAATTCCGCCCGCGCAGCTCCACGCCGTCTGGCTTGCTAGCAAGCAACTCCATGATCGCGTCGCAGCACTATCGTCGCGCGGTGTGAACTTCGTGATCGGAGGCTCGGGGCATTACATTCAGATTAATCAACCGTCGGCCGTTATTTCCTCAGTCGACGAAGTCGTCGACCAAGCTCGTTACAGGGCACACAACCTAGCCTCTGCACACACATAGCCCAAGCTGATTTGAGAGTGATTCAAATCGCGAATGATCGGCCAAGAAGACCAAACAAGCCAGATTGGCAGTTGACCACGCCCCCGCTTTCGGGGCACGGGTAAGTTCGAGCAGATGTGGGAGATTCGATCGATTGCTTCAAATGAAGCGGAGGCGGTACGACAACTCCTTATAGGCGCCGGATGGGAGCGGTCGGTCGCAGATCCGATCGACTTCGCGGTGTTGCTGGATCGTTCTCAAATTAAACTTGTGGCAATCGAGGAAGGGGAGGTTATCGGGTTCATCTGCGGCCTGACCGATGGCATGTCGAACGGGTACATCTCGATGCTTGTAGTCAACGAGCACCGTAGGCGTAACGGCATAGGGCGCGCGCTTGTCGAGGCTGCAATGGGCGACAACATGGAAATAACCTGGACCCTGCTGGCCGTTGGCAGTGACGGTGTAGCGGAGTTCTACGAAAAGATAGGCTTCCAGCGTTCAGTTGAAGGGATGGAACGAAGGGGACGGCGACACGAGCCTAAGCCGCGCAGGCCCTAAACATTTTATCGCGCTCGCGAGGCCGCATCGCATTATGGGTTTAGCAGCATCGCAGCGCGCAGCCCCACCGCGTTGACGAACTCCTGAACATGGCGACGACTCAGCCCGCTCTGGCGTGAAACCGCTTTAAATACCGGCCTCGCGCACTCGCGCGCGCAACGCGTCGAGCGCCTCTCCCGGATTGGCGTATTCGATCGTGCTCGTCTCGCTAAGCATCTCTGCTGTCAGCCCCTCGTCGCTGTCGGTAGGGTCTACGATAACCTCTTTTCCGATCGAGGTCACCGATTTTACACGAACGGCCCTCGCGATCGTCAGGCCACTTGTCGTGGTTGGGCGTGGCTCTGTTCCATCGGCGCAGAGGCGCTTGACCTCGAAGCATTCGAGTGTCCCATGTAAGACGCTCTCATAGGAACGAAAGCGCAGAGTGGCCGTCAGCTCCCCGCAACGGAGGCAGCGCCATTCCTGCGGATTCCAGTCTGCCGGATTATCAAACAAGAAGCATGATGGCCGCTGGTCCTCGCAACAGGCGGTGTAGCCTTGTGCAAAATCGCTAAAGGAACGTGTTGGCGTTGCAACGATGAGAAAGTCGAATGGCCGAATACTCGGATTCCGCAGATAGGGCTTCATAACCGACCACGTTGAGAGTGTCAACTGTGCTAAAGCGGGTTGCTGTTCCCAGGCAAACGGTGCCATTGGCTGTCCGAAGGCGGCGCGCATCTTCCGTTTCCACGTCGCGCGGTTTCGCAAGCGCTGCCAACGCAATACGACCGGGGGAATCCCAAACGTTCAGCTCGCGACGACGGAAATGCTACGCTAGTAGTCTCTCTTGTGACGGCGGGGATCAACCATTCGGCGAGCCGCAGACGCATCGACCTCGCATTGCTGCGCAATTACTGGGCCCTCGCGCTGCACGAATGCCGGATCATCGTAGGGCCCGCAACGCCCGAAACTCCCCTGTCCAATCGTGGATCGCGAAGCTTCGTGCGCCACAATGCGAATTCGGTGCCGCCTGACGCAAGGGACGCAACGTGCACGGCCCACCCAAATATAGAGTCGCACCAGTAATAAGGACGACGCGCCGTGCCGGCACAGACGCTCCTGGTTTAAGAGAGAGAAAGGAAGAACGACATTATCATCCCGAGGTTCGCCAACTGCTAGCATCTCCCCCAGCTCGGAACTGCGCCAAGTCGCGCCCCCCACGCCTCTGCCCCGCGCCCGTTGCCGCGATCACCGCGGTTCTCGCTCAGCTGGGGCAACTGCCGCCCGGCGCCGATCGCGTGGCCTGGCTAAGCGGCATAGATTCACGCTGTGGCTTTGCTGCTGCGCGGAGCTAAGCGAGGCTAAGTCGAAAAGTTGGTCGGCACCGCGGTGTTCACGGGGCGAGGAGCAAGATAGGAAGAAGGGGTTGGATCAATCATGGCACGGTTGAGATGCCAACGCATCTAATCGCTACACCTCAGCGCGTTGTCGTTCTATCGAACATCGCGTCATACATTCAGCAGTTACCAGGGCCGAGAGTCAAAAGGGTTGGCATCGATGGTGTGGATGGCGCGGGCAAAACCGTCTTTGCCGATGAATTGAGGTCAATACTGCTGGATAGGGGTTGCCACGTAATTCGCGCCAGTGTAGACGGCTTTCATAATCCGCGCGAAGTACGGTACCGATTAGGCCGGTATTCTCCGGATGGTTTCTACTTAGCTTCCTATAACTATGAAGCGCTAATCACAGCGCTGCTGAAGCCTTTGAGCCCCGGGGGATCCAGAATATATCGTTTGGCGGTCTTTGACCATTTCTTGGATCGGCCAACAGAAATGCCTGAGCTAGAGGCACCATTGGACGCCGTCTTGCTGTTTGATGGAATTTTCTTGCATCGACCGGAATTACGACTTTATTGGGATCTATCGGTCTTTTTGGAGGTGCCCTTTGAGATATCTCTCCCACGCGGTGCGGCGCGAGGTGAAGCGTGGGGGGACTCGGATCCCGCATCACCGTCTAGTCGCCGCTACGTTGATGGTCAGCGCCGCTACCTAAAGGAATGCCATCCGCATGACCTAGCATCGATTGTCGTCGACAATAGCTCTCTTAGCATTCCACGAGTCGTTCGCACTCTTAGGTAACCCTACCCCCGCGCCTCTGCCCCTCTGCACGGCTTCGCGATCGCAAAGCCGTTGCGCTTTGCGGCTTCGATCGGAGCGCATAGCTCGCATGCACCTGAGCATGCCTCGCAGCGCGGAAGCTAGGCCTCGCAGTTTAGATCGCAGCGCTTAACGCGTTGCGGTTTGGATCGCGGCGGCTTCGATCGCTTGGCGCCGCGCAGCTAAGCGGCCGGGAGAGAACGAGGCTTGGTTTAAGCGCGAGATTGCACCGAAGCTCGATGCGTTCTCGCTCAAGGAAATCGGCGAGGCCGCGTAATTGTCACTCGCAGCCTGCTCGCGCATCTGCGCTGGCGTACGAGTTCCGCATCCGAAACATTGGGACGGCTTCATTTCTCTCATGGAACGCGCACGAGGTTCAGCGCCGACCTCGGGCTCTGACGACGATGGCGCTCTATAGCTAACGCGCCGCGCGTCGAGACCACGGAGCTCCAAAACAGCTTCAAGTAATTTAGAGATTTTGGCGTACTCTCCAGCTTATCGGCCATCGCTCATGGCCCCTCAGGCGAGGTGTTGGAGTCAAGCGCATCGCCTGCGCGAATTAACTGTGCGTCACCGGCCTGGATACAATTTGTCAATCGTTCCGGAATCCCGCGCGTTGCGAGTTTCTGCTACGGGAATGGGAACTCCGTGCATGGTACTTTGAACCGCCCGAATTTCGTCGGCAGTTATGCCGCTGCCGTCAATAGCCGACATTATTTGATCGCCGTTGCGCCAAGTGAACTTCTCGTGACGTACTAGAACGGGCACTCCGTTTCGCACTCTTCCGGTATCTTCGTACATGTACCGCGGCGGCGGTCCGGTTCGCGGGTCGAACCGATCGGCGAGCAGTGTGAATGAGCGGTTCCCAGAACGTTCGTACGTAAAGAAAACGACCTGAGAACCCAGCTCCCAAGTACGCGTCATCTTATTGTAGATTCCGGTCAACGACGTGGCAACCGACGAAGACCTGATGTCGCTCGGCAAGCCCGCAGGCGGAACGATCCTGAAGGAAACCCTTGCTTGCGCGCTTGCGAGCGTTGCCGCTTGCGCGTGCAATCTGGACGTCAGCCAATCCGGTGGTGGGACGGACGGTGGTGTCCATTGAAGAATCTGAGCGAGGCGTGCTTCGACGGTTACAACGACGCCTGGGGCAATCAGAGGAACGCTGACAATGATCGCGGTAGCGATCGCTGCCGCAGCAACAGCAGGTCGCAACCAGCCCGCAGGCGGGGCCTGCGCGGCTGCTTGTGGTCGCGAGACTTTTTGTAGTATCGCGAGCAGCGGAACAGGCGGCGGCGTGATTCCCTCAATCATCGTCGCGAGAGCCGAGCCAATTCGAACATCATCATACATCGGAAAGAACCTCATCAAAAGGTGGGGGCGTGTCGAGCGACAGTGCTTTGCGCAATGCTCGGCGCGCAAGCATCAAGTGAAAACGGATGGTAGGTGCTGGTAATCCGGTTGCGGCGGCGATTTCTCCGCTCTTAAGTCCCGCGTAGTAATGCAGCACGATCGCGGCGCGCTGTTCAAGTGGAAGAGTTGTAATCGCCCTGTACATATCTAACGCGTCAGTTCGGTCATCGTAAATTCCGCGGTTCATCATTACGTCGAGCGTTTGTGTGCGGGGTCGCCGTCGCGCCAGAGTCAACGCCTGATTCGTGATGATTTTGTAACTCCAAGAGCTGAAAGCGCTAGAATTCCGAAGCCTCGATAAGGAGCGCACCATCGCCGCGCAAGCCTCCTGCGCGGCATCTTCGGCGAGACCAGCGTCGTGGAGAATTGCGAACGCAATCCGATAAGCCTCGGGCCAAACAGCGGTAATGAGCCGTTCGAGACCGGCCTCTCCGGCTCGGGCGTTCTTAATGAGGTCGCTCTCCAGAGCTAGTCGCACATCGGTAAGACGTGGTCGGGGCTCGAAATGTTGGCCACGCCTACGGCCAAGGCTAGCGGTCCCGCGGTTGCTAAGAGTTCAAACGCGTCTAAGTCGGGATTGAGCGGCCTAAGCGCGCCGCCAAAAACATGCTCGACATTACCTTGCAAGCCCCGCCCATTTACGGAGGTCTGACTTGCCCTCCTTGGTACGACCGGCGGAGAGTTACTTGACCGACGCTGAGATAGGTTGGGGCGGTGCCGTTCTGAAGG
>PMUK01000159.1 GCA_003166915.1 Candidatus Cybelea palsarum
CATTCGAACTGAAAACTTCCGGAATCGCGCCATTAAGTTGTTCTGGGACGTATAGCGTGCCGGATGAGTCAACACCAACATCATTGACGTACTCAGTTGTCGCGATTGTGCAAGAAGCTCCCATGTTCATTTTGTCTGGTACGCCGTATTCCCCGACGGCTTGGGTATAGAACTGAGCGACGTAGAGCCCAGAAAACTTCCCCCTATTTGCGACGCCTGACTGGATCTGCAAATCCGATGCGTGCTCGATCTCTTGTGCATGACGAGTTGAGATCGGTGTCAGTGCTGACTGCTCCGCGGGAGTTGAGCCGACGCCCGAGCACGCTGCGAAGGCGACGAACGCTGCGCTTGTGCAGAGGACCTTTACAATCGAGGTGAGCTTTTGGGTAGGCATGAATCTCCTCCGGGCTTAGCAGAGCCCGATAACGGCCCCTTCACGAAAGGAAAAGGAGCAAAAGTTCGAATAGGACTACGCTAGAAGTAGCGCGCGAGAGCGCCGTCCGTGCTGATTATACAGTTGCTGTTTCGAAGATGCCTATGGGCAAGTGCCTACGTTCTGCAGTCGAAAAGGCGTGTACGACCGGTGCGCCACCGCGGAGAGGGGGTAATCGGTCCTGTGCCACGCCGCCAAATGCACCGTTCGCCCATCGTTAGCGTCGCCGATATCAGAGTGAACGTACGTGCCCTCGCGAAGAACATGCGTTCTCCTAACCCACTTTGGAGCTATCTCAGTCTTGCGCTTGGTAGCGACCAGGCGGCTCGAAGGGCAGTTTTCGATGCCATTGAATCCCTCGCAAAAGCGCAACTTCCGCGAATTGACGCAGCCCGCGCTTTGGTTCAGGCGGCGATAATTGTGTATGGGGAACTCGGCGGACGGACCAACGCACAGGTCGCGAGGGCGCTGGGTATTTCGATCCGCCGCCTATACCGCGAACGCCGTGTTGCGCTTCGGCGCCTGACGCTAGTCATCGACGAGCGCGTCTGCAAGGCGGTTGGGTCCAATCCTCACGTAGCGTTATCGCTGTTCGATCTGGAGGTACTGGAATCCGACATCGCGGACCGTTCGGGCAATCCTGAGCTGGCGATCGCGAAGCTCCGCAGCGTGCTGGAGCAGGGCATAGCGGGGAGTCGGCGCGCTGCGATTCTTGGCCGACTCGTCGGCTTGTATGCGCGCCACGGATCACACGCAATGGCTGAACGTGCTCTATCCGAAGCACGTCAAGCACTTCGGCCGGAATCGGCTGACGCTAATACGATCGCCGACATCGAGTTGGCGGAAACGCAGTTGTCTGCGGACGTGGAGGACCGAACAAGGCTGCGCGTCGCGCTTGAACGCCTCGTTGCAACGAGGCCTCCTGAACCCTCGCCTCTCTGGCTAGAAACGTTCGCGAGCGCTCTCGCGGAGCTCGCTGCGACGCAGATAGGTAACGGTGACATTGCCGGAGCATTAGAAACGATTATACAGATCGATAACAGCTTGGCGGAACATCCGGAGCAGCCGATCGTGTTACGCGTTCGCACCATGATACTCCGGGCGCAAATACATGTCACGACACCCGAGACGATTGGGCTCGGCAGAGCGGAGGCGAACGCGGCGCTGCACCTTGCCGGTCGAAACGCGCTCATTCGTGAAGCTTGGGATGCCCTCCACACACTTGTCGATCACCACTTCGGATCGCTTGACCTTCCTTCGGTTCTCGCATACGGACGACATCTGCTGGCGATTGCCCAGCGCATCGGCGAGCCGCGGCGGGTAGTCATGGCGTCCCTCATCATCGCGGCGACTGAAGCCCAACTGGGCCGGTTGGAAGTTGCCCGACGTCGCGTCGAAGCGTGTTCTGCTTTAACCTCTCCGAGAACCGAACTTGACCGGGACCTCCTCCATGCTTATGTGCGATTAAATTGCGCGGAGTACATTGGAGCGACGGAATTACTCGAGCGCGCGCGAACACGCGCCGAGCAGCGCGGACTTCCGAATTACGCGGGGGTCAGCTTTCTCTACACGGCACAGATCTTTAAGAACGGGGGCGACCAGCGAAAAGCGCTCGACGCAGCATTTGCGGCAATGAGCGTCCTTGAGTCCGGAACCTCACCCTACCATCTCGCGAGTGCGTACCGACGTCTGTACGATCTGACAAGCCAGCACCGATACCGCCGTCGGGCCGAGGCCCTTTCAGCGAGCTGTCAGGTCACGCCTAACGCTCCGCAGCTCTCACCCCTTGCGAACCTCCGCACCGAACGGCAAACCCGCGACGACGTCTTCGGTCATGTATTGACGCGACGTCAAAGCGAGATCGCACAGCTGCTGCAGTTCGGAAAGACTAACCGCGACATTAGCCACGATTTGAAAATCAGTGAGTCCACGGTCGCGCATCACGTCGAATCTATCCTGCGGCGACTCGGACTACGCCGACCCGCAAGGTCGCGACCGTCATCGGGACGAGCTTTCGGCTTTGCTTCGAGCGCCATGAGTGAGGCGCCCGGCTGCAAGCGCATGTTCCCAGAGCTACAGAAGGTCGTTATCGACTTCGAAACCGTTTGAGCGCCGCGTGGGTAAGGAGACCTCATGAACGAAGACACCTCCGGCCTTTCGCCGGGCCGTTGCAAAAGGCGAATCGCGTTATTATGAGCAGCGGGGCGACCGCAATCGTCCTGGCCGCATACCCCGCAAACTATACCGGCACTGTTCGTCTGTTGCTCGATGTCGAGGAAGTCGCAGGCGAAGCTTAGTCTCTCGTTCTTCCGGATACCGACGACGTTCAGGAAACGCTGCGGGAGTCCGAGAGCCAAGTGGCTGATCGTCGAAGAGCACGTCTCGGTCCCGGTGGACCTCAATACGATGAAGCCGGACCCGCTCTCGAAGCCTTAAGCCGCGGGAAAATATCGAGCTGCATATATCGAGCTGCATATATCGAGCTGCATCTAATCTGGTAAAGGTACGCGCGCGCGCGCGCGCGTTGGGACCCGGGAGAATGGATAGCGCTTCCGACCGCCCGGACACGTGCGGCCGCCGCCCTGCGAGAACTTTGCGAAAAACTCGCGCAGCCGCGCTATCCTGTGCGTGGCCATGAGCCGCAGCCTGCGGTTCTTACGCCCGACGAGCTTCCTTCAGGTGTAACTCCGATCCGGCGCGCGCCGGCAAAGCGTAAGCCGTCATGAGATCGATCGCGTCGACGCTCTACGCGCTCGCACGTCTCTTCGCATGGGGTTCCGCGTTCTCTCGCGGGCCCGTGCGTTTGGGCCGTCAACCGCCCCAACCGGATCTTCGGCCCCATTGCCGTTAGCCAACGTCGTGACGAGCCGACCGCTTGGATATTTGAAAATAGAGATACCTGAGGAGACCGGGTCGCAACGAAGACGAGCTCGTTGTCCTTGCTGATCGTTACGTAGGTCGGAAACTCCGAGGATCCAAAGTTCCGCGTGATAGCCTTATAGTGCGTTTGCACTAGATAACTGATTCAGACGCGGCTTTTCGATTGTTCGTAAGTCGGCTACGCTTCTTTTCAAGCGAACGTTCAGCGTGTCAGCCTCTTAATAACACAATGCCCACACCCTGGCTTGGAGGAAAGCATAATCAGGACTCTGACTCAGGCTGAGGTAGCGGTAGCAGAGGCGATTGCCTTAGGTGTGGGAGAGGAACTCGCGAGACTCGGCGTGCCTGATAGGACTCGGTTCTTGGTACGTGCCACGGCTCGTGATGATGGTGGTCTTGACGTTGTCGTCCACGACGGCCTCAATAAGGGCGCTGCCATTGTCGGGGCTAGGATGGAGCTGGTTACGAGCTTTGATGTACAAACCGGGATGGAATTCCGCGCAGTTGGCGTGGACTTGGGCGGCATAACCTACACGTGCACTCATAAGCAGACGGAGTGATTAGAGACGTATTCCGGCGCGCTGCGCGGAATCTTCGCCGCTGCGAATGCAGTCGGCAATCCCGACGCCGCGATAGGCCGAGCGGGCACAGCCATGCTGCCGTGCCCCTGACCGCACATTAGGGCACGCTGAATCGTATACGCTCCGCCTTTCGTCGACGACCGTAAGGAAGAAAATGACAAAAAGTCGCTAACTTTATATTCGTGCCGCTAAAGTTCGGTTCGAGTGCCGAAGCCGTGGTCGCGATCGACGATCGCGGGATGGTCGTTTATTGGAACGACGCAGCGACAAAACTCTTAGGGCGAGATGCCGCCGAGACGATGGGACGGCCTTGTCACGAGGTGATGCAAGGCATGACGCCGGGCGGCCGCCATCTCTGCGGGCCGAACTGCCCGGTGCAGGCGAGTTGCCGCGAACTGCGCGCGCCGCGCCGCTTCGAAATGATCGTCCGCCATCCCGACGGCAGCGAGTTGTGGCTTGAAGCGACGACGTTTGTCGTTATCGACGAAGACGATCTAGGGGTAGCCGTCCACATACTCGCGGAAAGCATCTCGGCTCGCCGTCTGACCGATCTTGCCGAGAGCGTCGTGCGTCGCGTCTCCCAGGGCGGGCCGGCAGCCTCGGTTCCCGACAGCCGGATTGCAACGCGGCGCGAACTCGACGTCCTGGCCATGCTTGCCGAAGGTTTGAGCACGGCACAGATCGCCTCGGGATTAGGCCTCGCTTCGGCTACCGTGCGCAACCACGTGCAAAACCTCTTGCTTAAGCTTGGCGCGCATTCCCGTGCCGAAGCGGTCATTGTCGGTCTAAAGAGCGGTCTAGTGCGTTTGCACTAGATAAGTGATTCAAATGCGGCTTCCCCGTTTTTTTTTCCTTCCGTTTTAAAGTTTCGGCTACCCGGCTTCATTTCGGAGCGAACGTTCGATAGAACGGCGCGTCCGAACACGATGGCAGCAGGCAGGATTACGATCGCCGGCTCTTTGCCGACCACGGCTTTCACGGCGCCAGCATGCGCGACATCGCACGCGCGGTGGGCGTCAGCGTCGCGGGCCTCTTATTTACTTATCTGCCCAGCAAGCAGACCGCGCTCTATTTGGTCTGTGAGCGGATCTTCGACGATCTCGAACGCCTATGGAGCGAAGATGAGCGAGCGCCTCGATCTGCGAGATCCCGATGCGGTCGATCCTGCGCTCGCACGCGCGATCCTCAGTACAGTGCGCCGTCAGCGGTTTTCACGATTGAGAACGCGCCGGAACTCCATACCGCTGAGCGCAGACTGGATGTTTACCCCGACCCAGGTATCATTGACATCATTGTGTCCGGGCCGATCGCGTGAGCACCCCATCTTCCAAGGTTGATTGAAAAACGTCACCGTAGATGAGGCGTTAGACTTCGTAGCAAGAACGTTCAAAGGCATCGTCACGTTCGGCATATGCAAACAGCCTGACGGTAAAGATCTGTTTAAGCTCAACTATATATATGGCTCGTAGGGGCGCGCCCGTCTCCGCGCTTGCGAGGCAGCATCGCGTTAGGGGCTTCGCGGCCTAGATTTCGGCAACCCCCGCGCCTCTGCCCCGCGCACGGCTTCGCGATTGCGAGGCCGTGTTTGCCGTGCGCCCGGCATGGGCGCTGACTTGGAGGTGAAAGTCCTCTGTGGAGCCTGGTCGTGGCAACCACTAGCCAAAGGCAACGGTGTCCGCTGCGAAGCGGAATCGGAAGGAAGCCGGCGGCAAATCCTCGCGCCGAGGAACACGAATCGCATCAGGCGTTTGCGTTCGGACGAGTTTGCAGCACAAAACGAAGTCCGATACGACCAAAGGGCGCAAGCGTAAATGCGGCGGCGACATGAGGAGAAGGTCAGCGTTCTTACCCGGGGAGATCTGCCGGTATGTCTTTGTACAACCGCGCCAGCGATGACGCGCTGAACCGGCAGGAGTCAGCCGAGGCCATAGTACCGCAGCGATTGCGGGAAGGGCCGAACATCGAATGAGTAAGCACCTTTGAACTCGTCGTTCACATGCTTAAGCAGCCGGTTGGGCGTCCGGCGCACTAGTCAGCGTTTCTACAAGAGCTTTCGCTACCAGGCAGCGAGTTGGTCGCGCCCGCGCCGGGTCGTCGCCAAGGTGGACTGGCATTTCGGGGAGCTGTTTCCGCGCATCGGTTTCATCGTTACGAACCTGCGCAACTCGTCGAAGAACGTCGTTGGGTTCTACAACCAGCGCGGGACGGCTGAGCAATGCATAAAAGAATGGAAGCGGGCGTTAAAGGGTACGCGGCTCTCGTGCCGCTCGTTCAACGCGAACGCCGTTCGCCTCCAGCTTCACGCGCTGGCGTACAACCTCGGGAACTTCCTCCGCACGCTGGCGATTCCGGAGACAATTGCCGAGTGGTCGTTGACAACGCTTCGCGAGAAGCTGATCAAGATCGGTGCCAGGGTCGTCAGCCACGGCCGGTACGTTGCGTTTCAGATGGCGGAGGTCACGATGCCGCGCAAACTATTCGGTGCGATAATGCAGAGAATCGCTGCTTTGCGAGCGCCGCCGATGGCGACAACAACATGACTCCGGTCTTCCGCTTGCATCGGAAAACGACGAGAGAGCTGCGTCCTCATGCGGATATCAAAGGTTTGTGTAGCGGGCGGAGGACGAAAAGCCGACCCATTTCGTGCCGAGGCAACCAAGACGGCCGCCAAGGTACCCAAAAACCGCCGGAATCCGCCGGCCACGACTCGAAAAGGACGGCCATATGGAGAATCCCCGTTACAAAGGGGAATGTCGGCTTAAATCGTGCGCGAGCGGGAGCGCGTGTGGGATAATGCCCTTTATGAACCGTGCTCCAATGATTATTCAAGGCGGTATGGGCGTCGGCATTTCGAGCTGGCGGCTTGCTGCGGCGGTTTCGGGACTAGGCCAACTCGGCGTCGTATCGGGTGTGGCTCTCGATCAAATCCTTGCGCGACGTCTGCAAGACGGCGATGCGGGCGGGCACATCAAGCGCGGCTTCGAGCGTTTCCCATTTCAACACATGGTAGAGCGCATATGGAAAACCTATTACATTCCCGGCGGCAGAGCGGCGAACCAGCCATATAAAACGTTGCCGATGTGGCGGAAGCAAAGCCGGCGTGAGACCCAGATACTCGCAATGGTGGCGAATTTCGTTGAAGTGTTTCTGGCTCGCGAAGGCCACGCCAATCCCGTCGGAATCAACTATCTGGAGAAGATCCAATTCCCCCATCTCGCTTCGATCTATGGTGCGATGCTTGCCGGTATCGACTGGATCCTCATGGGCGCGGGGATTCCCTTGAAAATCCCCGACATGATCGATCGTTTCATCAACCATGAGACCGCGACGTATCCGCTGGCCGTTACTGGGGCCCAAGAGGGCGACGACACGACATTGCGATTTGATCCACACGAATTCATGGAATGCGATCTTCCGCCATTGAATCGGCCCAAATTTATGGCGATCGTCGCATCGAACACGCTAGCGGCGACGATGGTAAAAAAAACGGGTGGACGAGTTGACGGCTTCGTGATCGAAGGGCCGAGTGCGGGTCNNCCGCCGCGCGGCAAACTCGAGCTCGGTGAAAACGGCGACATCGTCTACGGCGAGCGCGACCGGGTCGACCTGGAACGAATCCGCGCCCTCGGCGTACCGTTTTGGCTTGCGGGCGGGTATGGTTCGCCAGCGAAGTTGCGCGAGGCGCTTGCGACTGGAGCGCAAGGCGTGCAGATTGGCACGGCCTTCGCGTTTTGTACTGAATCGGGGTTACGCGACGACTATAAGCGCGCGTTACTGGAGAAAGTCGCGTCGCGCGACGCGCGCGTCTTGACCGATCCGCACGCATCGCCTACCGGCTTCCCCTTTAAGGTCGCTCGCCTTGAGGGGACGCTATCGCAAGATGATGTGTATGAGGAGCGAACGCGCATTTGCGATCTCGGGTATTTGCGCGAGGTATATAAGATGCCGTCAGGCGCCCTTGGCTATCGCTGTCCGGGCGA
>PMUK01000045.1 GCA_003166915.1 Candidatus Cybelea palsarum
TTGTGTTAACAGGCCCTAGTGAACCGCTATGCCCGTGAGACCTTTGGTCAATCCCTTTATCGTCGGCTTGGTTTGCACTCCTTTTAAAGTGTACGTCGTCACGTCGCTCCCAAGACGGTTAGCAACATAAATTTTGCTTGAAGTAAGTGCGATACCCTCGGCCTCGGATATCCCTTTCGTTATTGTTGGAGTCGTCTGCCTTCCGGTTCTGGTATAGGTCGTCACGCTGCTGCTAGTGCTATTACCAAAGTTCGCGATGTAAATCGTGCCTTTTTTACCAACCTGCACGTCGACCGGCACGTTCAGCCCGGCGGTGATAGTGGGCGTGGTCGGCGTTCCATCTGCCTTATACGTCGTTAGCGTGTTCGTGCTCTGATTGGGGATGTAAATCTTGCCTGCTGAGTCCACCGTCGGAAAACCTGGGTCCGACAAGCCGCTGATAGTAGGTGTAGTCTGCGTTCCATCTGCCATGTAGGTCGTCAGAGTGCCGTTGCCGTGATTTGTAACATAGATTTTTCCGGCCGCGTCAACAGCCACGCCGACGGGCTGATTCAGGCCGACGCTAATCGTCGGGGTAGTGCGCTTGCCGCTCTTACTGTATGTCGTGACCGTATTATTGCCAAAGTTCGCGACGTAAATTTTACCAGCGGAATCGACCCGCAATGACTGCGGACTTTTCAGTCCACTCTTTATCTTGCCAGCTGGGACTCCGCTTGACGAGTAAATGGTAACCGTGTTGTTAATATAGGTCGTGACGTAGATGTGCTGCTTATTGGCATCGGGGGAATCCAATGGGTCAAGGAAGGCAGCTTGCTGCGCGTTGCTCGGCAGCGAGTTGGTGGCGGGTGCGACCGACGAACTCCCACTAGCACACCCTGCGAGCGTTATGACGGCCGAGCAAGCGATGTATGTGGCGATTCGCCAAGCGGTCGACGGAGAAAAAAGCATCGAAGCCTCCGTTCAAAAAGCGGGCGGAAATGGTGCGTACCCCATCACGATCGGCGAATCCTCGCAAGCGTCGGTAGGTACGCATTATCTTCGCTAAAAAAAGGACCGGACCGCCTCCTAAGCGGGAGTCCCCATATTGCTTTATTCGAGTTATGTCAGGCGAGTCCCGCCGCAGGGCTTCGGAGCTGGCGACACCGGCACTAGCGCCTCACTTGCGTCTTTAGCTTAATTCCTCCGCCGAAGGCGGTGCGGGCGTAACATGCATTCAGGCGACATCCCGTTCGTAAAAGAAGACTGCTGAGCGGCCTATGTCGGTAGGTTCGCGACAAAGGTATCGATATCGCGAAGAACTTCGTCCTTATTCGAGATGTAAACGAAGTGGTTGGCATGGGGTATGACGATGACTTGAGCCTTGGGCTGGCCTTTCTTGAACGCCGCGATCTGCTTTGTCGTGAACGCATTGAATGCCGCTATGAACGCCGCCGACTCTCCAGGACCGGGCTGGTCATTATGGGGATTGGCGAAGATCGCAAGGATCGGCAGGCCGATTGGCGTCGTGAAGCGCCCTGGGTTGTTATCAATCGTAACGTCAATCGGCGACTCTTTCGGAAAACCGGGCGGTGGACTAGGTGGCGGCGGCGTGGGAATGCCCCCGTCATATGCGTAGTAGTATGCCGCATCTAGGTAGATAAGCGCGGCGGCTTTCTGCGGTGCCTGCGTTCCGACGTAGCTGAGTTCTTCGCCGGCGAGTGAGTGACCGACGAGAATCGGCTTATCAATCTGCAGCTTGTCGAGGATCACGAGGACGTCTTGCCCGAGCCGCTCGGCGTTGTAGTTCTGCGCGGTTGCAAGTGGTTTACTTGAATTGCCGTAGCCGCGACGTGTGATCGAGTACACGTGATATTTCGTCACGAGGTCGGGAATGATCGCCCGCCAACCGCGGGCCGTGACTCCTTGACCGGCGAGTAACACCATGGGCCGGCCGCTGCCGCCCCATTCAAGGACTTCGTCTTTGACGCCGTCCGCAACGTCGATATAGAGGTCGCGCGTTGGCTGCAGCATGTGCAGCGTCACCGGCGGCGTTCGGTGATACACCATTGGTACGTTGAACACGCCGGGCACTCTCCACGTACCACTAAGTGATTTCCCATCGCTGGAAAGCGTAGCCTGATAGGTGCGATGGTAGTTGAGCCAAGGATCGCTATTCATATCGAACGCCATCGTGATTGTCGATCCGTCGATTTTGACGTTGCGCGTTGCTATGGGAACTTCGCTCTCCTGGGTGCTGTAAATCTTCACATCGTAGCCGCTGCCGGCCTTGGTGATGCGCATGACCCGAGGTAGCTTGCCGATACCGGGCACGATTATCGTTCCTTGCCAGGTGCCGCTGATATCGGGCGACGGCGCAGACGCGGCGAGAAGCACGAGAGCGAATAGCGCGGCGATGTAACGCAAAAAATCCTCCCTAACCCGGATACATCGAACAAGGGTCGCGTATTTCAGCCGTTAGACAGGGACGCGGCGAACGCCTTGGGAGCCGAAATCGAGGAGACCGCTCTGACTCAGATTCGCTAGTCCGCGGTCCACCGACGGTCCGCCACGATCGTTGCTCCACCAAGTACTATCGCAAATGTCGCCTGCTCCCACCTCGTGCAGCTTCGTCATTTTCATCATGGATAGATTCTAACGCTGGACTTCGACTGCTCGCCCGGGGAAGAACAAAAGCGCTTCCATCAAACGTGGTGAAGATTTCCAAGTTCATCCGCGGGACAGCCGTGGTGGGCGGCCACAAAGCAGTGGCCCAATTCGTGCCAGATAGAAACTCGAGTTAGCCGTCGGTGAGATTCTAAGCTCTCGTTGCTGGACATCGACTAGGATCTCCCACCCACGAACTGCGAGCCCTCTTCGATGCCTAGCTTCGTGATGCTTCGCTGATCCTACCCCGTTAGTGTCTAGCTGTCCTCAGACGCCGCGCATCGCCACGCGGATTCGCCTTCGGTCTCGGCCCTCACAGCGCAGATGGCGCAGTGGCCGTCTTTCGTCCCATGCATCGCCGCGGTGTGTGGACAGAGGCCGCGCGGGCATGGCCCTCGGTCGATACGATCGTGTCGCTTCGACGAAACTTTCATGTTGAGTGCTCCCTAACGACGACCGCCTCGTCCGGACGTCGATCACCACTTGAAGCCAGCGCGTCGCAGCTCCTCGCCAACGTAGTCGATCGGCTTGAACGGTGGTGCATTGGCCAGAGCGCGTTCGTAGCGGTCGGCGAGGTCGTGCTTACCGTGTCGACGGAGGTCCGCAATCGCCTCACGATCGTAGATGGCCATTAACTCACCGCTTATCCACATCTCGTGAAGCCGCTCGCGGTCACCCCCAGAGTACCGGTCTGCAGTTCTTTGCGAGGTGCGATCCTGGAGCGCGATCGTAAGCTCCACCATTGCATCGACCGCTTTCGCGCTGAAGGGATTTGCCTTAGCAATTCGCCCCTTGCGCTGAGCGGCCGTGACCGGCGGCCCGAATCCATAGAACGCGACCTATCGCGCAATCCGTCGCTCCGAGAGCCCAGCCAGCTTTGCCGCCTCGCGTACCGACTTTCCGGCTGCGAGCGCCGCTAGGAATATGCGTACTTCGAGCTCCGAATCAGCGGGCGTGATCCTCGCTCGTCTCCTCGCTTGCCCGTCTGCGTGCGCGCGTGAGGAGTCCCCGACGCCTGGGCAGGCCGAAGTCATCGTGCCGGGCACGGACGAGGAGCTGTTAGCGAGCCTCCACGGCGTCCTCGCGCGGGACGCCAACTACGATGCGGTCGCCGCACGCATCGGCGGAGACAACGGCTACGCCGGCATCGTCGACACGCTGCGCGCGATCGGCGCGCAGCATCCCGATGCGATGTGGCTGGTGCACGCGTGGTGGGTCGACAGCGTCGTTGAGTGACGAGCCTTGAAGAATGGTCGTCGAGACGCAGTCCAGGGAATCGCGAAGTCAATCACCGATTTTGTAATGCCTTGTGAAATCGGCCTATTTTCTGGTGGAGATGGGGGGACTCGAACCGCCGACCCCTTACATGCGAAG
>PMUK01000128.1 GCA_003166915.1 Candidatus Cybelea palsarum
TCTTGGCCATTGGTGGACCCTTCTCCACAAAGTGGAAAGTGTCCACGGAACCCGGGCAGCTTCAGTCAGCGGGTTCGAACACGATGAAACCAGCCGTCAAATCGCGTCTTCCAAGTGCGACCGCCATCGAGTGAAACCGTCCAGAGCTCTTCCACTTCGTCTCCGCGACGAGTCCAAACACCGTGATTCAACCTTGGCTTACCATCCACATAATCCGTACCGTTGAGAATCATCTGTCCGTTTTGCAGCGAACCGTCCAGCGCAAGGACGAAACCGCCGTCATCCATGAAATCCTGATGCCACCGGCCGCGACCTTCTTCGTATCCCGTCATACCAATCCCGAGGCTCGGATGGACGGCATCGTGGTACTCCTCATAAACGACGCAACCGTCGAGCCTCTTCGTGACGTCGTCGTAACCTACAAGCTCGCCGCGAGCGTTGGTTACGCGCCAGTGACCTACCCAGAAATCAAACTGGGAATATACCGGCGACGTACATGCTGCCGGAACCCTCAATGGCAAACACACCATGCCACAGAACGTTAAACAAAGAACCCAGCTTTTCATGGTCGTAGCATACTTGAGCCGCCTGCTGGAGTTCAACCACATTCGGACGATCTTGCGTATAATCAGACGAGATCATCCGGGTGGCGTTCCCGAAACCTTGGGATATTTGGCCGCGTGTACGAGTGCGGCCAGATGTGCGCGGGTCACCGAATCGTGGTTGCCGCGCATTGAGATCGCGGCGTCACGAGCGATCCGCAATAATTCGGCTGCAGCGAGGGCTTGCGCGTCCGGTGGCGTGCCCTTCGGAGGCGCCATCACGAGCATCGCCAGCCGTTCGACGTATTCGCTTTGCAAATTGCGCGAGACGAGCGGAATCGTGCCGTCGTGCAGATCGCCAAAGATGCCGGTGTGTAGCCAATCGAAGAGATCCGCAATCGTCATCGTCGTTCGCGTCGACTCCGCTGGGTTTTCGTCGATGCGCTGCAGTACGAGCGGTTTGAATAGATAATCGACCGTTGCAAGCTGGGTCGCATTGACCTGCTCGACGAGCGGAAAGTCGTGACGGGCCGGCGGGTCGTAGGCCCACGCCGGCAGATTACCGTAGCCTTCCCAACCGGTGTAGCCATAGCCCGACCACTCCGAATACCTCAGCCGATTCAACACGGAGGCGGGAACGTGCAAGGCGTCGGAACTAAAGAGCGCTGCGTCCAGAACTGCCATCGCGCGACGCTCGGTCTGCAGGCTTACCGGCACGATCGGTAGTTGCGCATCGGGATCGCCGGCATGCGACCAGGAGAGATATTGACCGCCGAGATAGTGGGCGGCCGCGATCGCGCACTGGTCGTAATATCGCAACATTAGCGCGAGAACGTCGCGTTCTTGTTCGTATGCGTTCCCGCCGGCGGGCCAGTACTTATTGAGCGACGCAATCTGCTCGCGATACATCTTCATTTGAACGTCGCACCACGAGAGCGGATCGTCGGTCAGCATGCCTTGCTCGACGCGGGGATCGGCGGCGTGTCCCGTCGCATAATCGACGTCTTCGTCGGAAGCATAGCGCATCCAGGGATTTGACCACGCCGAGGCCCAACGCCGCAGCGTCGGAACTTCTTGCTCGGGGGTCCGCGCACCGGGAATGCTTGCGTAGCCGAACTTAATGGCATAATAGTCGTACGGACCGATCGTGGTTTGGAAGAACTCCCCTTGTTTGTAGGCCTGCGGCCAGAGGTTCAACGGTGCATATTCCATGACGCTCGACGTAATGCCGTGCTCGCGCGTGAACGCCGTGCTCTGTAGCTCCACCGCGGTGTACGCTTCGTGCCCGATGAAATTGTGCTGCATGCCCAGATTATGCCCCATTTCATGCACGATCGTTGCGAAGACCGAATCGTGGAGGAACGCGGCGGGCATTGGGTCGGTCGTGCGGTCGTACCGCACGGGATCGACAACGTATTGCCACGCGAGACGCGGCGAGCTTCCTACGGCCGCCGAAACCAGAACGCCGGTGCGGATCTCCTCGCCGGTGAGCGGATTGAAGAGCGTCTGCGAATCTGCCCCGAAGGTCGGCCGGGTTTCGTTGAGCCACCGTATCGCGCTGTAGCGGACGTCGTCGGGATCCCAATTAGGGTCGTTCGGCTGATCGCGTACGATTATGGCGTCGAGGATGCCGATCTTTTCTAGGGCTTTGTTCCACTCGAGACAAGCATCTCGGATCGCTCCGCGGTACGCCGGTGGAATCGTGTTACTCAGGTAGATGACCATAGGATGCCGCGCCGCCGACGGCTGGCTGGAATCGGCCGGGTCGAAGTTCCATCGCACGATGTAGGGCAGTTGGCGTCGCGCTCGACTATCGTTTGAGAAGTCGACGTAGATATCGTCGTAGAGCCCAACGCGATCGTCCATCAAACGCGGACGGTAATCGTCGCGCGGCATCTGCACGAAGTTGTAGACAACGCGAATTAGTATGCGGCGAGCATCGGGTGCGGTGTCGATCATATGCGCGGCGTCGGTTGCCCAGGTCTGGCCGACCGTAATCACGTCGTTCTCGGGAAATGCCTTGACGGCATCGAAATAAGAGAGCGCTGGATCGATGCGATACGCTTTGGCGGGCGGGATCCTGCCGTTGATGACGTTGCGCAGATCGATATTGTCGCCAAGGAGCGAGGAAAGATCGAAAACTACATCTCCGGTTGACGCGTTCTCGGCGACAATCTTGCCGATGCCGACGACGGAGTCGGGGAAGCTGCCTTCGTTGGCGAGTTGCGCGGACGCGCTGGATCCGGCGTGCGCGTACCAATTGCGCCACACCATGACGACGCTCTCGCCGCGTCGCTGGAAGCGGAGGATCTGCGTGGGGAGGTAATCGGTATCGCCCCACCAGACCGGGTCCTGGCCGATCCCGTTCCCGGGCGTAATCGTCTCGAGGAAGTCCGCGTTCAACTGATCCGGCGCCACCTCGAGATATGTTCCGCCGTCTTTCTGCCAGATCGTGAAGAGGCCGCGGTAGGCATGCGCCCCCGCGACGAACTCGGCATAGGACTGCGCGGCGGGGGCGCGTCCCCCAGCCAAAACAAAGAGCGACGCGGCAAGGAGCGCGGCCATCGGTAACGTCCGTTTCATGGCGCAATCTTCGAAGGATTTGACGCGTAGGCCCCTGCGGCTCCAACGGGGTATTATCGCGCCCATGGCTTTTCGCTGCCGGCGGCCCAGCGCTGCATTTCTTACGTTCGTCGCTCTTCTTGCAGGGAGCGCGGGAAACATTGCCGCGCCTGCCCTCGCGCAAACCGCGCCTCAAGCTGCGGCGCTCCCCTCGACCGTAACCTCCGATACCGCGCTGGTCGGGTGGGCTGCCGGACCCGACGTGACCGCGGAGTTGGATGCCGAGAAAACGATGATGCGCGCGCCCAGCAGCGCGAACGCGATGGATATCGAACACCATCTCTCGTCGGTTCCGCACCGTGCGGGATCGGCTGCCGATTACGCGACGGCGGTGTACGTCAAAGAACGATTGGAGCGCGACGGGTTCGTCACGCGCATCAAAGAGTATCAAGTCGAGTTCACCGGTCCGCTCGAGCAGAGTTTGACGATGCTGTCGCCGCGGCGCACGGCGTTCGACTTACTGGAAGGCACGCCGGGACATCATACTAAGTGGGAACTGATGGGCGGGCAGCCGTTTCTCGAAGAATCGGGCGATGGGACGGTCACCGGCCCGGTCGTTTACGTCAACACGGCGTCGAAGGACGATCTCGCCGAGATCGACGCGCGGCACGTGAGCTTGCAAGGCGCGGTGGTTCTCGTGCGCCTGGGTGCTCCGGGCGGCGGCGGCTTTCGTTCTCTCGATCCAAGCTATATTGCGTATAACGAGCTGCGCAAACGCGGAGCCGCCGCAATCCTCGAGTTCATGGAGCCGGGAACGACCGGCTACGGCGGCGGTGCGATGTGGCCCAACGGCAACTTCAAGAACCCGAACATGGCCGAACGCATGGGTGGGATGTCGCCGCGCGGCTTCATGATGTTTCCCCCCGGCGATCCCACGTTCGCCGGCAAAGCGCCGGTCGTCGGAGCACCGCACAAGAGCTGGAACGACATTCCGCACGCGACGATTCCGGAGCTGAGCATCACGCAGAGCACCGCGCGCACCCTGCTGGCCGGATTGACCGGTCAGGTCGTCCCGCAGTCGTGGCATCCGATGTTCGAGTTCGTCCAGCATTTCGGCGGCAACGAGATCGTCCGCGTACACTCGAACCTCGAACGTAGAGTCAAAACAATTTGGTTGGTCTTCGGCGACATGAAAGGCAGCCAGCAGCCCGACTCCATCGTGATGATCGGCAGCCACCGCGACGCGATGACGTTCGGCGCCATCGATCCCGGAAGTGGTACGACCGTCTTGCTGCAAGACGCCGACGCCTTCCACGCGCTCGCCACGCAAGGCTGGCGGCCGAAGCGCACGATCGAGTTTGCGTCGTGGGACGGTCACGAGTTGGGCCTCTACGGATCGGCGGCCTATATCTATGAGAACGGGCCGCAACTGCGAACCAACGTTTTTCAATATATCAATACCGATCAGCTCACGACCGGCGACCCGTTTGTCGTCAGCGCCTCGCCGGGGCTCTTCGCCTTCATGAAGCAGATCTGCGACGTCGTTCCGACGGTTGACGGCAGAGGCGAGTTAGGGATGCGCGATCAGCGCGTCGATCCGTTACTCAACCCGATCGTCGGCGGATCCGACCATCAGAACTTTTCGTACATGCTCGGCGTACCGAGCACGAGCAACGGTTATTATGGCTCGTTCGGAGCCCATCACACCGCTGAAGACAATCTCGATGGTTTGCGCACGTACGATCCCGGCCTCAAGCAGGCCGTCATCACGGCCCAAGTCACCGGAATCCAGGCGATGCGGGCCGCTAATGCAACGGTGGAGCCGTTACGAATCGAAGAGATTCCGGCGCAGTTGCTCAAGGACCTCACGCCGTTGCAAGTCGCCGCATTGACGCGCAGCAATGGCGCGATGACGCTTAGCGAGCTGCGCCCGGCGCTCGAGGCGTACCGTGCCGCGGCGCGTGCAACCGACGTCGCCATGCAGCGCGCAGAGGCCCAAAGCGATGCGACGGCAATGCGAGCACTGGCCATGCGAGAGCAGGCCTCGCGCGACGCCTTCTTCGTAAGTGACGGCCTATTACAGAACTCTTACTATCACACGATCGATCGAGTCTTCACGAGCTTTCCCGAGATCGCATTCGCGGGTGGCAATCCCGACACCGTAAAGAAAGCGCTTACCCGAGCCCTGGACGCCATCGCACGAGCAACGGCTGCCCTAACCGTCTGAGGAATGTTGGGTGCTCGCGGAAACCCTTGATCCGCAGATCGCCGCCCGCGAAGCGGGGCCTACGATATCTCGACGCTCGCGGCCCGGGGATCACTCGACGCAAGCGAGGCCGGCACTTCGCCTACTTTGATGCCGCTGGAAAGCCGGTCCGTGACGAAGCGGTGCTCCGCCGCATTCGCGCGCTCGCAGTGCCGCCCGCCTATAGCGATGTATGGATCTCACCGATTGCCAACGGGCATCTTCAGGCGACCGGTCGCGACGCTCGCGGCCGCAAACAGTATCGCTATCACAAGCGCTTCCGCGAAGCGCGGGACGAGGCGAAATATCACCGTCTCGTCGCCTTCGGACGTGCTCTTCCGGCAATTCGAAAGGCCGTCGCGAAAGATCTTGGCGGAACCGAGCTCTCTCGACGCAAAGTGCTCGCGGCCCTCGTTTCGTTGCTGGACGTGACGGGCATTCGCGTCGGCAACGAAGAGTACGCAGCCGCCAATGACTCCTTTGGCCTAACGACCCTGTGTACGCGGCACGTCCGGCTCGACGGCTCGCGGGTGAGGCTTCATTTCCGTGGTAAGAGCGGAAAAGAGCACCGAATTCAGCTCGATGATGCGCGGCTCGCCCGCATTATCAAACGCTGCCGGGACCTTCCGGGCGAAGAACTCTTCACGTATATTGATGAGACAGGGTCGGCCAATAGCGTCAGCTCGGATGATGTCAACGAATACCTTCGCGAGATCGCCGGAGGCGATTTTTCGGCTAAGGATTTCCGCACGTGGATCGGAACCGTCGAATGCATCGGTGCACTTGGCGAGCCTGCGGCTGAGCTGGTCGACGTGAAAAAAAACATCGCCGCCGCGCTCGAGCGCGTCGCCGCCCGTCTGGGCAACACGCCGGCGATATGCCGTAAGGCATACGTGCACCCCGCCGTACTCGAAACCTACACGGCGCAGCACCGGCTACCGTCAATCGGCGCGCACGCCGGAGCGAAGCGCCGGCCGAATACGTTGTCGCATCAGGAACGCTTCGCTCTGCGCTTCGTTCAAGGATGGGAGCGGAAGAGCGAGCCGCTCGACCTGACGCTTAAGCGTGCGCTCAAGGCGGCTCGGCGTCAGGCGGCGGTTTCAAAATGAAAGCTTCACTCCAACACGATATCGAGCGCGATGTCGACGGTGCTCCCGATTGTCGGATCGAGCCGCGTCCGGAGCATCCCAAACGCATGACGGTCGATTTGCACCTTCGCGCGATACTCTGGATGCGCGGCTTCGCCGCTCGCCGTGACGTCGAGCTGTTCCGGCTGCGTAACGCCGTGGATGGTGAGGTCGCCGTCCATCTCGAACGATGTCGGACCCTTTGGAACGATTCGCATGCTCGCGAAGGTCCATCGCGGGAACTTCGCGGCATCGAAGAAGTCGGGCGATTCGAGCGAGTGATCGCGGTCCGGCTCGCCGGTTGTGATGCGCGTCGCGTCGAGCACGGCGTTGGCGCTCTGCGGAATTAGAGAGCCGGGGAGCAACGTCACGCTGCCGCTCAGGATCGGAACCGTTCCGGTAACGTGTTCGACCCAAATGTGCGCCACGCTAAACTGCGCGCTCGATTTGGCGCTATCGATCGCACGCGGGCCGGGCGCCGCCGCAAGCAGCGCGCAAGCGAGAACGAGGCGAGCGAGGCTCGCGCCGAGGTCAGTACGCGATGCTGAACTGCGCATTCATCGTATCGTTCGTTTGAGGCTGGTGTGAAATGACGTCCTCGATCGTGAGACGCGTGTTTTCGGTCGGTCCGTAGCCGCCCAGGAGCACGCCGTCGCGTTGGAAGCTGCCGCTCGAATCGGAAGTTCCCTCGTAGCGCGCCTCAAAGAAAACCTGTCGGTTGAAGGCGTATCGGAGCTGTTCGAATCCTCCGCTCGACGTGCACGCGCCGATATGCGGCGTCACGCAGTTGGAGTCCGATCCGTCAATGAGGACGGCCTCGCTCGAGAAGCGCGTCCATTGGCCGTACGTAAAGCCGAAACCGGTGCGCTCGAAACGATCGAACGGCCCGAGCGTGGTCGGTCGCAGTCCGCTGTAGCGAAGGGCGCTTAGCGTGAACGCTCCCATCGCATCTTGCAGATAGGTTTCGGTATCGACGCCCGTCGGTGCGAGGTCGCTCTCACGATCGTACCCGGGCCCGGCGAAGAGCTGTAGATTGGGGCCTCGCAGCGGATCGCCGACGCCCAAGCGCGCCCCTAACTTCGGATCGAAAAAATCGAATGGATTCGTGCCCGCGGTTTGCACGTAGGGCGTGTAGTTTTGGTACGTATCGCGAAAGGTCTCGGGGTCGACCGGTAACGGCAACGTGAACTGGCCACCCTGTAGATAAATTGGAATGCGCGACTCCCACGGATTGACCCGGTCGCTGATCCACGCATCCCGCAAGAGCCCGGGTTCGCCGCCGTCGACCACGTATTGCTCGACGAAGAAGTTCGCGCGCGATCCAATCGTTGCAGTCGTAAACGCCTCGACCTCGTCTACGATCGCCTTGGGCATTCCGGCGCCGTTGGGTCCGTTGCCCTGGTACTCGCTCGAATCGACGAGATTCGTCTTCACGGAAAGCGGAAATGCCGGGCCCGACGAGACGCCGGGAAAACGCTCGCCGTAGGCCAAAAACGCCGAGCCGAACGCATTGAGGTGCGGTATTACCGAGTGACACTTTTCGCACGTCACACCGTACTGGTGAGCAAAGAGCGGAATGGCGCCGGCCGCCATAGGGCTGCCCACAAGAAGCGCGGCCCAGAGGGCTCCCGGCCATTTAAGCATGCCTCACAAGGTACTTAGGCGAGCCTAACACTCCTGCCCGGCTCGACTTTGGTCCTTTTGAGGCCGCTTGCCCATAAAAAACGGGTGCTTGCCTATGAAAGCGCGAGCTGACGAAACTGTTTGGGGTCGAACACGTGTTCGCCTATCACAGGTAGGTACAATGATTAGGGAAATCTGGTCGCTTGCAAGGGAGAAGATCGCAAATGCCCTTCAGTCGGACTCGCCAACGCAGCGGGGTATGAGCGTTCCGCTTATTGGTCTGGGGCTCTATAGCGCCTCGGAGGCAGCCCGGATCGCGACATACGCCACGAACGCCAAATTGGCTTCGGACACGGTAAGGCGCTGGGTTAAGGGTTACTCATTCCGTCGAGGGGATAAACGAAACTTCTCTGACCGCATCATTTCGCCCCTGATCGCGCTCGATGACGCGTATGTTCTCAGTTTCACGGAACTCGTCGAGTTGCTTTATATCGCGGCCTTCAAACGAGAAGGTTTGTCGATGAGGTTCATTCGTCGAATACATGAGTTTGCCAAGCGCGAGTTAAGGAGTGAGCACCCATTCGCGACGCGCCGCTTTTATACTGATGGCAAGAATATCTTGTGGGAGCTGGGACGCCGTGACGCCGATATTCCCGAGGGCCCCGGCGGCCACTTCAAGCT
>PMUK01000188.1 GCA_003166915.1 Candidatus Cybelea palsarum
TGTGTTAACAGGCCCTAGATAACAACCTCGCGCCACGCTATGCGGAAATGCTAGTAGCCTTAGGCGTAGATGCAATCGCCCTCAGAAAGCGGTTTCGCGAGAACGCTGAAGATGTTGCGTGGATACCGGAAGTAGCGCAAAACGGATGGATTCTCATAACCAGTGACTCGGAGATGAATCGCCGGCGGGCAGAAAAAGAGGCGCTGCGCCAGAATAGCGCAATCGCATTTTTTTTGAGAGATGGCTTTAACAATCTAGTGTTTTGGCGAAAGGCCGAACTGCTCTGCAAGTATTGGCCGTCCGTAGAGCGATATGCAGTCCGTGCGAACTCAGGAGATATGTTCGACGTAATGTTAAATGGCAACATATCTCTACGTCCGCGCTAGATGTGCTGCCCACAATCTTCACGCGTTTTGATTCCGCCGAACTAGCTACTAGGCCTTACGAGGGCGTCGCACTTCGCGGCGAAGATAAAGTCGCTCTCGGTTAATCCGCCGATTTTGTGCGTCCAGATTTCAACTTCGAGACGACCCCAGGAAATGTGGAGATCGGGATGATGCTGCTGCTCCTCGGCCATCTCGCCGACGAGCACGGCCGCACGTAGCGCTTGGGCAAAATCGCCAAAGCGATAGGAGCGCCTGAGAATCTTTACCGTGCCATGTTTGGGATCGGGTCGCTCCACGACGCGCCAGTCCGCGGCAATTTGTGCGAGCAATGGCCCGATTTGGTCGTCACTCAATGGCGGGACGCCGCCACGGCACGGCACGCAGGCGCGCGCAGCCAGATCGCTCATGCTGGACCGATCATTCTATCTTGCATGTCACCGATTATCGTCACGATCTCGCCGGGGCGCTCCAGAATCGCGTAGTGCCCGCAATCGGGAAGTAGAACGAAGTGCGCGTTGGGGAGCAGCGCCGCTACTTTGCGTTGGTACATCTCGGGGTTGTCGCGCTCCGGTGCGACAACGATGGCCGGTGCGGAAATCGTGCGCGTCGCTTCTGCGAAATCCGCGTTCGCCCACGATTCAAAACCCTCCAAAGCTGCGTCCCGCGGCGTCTTTCCAGCCGCGACGCAGAGACGATCGAGAACGGTGGCGTCTGGCTCACCGGCGAACATGCCAGATAGCCATTTGCGTGCGGCGACCGGATCGCCGGCAGTCGCGCGCAAGTAATCCGCGTCTTTGAGTGAAAATCCGGCGCCGCTCGCCGGTACCGGCGCGATGAGAATCAACCCGCTAACCGTCTCGGGCGCATCAACGGCCAAGCGCAGAGCGACGGTCGCGCCCATCGAATGGCCCACGACGACGACCGGGGCGATACCCAGCGCGTCGACGAGCTCGCGGAGGTCGGCCGCAAAACGTTCGAGATTGCACAGTCCGCACGCGCCGTTCGACGAGCCGCTGCCGCGCAAATCCACCGCCACGCTCTGCACGGCGGGGCCAAGTCCGGAGATGACGTCCTCCCAGACGGTGTGGTCGGCTTGCCAGCCGTGAACGAACAAGAGCCGGGCATTGCCCGACCCTTGTTGGAGGTAGGCCAGCTCGGCGCCATCACTTGCGCGAAAACGCTGCATGACCAATCGCCGAGGACGCCGCTAGTTTAGGCTTGTCGGGGTCGGAACGGGACGGCCTTCGTCGATGTCCAGGAGGTCGAACCATGTAACGACGTCCGGCCGATCCGGCGCGATTTTTGAACGAAGCTCTTCGAAGTAGTGGGCCGCGTGCGAACCGGGCTCGGGATGCCAGTGCATCCGCTCGCTGTTAAACTTTTCGATTTCCTCGGGGGTCTTCTTGGAGAGAAACTCCGACTGAACCCAAGCGGCGATTGCCTCATCGGTGGCGAGCTCCTCAACCTTGCGCGCGAACTCGTCCCCGTTCGTACCCAGAAACTCGAAGAGCGGCTTGTCGTGCGGACAATCGTAATCGTATTCCCCCAACTGGCCGTCGTTGTGCGCTTTCGCCTTATCGATGACGCGCTTGAGCGAAACGAGCCCGGCGAGTTTATCCTTGGCGCTGCGAGGTTTTTCGGTCGTTAAATTCATAGCATCCTCTTTGGTAGTGGTGTACCACTCTAATGCGCCGGAGTCGCGCCAAGTTGCACTTTGGTCCCGCTACCGGGTGGCGGCAGGTTGCTTGTTCGAATCCTTCATCAACTTCAGCTCGATCGAGTCGTTACTGTAAACGCTTCTCATCGGGATGTGCGTGCGCACGTCGTTTACGATCGCCGGAACCTTTAAAACCGGGTCCCACACGATGCGTTGCTTGGAAGTCGCCTTGAGATATCGTCCACTCTGTTGATCGAGCGTGCCCTGCGCCGTGACCAGGATCAGTGCGCCGGCATTGGCGATCGGGCCTTGCCCATGCAGACTGTAATTGCAGTTCCACGTGTAAGGCTGGCCCGCGAAGCCTGAGGCCCCCGGCACAATTGCCGCCTTTACGTGGTAGCTGCGCTGCCAGCTCGATTTCCCGTTCGGCGACAACCCCTTGAAAAAGTTGCGCGCCAGCACCGGAAAGAGCGTGAGCTGTATGGGTGAGAGAGCGTAAGGAGTCTGCGAGCACGTGACGTCGCCGTTCGGGTAGACCTCGCACGTGTTCGTGGCTCTCGGCCGCACGGTGTTCCACCAGAAATCCGTTCCGCTCACCGTGACTCCGCCGTCCGCGACCGGGCCGGAAATATCGACCGTCGTCGTCCCAGTCCCCTGTCCCGCACTGGCGACTTTGGTGTTATAGCCGAATTCATAGACGAGATGGCGCACCGCCGCCGGCGCTGGGGCTTGTCCACTAAGTCCGACGAGTGCTGCTAAGAGCAACCCAATAGTTTTCACGTTTCTCTACCTCCGATTCTGCGCGAAGTATTCGGCGGCGGAACTCTCCGCAACTGCCGCGCTCGCGACGATTACTGCAAGTGCGGCTTCGGCCGATACTCCAAGTCCTCGGGCGCGAAGCGGTGTTCGATCAGCTCGCCGTCGGCTTTCTTGTAGCGCACGACGATGCTCCGGGTATCCACTTCGATCACCTCTCCCTCGATCCCAAGGTTTGTAATGAGCACTCGATCGCCATACCGTAGTTCCATACTGCGTCCTTCGGCCGACCGCACGCCATGCCTTGTCGAGCATCTTAGGGCACCTCGGACTCCATCTTTGGGTACTTCGCCCGGCTTGAACAGAGCTTGCAAGGAGCGCGTCATCTATAGTCCTGGATTTACGGCGACAGAATCTTCATCCCGTTTGGAGGGCACCAGTTCATGGGAGAGCGAGTTGATCGGCACCTGCGATCCACTACACCCAGGCAGCAATGCCGCAGCCACGCAACCAGGTAGTGCATATCGACTAAGATTACGTCCGACCTAACGGTCGTGGTGCGCGCGCGTTGAGGCTAATAGGACGGCGGAGCGTTATCGAGGTCCTCTTCGAAGTCCGCTGGAGTAGGGACCAGCCCGCAACGAGTCATGCTATCCCTATGTTCCTTTCTTGCACGTCAAAGTCAAACCGTTCGGCATGCAGCTCGGATTTATCGTCGAGCCTTGGCTACCGCCTGCGATAGAATAGTAGTTGATTACCAGCATCAATATGCCGACGATCAGAAGGACGGTCCCTAGGCCCTGCCATCGGCCCTTTTTAACACTTACTACCTGGAGCTTTCGATTGTAGAGCAGAAAACTTTCAGTCAATTCGAGCATTATAGGAGCCTTTAGTGAACCATCTGCGCAAGTTTCAAGCGAGTTGTAGACTTCCACTGAAGGAGGGCGATACCGCGCTGGCCACAGAGAGATTGCGTTTGCTAGAACTGAAGCAAAGAGGAAGGCTAGAGCAATCCCGAGCCATGGCGTAAGCTCCGCGCCGCCGACGGTCTTTGGCGCGACGAATGACAGCAGGCCAATCCCCGCTCCAATCAAACCGATCTGCGCTGCAGCCTTGCCTTCAAGGGCCCTGATCCCGTCTACCTTACTCTTGGTAAGTTCCTTTGCTTCCGAAAGGAGTAGCGAGCTTACGGTATCGTCGGTCAGATTGGGATACTGTGCCCTGAGGCGCTCGGTTCTTTCCTTGCGCTTTGCATCGGCGGTCATCGCACCCGGCCGAACGGCGAATCGCTCGGTAATGCGTCCCCAAGGCTCCGGACCTTCTAATAACGCGTAAACAATGATCGTCACAACTAGGAAGACGAACCATAGCTGCCAGCCGGCATCAAACATCGCAGATGGCGAATCCGACCGGGCTCATGGCGTGGCAGCGAGAAAGGACAGTCATTGCTGCGCGCATTCGGGCCCTTTGCCCCGTCCGCCTCGCGAAACGTCGCCGCGTCACCAAGCCTTCTTTCCGGGCACCGACGCTTCTTACTCCGCTGGGACAAGCTTTTAGGATGACAACGACACTGGAAGCTGGCCGGTGGGCATGCTCGCGCCGAAGAGAACGTCGGCGAGGCCGCCGATTGAAGCGGAGTCGTCTCCGTAGGTGGCCAGCAGATGATGCGCGGCTCCAAAGAGCGGCAGATCGAAGGGTTCCAAGAGCGATACGACTACCGCATCGGGATAGCGCTGCACGATTGTCGCGATCGCCTGCGCTTGCGAAGGATGCAAGTGGGCGCGGCGCGCGAGTACGATCGCGCGTCGCCGGCTTTTCGCAAGCGACGTAAGAATGCGGTCGATATCCTCCGCAGCGGGATCGACCGGCGCGCAGAGGCCTGCAAGAACCGGCGCTTCGCGCTGCAAGGCCGCCGCGTCGCCACCGAACGCAACCACGACCGAAGCAACGGGATCGGCCTCCGGAACGCCGCGCAACAGCGTGACCGCGCGTCGTCCAATTTCCCGCCCGACGTTTGGATGCGGCGCAGATTCATCCAACGGCAATGGCGAACTCGCGGCTTCGCGCAGGCGCGTAACCCGCCGATGCGCTTCGTCTAATCGCGCAAACGGGACGCGCCCTTCTTCGACCGCGGACTCGATCGCCGCCGCCGCGGCAACTGCCAGTTCGACGCGGTGACTAAAGAGCAGCAGATCGGCGCCCGCGATCAACGCCTCCACGGCGGATTCGACCGGTCCAGGATCGGCCAACGCATCCATCTCGAGGCAATCCGTGACGAGCACGCCATCGAAGCCAAGCTTCGACCGAAGGAGATCGGTCAGAATGCGGCGCGAGAGCGTCGCCGGCCGTTGCGAATCGAGTTCGGGCACGAGCACGTGCGCGCTCATGAACGCGCTGGCTCCCGGGGCGACGGCAGCAAACGGAACTACATCTCGCGCGAGCAGCGTCTCCTCGCCGGCATCGAGAACCGGCAGCGCGCGGTGCGAATCGACGGACGTCGCGCCGTGACCGGGAAAGTGCTTGTAGCACGGCGTGATACCTCCGCGCTCGAGGCCGCGAGCAAAAGCGAGTCCAAATGCCGCGACACTCTGAGGATCGGCGCCGAACGAGCGCGTCCCGATAACCGTGTTTCGCGAATCAAGCGCAAGATCGAGCACCGGCGCGAAGTCCATCGTGCAGCCGGCTCGTCGCAGATCGAAGGCTGTTTGCTCTCCAGCGCGCTGTGCCAACTCGAGATCGCCTGCGGCACCGACTGCCATCATGGACGGAATTACCTCGACGCCCTCATGCAGACGAACGACCCTCCCGCCTTCCTGATCGATGGCAATTATGGGCGGTGGCCCGAGGCACTCTGCCCGCAGCATATCGGAAAAGAAACGCAGTTCCGCAACCGACGCGCCGTTGCGCGAGAAGAGCACGTAGCCGGCAAAATCGATATGCTCGCGGATTGTCGGAAGATCCGTCAAACCCGTCAGGATAATTCCGCGAGCTTTTTCCGCGACCTCACTCACGGCAGCGCTGCCCCAGTCTCGGGATTGAATCGCCGCAGCCATCGCGCGGGAAGATCCAGGGTCACTTGTTCACCCGGCCGCGTGCCATCGGTCGCGGGAGCGCGCGCGACGATCTTTCCGCGATCGGTCTGCACCTCGAGATAGACATCCGCGCCGGTCGTTTCACGACGCGTGACGCGACCGGGGAACGCACCTTCGGCGCAAAGGCGGACTCGTTCCGGTCGAATGCCGACGAGCGCGCTTTCGTCGTCGAAAAAATTCATCGGGCGTTCGCCCAGAAAGCGCGCGACCGCGATCGTCCGCGGCGCATCGTAGACGCGCTGCGGCTCGCCGACGTCTTCGAGCCGCCCGTCAATCAGCACGGCCAGCCGGTCGCCCACACTCATCGCGTCCACGTGGTCGTGAGTAACGTACAAGACCGGGCCGGCAAAGCGTTGCCGCATGCCGATGATTTCGTCGCGGACACTGCGCCGTAGCGACGGATCGAGATGAGCCAGCGGCTCGTCGAGCAACAGTACCGAGGGCTCCGATAGCAGCGCGCGGGCAATCGAGGCGCGCTGACGCTCACCGCCGGAGAGTTGGCGCGGGCGCCGTTCCAACCGCTCTGCAACGTGCAAGGCGGAAGCGAGTTCGGTAACGCGTACGTCGGGCGGGCTGCCGTTGCGTCGAAGCGCGAAGCGCAGATTCTCACGGACCGTCATGTTGTCGAAGAGGGAATCGTCTTGAAAGACGAGCGCTGCGCGCCGCTCCTGCGGCGCCAGCGCGGCAATTGACGCGCCGTCCATACGTACGTCGCCGCTGCTCGGGCGCAGCAAGCCCGCGATGACGCGCAGCAGCGTCGTCTTCCCCGCCCCTGACGGTCCGACGATCGCGAGCGTCGTGCCTCGGGAAACCTCGAGCGAAACGCAATCGAGGGCACGCCGCGCGTGCCGCGGATAGCAGGCGACGAGTGCGTGGGTCGAAAGGCACATTACTCCGGGGACCGTACGAGCCCGCGATACTCGTCGCGAGCTGCCGCGTCGCCGGCGTGGACCCGAGCGATGAGGTCGCGCGCCCTCGTCACTGCGGCATCGTCGGCTTTCACGCCGGCTAGCACGAGGCGCAGCGCAATGAGGGCGAGGTCGGGCGTGCGTGCCCCCAGTCGTTCGAGACCTTCGTAGAAAGCCGCGGCAGCCTGTTCGTGAGGGCGATTTTCAAGCAACTGCCGCACGACCTCACCCTTCGGCGGCATCCCATCGAGAAGGTAGGCGTCGAGCGACTCGAAGTCCATCCCTCATGGGGTTCGCCGCACGGACCGGCATGCTCTTCGCGCTCTTACTGACAGAGCTTGGAGTTAGCCGGAATCAGAACGATGTCGTGCGGCTGCTCGAGCGGATGAGCAACGCCGCGGGTCCGGTTTGGGCGGCACATTTCGTTTCGGTCTCCCGGGTGACGTTCGATGGCGAACCGGCCGTCGTCGTGAGTGAGAGCGAGGGACTGCGGACCGCGCTGCGCCACTGCACCGGCGAACTCTGCGACGGCACCTACTTCGACGGGGAACGCCTCTTCACGGTCAACCTTAACGGCACGACGTTGCCGGAATCGGCGGAACCGCAACCCTATTTGCGCTCGCTGCGCCTGGTTGCAAGCCTGGCTTTCTTGGCCCCGTCGTTCCTCACGCACGGCGGCCGCTTCGGGGACGCGGGAACGACGGCAATGAATGGCCGCTCGTATCGCACGATCGTGGTGGGCGACGCCAACTCGTTTGCAATGCGCGTCTACGTGGATCCGAACACGAGCCTCGTCCGCTACGCGCGCGAGTTCGGCGGGAACGACACGTTCGAGTTCCGTGACTACCGGCGCGTCGGCGCCTTTACGCTTCCCTTTGAAGTGTTGCACGACGGCCAGCCTTTCGAGCGGTACGACGATCGGGCGGCGGTGTCGTCGGCGTTCCATCCGCCGCATGGTTTGCTTCCGTCGTTGCACGGTGCGCCATCGGCGATTGCGATCGATTCCAAGGCGACCGAGCCGATCGTCGATTGCACCGTCGGCGGAATCGCGCTGCGATGTCTGATCGACACCGGAAACTCCGGGCTCTCGATGAGCGCCGAGCTTGCAAGCCGGCTGGGCGCACCGGTCGTCGGAACGTATCAGGTTCGCGGCCTCGGCGGTTATATGACGCAGGTCGTTCGGGCCGGCCCGCTGCGTGTCGGCAACGCGTTCTATTCCGACGCCTACTACGTCGTGCTCAACGATCTGCGCCGCTACGGTTACGACGTCGTACTGGGAGCCGATCTCTTCGGCGCGACCGACGTCGTCTTGGACCTCGGCGCGCACCTCGTGACGTTAGGCGAGCCTCTCGCGGAGCATTCGATCGACGTTCCGATTTCATTCCAACACTCCGTGCCGGTCGTGCGCGTCGCACTCGGAAATCTCGACACCGATCTGGCAGTGGATACGGGGGACGAGTCGAATGTCAACCTCGCTTACGATTTTTATGCCAAGCATTCAGGGCTTTTTGCCGTCACGAGCCGCCGCTTCGTCAGCGGAATCGGCGGCAGCAGCGTCGAGTTGATCGGCGAGATCGGCAACGTGACGATCGGCGGATACCGCGCGGGACCCCAACGCATCGGAACGACGTGGACCTTGCACGGCACGGCGTCAGGCCACCTCGGTGCGGCTTTCTGGCAGCAGTTCATCGTCGGCTTGGATTATGCCAACGGGGAAATGCATCTGATTCCGAGGCACGCGTAAATGTTGCGACGGTTCGCGGCCTGGAGCGCGATCCTGTGCATAGTGACTGGCACTCCGGCACACGCGCTGGCCATGGACCGGTGCACGGTCGTCGCGGTCCAAATGATGGATACGGTGGATTCGTCGGAGGCACGGCCCGGAGATTTCTTCCGCTTCGAAACTGTTAACGCGGTGACCAGCGGCGCGACGGTTGTGGTTCCTGCCAGAACGATGGGAGAAGGCATCGTTGCCGTAGCATCGCCCGCGGGGCGCAACGCGCGGCCGGGAACGCTCGTTCTCGAACCGCGCTACCTCATGCTGCCCAGCGGCCGGCATTTGAACGTCGTCCTCAATCACAATACCGACTCGTTGGAAGAATCGGGCCGAAACGATAGCCTGCCCGGCTATCTCGGTGCCATTCCACTTTTCGGGGTCGGGGCCGCAATCGGCATGTTCAACTATTTCCGTAAAGGCAAAGACATCGTCGTTCTACGAGGGACGATGTTCAGTATCTTTCCAAGCGACGATCCGGCGGTCGAGCACTGCCAGGGTCAGCCGTCGTACTGAGCAATGCTTTGTGCAGCTCATGTCACAGGTCGAACTTCCGCCGCGTTGGAAACGTCAGCACGCAGATGAGCGAGGAGGTTCGATGAAGGCACCGCTGACTGCCGCCCTTCTGGCGGTTTTTTGCACGTTCGCGATTGCCGCCCGGGCAGACGAACAGGCGACCAATACGGGGCCGCTCACGCCGAGCGAGACGAAGTTCGTCGCGTCGGTTCGTGCCGATCTTCTCGCGCGATTCCCGCACGTTGGCGATGCCCTAAAGGCGGGCTACGTTCGGTACACGGGCGCCGACGACACGGGCGCAATCAGCTATGCCAACCAGCAATGGACGTCGGACCCGACGCACCCCAGCCAGCTCTGGTACGACAAGGACGGGAATCTGATGGGCGCCGATTTCTCCGTTCCGCGCCCCAACGGAGAGCCGCGACCGCAGGTTTGGGGCATCGATCCCGGGCGCTGGTATGAGTTCAACGGACACGTGCACTATGTCGTCAAGGATCCCCAGACCGGCAGCATGCTTTACGACCAATGGATCTGGAACGCCGATTTCGTGAGCGCCGGCGGCAGCCTGTCAAAACCGTCGGCGGATACGGTCGTTAAAATCGGTAAGGTGCCGAGCGCCAACTATATCGCGACGATCTTTGAGTTTCCAACTCAATGGGATCTCATCGTCTGGGTAAAACCGCACAGCGCGGGTGAGCTTCACTGGTAATCCGCCGCGTTGACGGCTACCTTACCTCGTAGGTGATCGAGAAGATCGCAACGTCGCTCGAGGCTCACGGCTTCTCCGCCGTGCGGAGCCTCGCCTCACCTCAGCACTCCGTGCACCTTTCGGAAGCGTCGGTTAGTCGGTATGATGGTGGGACCGGTCCGGCCCGTCGGCCGCCTAGGCGGCTCGGGTTGCGGCAGCGAGACCGGAGGAGCCCGTGAAATGGATCTGATCGAACAATGGTTCCACGTATCACCGGACGGAGGCAGCGGACTGCTTGAAGCGTTTTATGCGGTCGCGGCCTTTTTGGCTGCAAGCGCACTCGCGTTTCGTGCGCGCTCGGTCCGGAGGCGTCGCGCCCCCAGCTAAGGATCGCTAGTCGCCACCAACCTTAGAAGCGGAGCCCTGTCGAATGCAACACCCAATTTTCTTACCTTTCGGTTTGTTTCCTGGACCCAACGTGCAGGTACGTCGTTTACGTGGAATCCCGGCGATCGCAATTCACGCAGCGAGAGCGACCTCGTTACCAACCCTACTAATAGCGATAATTTGATTGCCGTCTCTAAACGATTTTATGACTTCCAGCACTACCGGTTTACCGTGGCGACTGCGTTCACGAACGATGGCGGCCTGACGTGGAATAAGTCGGCTGATGTGAATCTGTGGGGCCAAACGGAGCAGAGCGGCGGTTACACGGATCCCGCTTTAGCTATGGATCTTGACGGGGTTGCATATCTCGTTGCGGAACCCGACACGTGGACGGAACAGCCGTACCCGAACGATATCGTATCTCAGGGAATGGACATCTTTCGGTCTACAGATGGCGGCGCATCCTGGTCATCTATACCACGTTTGCTCGTGGAGCGAGAAGCTGGGGACGACAAGCAGTGGGCCACGGCGGACAACAACCAGTCCAGCCTCCACTATGGAAACGTATATGCCGTGTGGGGCGCCGACACGCCGCTGTTTTTTGCCCGCAAGCCCGCAGGGCAACAGGAGTGGGTCGGCGCGGGGACCGATTTGTCACCTTCCGCAATTTTTAACGATACCGCCTTTGCACCGGCAATTTGCGTAAGCGGTGACGGCACGATTCACATCGCCTGGCACGTTCCCAATACAGCGGAAATTTTTTATATGAGCTCCTCCGATGGCGGGACGACGTTCTCAGATCCCGAGGTCTGTGCCGAACCGATCGGGGACATCAGCGATAGATTTACGGCAAACCCGGGCGACTTTGCAACCTTTCCCGGTGGCACGTTTCGCGTCATGACATTAGTCTCGATTGCGCCAATTGGCCAGAGCGGATGCATAGTGGCCTGGGCCGATGCGCGAAACGAGTTCACTCGAATCTATTATCGGATTCGATCCGACTCGGGTTCTTGGCTGGGCGACGATGGCGGCCAGCCGTTACTCGCCGATATCGGTTTCTCCGACGCGACGCTCGTGCAGCACTTTCATCCGCAGCTCGCGGTGACGCCGAGCGGCCTCGTTGGTTGCGCCTTTTACGAGTTCGGCCAGAGTAGCGATGAAATATTTCGCATCGCCGTCAAACTAGCATCGACCGCAGCCTTTACTTCGAACTTCGCTTTTCTCGCGACGGTCACCGAGAAGCCGTGGGATCCGCTCGTGGATGCCCCGCTTACTCACAGCCCGCCTGACCAGTCTGTTACGTTCATCGGCGAGTACTTCGGTTTGGACGTATCCGGGGACGATTTCTGCGTTCTGTGGACGGACACGCGAACGGGCCATCAGGAGCTTTGGTTCTCGCGCGTCGCCACGTGGCGATCGGACCCGCGTCCGCCTAGACTACAACCCGGTCTCGTCGCCCAGCTTATCGGTGGAGTCGCAGTTGACGGCGGCGGATGGGTCATTACGGGTGGCTATCCGCATCCGATTCCTCCGTGGGGGCCGGTCACCGAGATCCTGCAACTGCTCGCTGCCAACGCGCTGCTTGCGGGGATCGCGAGTCCAAGCGCCCGTCAAATCGAGCAAATGATCTTTAGTACAATTTCCGAGATCGCGTCCCGAGTAAGTCAGCTGGAAGAGGTACCGTAGGAAACGCACTCGCATTAGTGCCGGCAGCAGGCCGAGGAGGTTGCGCCCGAAGCATTGGCGCTTCAGGTCCGGCAAAGTTTTGGGAACGATTAAGGTGGGCGCTCGAGATGCGTGCTTAGACGCCAACGGCAACGTGTACTTAGCTGCTTACAAAGCGGTCTACGAATACGCTCACGGAGGCACTGCCCCAATGCCGGTCGAAAACCCAAAGGACACCAGTGTTGCTATTCGGCGTCCTGATTGGTAACTAAGCCTCACATTGCAAGAAGCCGAGCACGACGCCTGATATCTACTTCAAAGGAGCAAGGTTAATGAACACCCCTGGTTTACTTAAGCGCGGCGGCGCTGTCGTTGCACTCGTAATTGTTTCGGCGTGCGGGAGCGGCTCGACGGTCGCGCCGTCAGCTGCTACGTTCAATGCGACCTACGTAGGTAGGACGCTGTTCGTG
>PMUK01000005.1 GCA_003166915.1 Candidatus Cybelea palsarum
AATACCCAGCCGATCGACGAAATAGACTGGCCGATTACACGCATGGTACTCGTGACAGTCCGTACATGTAGCGATCAGCTTGCAGGATCCGGCTACGGTCAATGGCCGTTGCCCATGATTCAGGAATTAATCGTCGGTCCATTTCGCCAGTGCGCTTTTACATAAGGAAGTTATCAAACCGCTGCACCGCGATGCGTTGACATGGGCAACCCCTTACCCTACCCTCGTCGCTCATCTGCAAAAGGCACACCTTTCGAAAGAAGGGGTCGCAAAGCTACCGGTCTAAGGGGTTTCCTATGACAGCGGGGTTACCAGTATGGAATACTACACGTCGATAGTGCGGCTTCACCGACCGCCGACAGACCGAGCGCCGCCCGACCTAGGCGCAGGTCTCTCCAATGCATTCCGTTTCAGTTTGGACGGGAGTCCGTTTCTCCTAAGTCCCTGGTCTTCCGATTGCCTCTTGAAGCCTTACTCCGCTGACAGGAAAGAGTCGAGCGCTAAGGCTATTCGCGGATGGTCTTCCCCGTAGTCCCAACACGCTAAGCGAGCACCGACATGTCCATGACAAGCTTGTTGACAATCACGCCTTGGCCCGCGCTATCGGCAGTCATCCTGCTGGTTCTCCTCGTGGCCGCGCTCTACTTTGCGAGGAGTACGTCCCATCAAGCGATCCACGCGGCTTGCGAAGCCTTGGCGCGCGGACTGCGGCTGGCTTCGCATTCCGTCACTCACGCACTGGAGCATCTAGTGGCGCGAAATCGAGCGGTTTTGCTCGCCGCGGGCCGTGAGGCCAAGGAGCGCATCGTCGAACGCGAGTTCGCGCGCGTGGGCGACACCGTACGCAAGGACCTTGCGGGCTATCCAGAAATGCACCGAAGGTTGAGCGGGGCGATCCTGCGGATAGAAGAGGACCATGAGAAGGCGGTGGAAGTCCCACCCGAAGCGCCCGGCTGGGCCCAAGCGGTCGGAGTCGCGGCCAAGCTCGACGCACGCAACGGGGGAACTGAGATCCTGGCCGATATTCACAAATCGATGGTCAAGGCGCATGCCGAGGCGATGCGTGACTATCGAAAGGCGAGCGCCGAGCGCCACGCGTTGCTGCGGCAAATGATGCCTGACTGGCGCTTGATACTGCAGTCGCTCGGGCGTGTGAACAAGAGCGTTGAGAGCGTCATCGAACGTTCACTCGCAATCGACCGTCACATGGCGGAGTACGAGACGATCGTGCGAGGTGAGAATCATGCCGTGTCGGTGCTGTCGTCCTCATCGATCGTGTACTTCTTTATCTCGGCTCTAGTACTGGCAGTGGCGACCGCCGGGGCCGCGATCAATTTTACGCTGATTGCGCGACCCATGGCCGAGATGGTCGGTGGAACCAACTTCATCGGCGCGTTTCGTACGGCCGACATTGCGGCGCTCGTCATCATCATGGTCGAGGTCTCAATGGGCCTCTTTCTCATGGAGTCTCTGCGCATCACCCGCCTGTTTCCGGTGATCGGCACACTGACGGACCAGATGCGCGTACGTATGATAGTCATCACGTTCGCGATTCTGCTCATGATGGCGAGTATCGAGGCGGGGCTCGCATACATGCGCGAGGTATTGCTACAGGATGAGTTGGCCACCAACGCGCTGCTGCGCAGCGACAGTACTGGATCCATGGTGAACCAACACCTCTGGATCACGACTGCGGCTCAAATGGGTATGGGGTTCGTGCTGCCATTTGCGCTGGTATTCGTCGCGATTCCGCTCGAGACCTTTGTGCACTCATTACGAACGGTCGTCGGCCTGATAGGCATCGCGATTCTACGTGCGCTTGCGTTGATCCTGCGGGTGCTCGGCAACGGAACTCGTCAGTTTGGGATACTCGCCCAACGCATCTACGACCTGCCGCTATTTCTGCCGCTGTGGCTCGAAGCCAGGACGGCGACTGCGGCGCGACTGGCCGCGAGTGCTCCTGGTTCCGGGGAGGCCAGGCCCTGGCAGGAGGCACGGTCATGAAGCACCGGGTCTTGCTGCTGACGCTAATTCTCGCAACGGGCGNNGGATACGTCTGGATCGTACAACAGGCAGATGAGCAAGGCAGAACAGATCGCTCTCTACGCGCTGTCGCGGCTGCAGTCGTCGGACTCGATTGCAGTCGCGAGAATCGATACGGCGAGCTTCACGGAGAAGAACATCATCGCCAAAGCAACGTTCGACGATCGTCCAAGCACGGCGAATCAGCAAAAACGCGCGTTTGCAAGTCGCGTGGAGAGTTTCGTCGAACAGGCGACACCGGCGCCCTACACCGACATCACCGGCGGATTGCTGCAGGCGATCGAGTTCCTAAACGAGAAGCAGACAGCACGCAAAGAGATTCTAATCTTCTCCGACATGAAGGAGGATCTCGCCAAAGGCTATGTCCGCGACATCCCGCTCGATTTCAAGGGATTCGACGTGGTCGCGCTCAACGTGACGAAGCTTCGCTCGGACAACTTCGATCCCCGCCAGTACCTCGATCGGCTGGAGGAGTGGCGGGTCAGGGTGGAGAAGAGCGGTGGCCATTGGCGCGTTATCAACGACCTCGATAGGCTGGACGGACTCCTGTAACAAGTTTCGCGCTGCAGGTGCGGCCAACCGACCATGTTCACTGCGCTGCTCGTCGAGGCGCGTCTCTGGACGGCAATCTGGCGCCGCAGCCTCGCCTGCTACTGGCTCCTCGTCGAGACGGACAATCTGAAGTTCTTCT
>PMUK01000088.1 GCA_003166915.1 Candidatus Cybelea palsarum
CGATCACCGGATCGCCGACAGGTCCGCCGACCAGCACTCCGAGCGTCGTTTCTCCCGAAATCGGCTGGTCGCGCGTGAAGCCGAAGGCGTGGCGGAGGGCGGCGAGATCGCCTGCGCCCGAGACCCCCAAACGCAGCTGCGGGCCGCCGGTCACCGCGCCGTTTAAGTCGTAAACACCGCCTTGAATGTGCAGCGGGATGCCGGCGAGCGTGGCGCGCGCACCGCTGATGAAGAATGTGTTGTCGACGACATGAAGCGTTCCGGCGACATTCTCTATCGGGAGCGAGAGCACGCTAAGCGCGAGGCGTCCGCCATCGATATCGAGACGGAGGCTGACGTGATATGAAGGCGCGACGTTGGGTTGGACGTCCAGTGCATAAAGAACCGCGTCGAAGTTCCGCGCCCCTCCGTGGAGAATGCGCACGGCGGGACTCTGTGCGAAGTAGTTGGCTAGAGCCCGGACGGGGAAGCGTGCCGCCTTTGCATGATGTATTGCGAAGCCCGCGATCGCATCGATCTTACCCGCGACGGTGAACGGTTCGTCGCGTCGCTCCTCGAAGGCGCCGCCGATGCGATATTGCGTGATTGCAGAGGTGTCGATACTTGCGTCGACGCCGATGCGATTTACTTGCACGCTGCGAGCGCTCTCATCATAAGCCGACGGCTCGCGCAACTCGATCCGGGCGCCCCGAACTCGCAGCCGAAAACGAAGCGGAACGGAGTCGATTCGCTGCGGACCGGATGGGACGGATCGAGCGCCTACACCGAGCAAGGGGATGTTGAAACTGCCGTAGCGCGAACGGGTGAGCGTCAGCTTGACGCCGCTAACCTCGACTTCGGTCAGGCCGAAGCGGTGACGGCTGCCGGGAAGAAGATCGCGCAGCGAGTAGCCGATCGTGATGCGCCGCGCCTGCAAGAGCGGCTCCGAGCCACGCTCGACGCGAATCTCGCGGAGCGTCGCACCGTCGCGGCCGATTTGAATCTGGGCGATGCGAACGTCGTATCCCGCGAGCGCGGCACCCGTGCGAATGGCAAGACGCAGCAACTCGTGGCGCGAAGCCGCCACGAGCCCGACGACGATCGCGGCGGCCAGCAGGCCGATTGCAAAGCGCTTGCGCACGTGAGTCCTCTTGCTTCTATACCCTTTGAGCTGTGGAGGACCCCGCCTACCTCAGGACCCTTTAACTAAAGGGAGGCCCTAATTTAACTCAGATCGAGCTAAACTAGGGCCTCCATCAAACTATAGATTGAGCTAAAGATCGAGGTTTTTGACGCTCTTTGCATAGTCGAAAATGTATTGCTTTCGAGGCTCGACCTTGTCGCCCATAAGGTCGGTGAAAATCTGCTCGGCCTCGACGGCATCTTCGACCGTAATCTGCTTGAGGCGGCGATGCCCGACTTCCATCGTCGTTTCGGCGAGCTGCTCGGCGTCCATTTCGCCAAGTCCCTTGTACTGTTGAATGGTGAAATCTTTACCGTCTTCGCCGACGACCGACTTGAGCTCGGCCTCGGTGAAGGCCCACCACTGTCGCTTGCCTTTGCGAATGCCGTAAAGCGGTGGCTGCGCGATGAAGACGTGGCCCTCCACGACCAACGGCTTCATTTGCCGATAGAAAAATGTCAGCAGCAACGTGCGGATGTGNNGATGATGATCTTGTGGTAGCGCAGCTTCTCTACGTTGAACTCGTCGCCGAAACCGGTGCCCAGCGCCGTGATCATCGTGCGAATCTCTTCGTTGGCCAGCACTTTGTCCAAGCGCGCCTTTTCGACGTTGATGATCTTCCCGCGTAACGGGAGGATGGCTTGATTGTTCGGATCGCGGCCGCCTTTTGCGGTGCCCCCGGCCGAGTCGCCCTCAACCAGGAAGAGCTCGCATTCGGCGGCGTTTCCGTTCTTGCAATCGACGAGTTTTCCGGGTAGGCCGGAGCCTTCGAGCGCGTTCTTACGCCGGGAGAGATCGCGGGCTTTCTTCGCGGCGTCGCGTGCGCGTTGCGCCTGCATGCACTTGTCGACGATCGCACGGGCGTATTTCGGATTCTCCTCGAGAAAGAAATCGAGCCGCTCGGAAACGAGGCCCGCAACGATGCTGCGCACCCTCGCGTTGCCGAGTTTCGTCTTGGTCTGGCCTTCGAACTGGGGATCCTGCAACTTCACAGAAACGACCGCAGTAAGACCCTCGACGATGTCGTCGGTCGAAAGCGAGTTGTCCGATTCTTTGAGCATGCCGCGCTTGCGCGCATAGCCGTTCACCGCGTTGGTAACGGCTTGCCGAAAGCCTTGGAGGTGCATCCCGCCTTCGATCGTTGCGATGTTATTCGCATACGAAAAAATCTGGTCGGCGTAGGTGTCCGTATACTGGATCGCCACTTCGACGTCCACGCCGTCGCGCTCGGCATGAGTCGAAATAATCGGGTGGAGCGGATCCTTTTTTCCATTGAGCCACTCGACGAACGAGACGATCCCGCCGTCGAACTCGTACGTTCGCTCGCGCACCGGTTCGCCGGACCGGACCGGCCGTTCGTCGCGCAGCGTAATCGCGAGCCCTCGGTTCAGGAAGGCAAGCTCCCGCAGGCGTTTCTGCAGAATGTCCCAGTGAAACTCGCTTACCTCGAAGACCTCCGGATCCGGCTTGAACCACTGCCGCGTGCCCGTGCCGGTTGCCTTTCCGATTTTCTTGAGTTTCTGCACGGTAATTCCACGTTCGAACTTCATCTCCCAGAGAAACCCGTCGCGCTTAACCTCGGTAATCATCCATTCCGAGAGCGCATTGACGACGGAGATCCCAACGCCGTGAAGGCCGCCCGACACTTTATAGCCGCCCTTCCCGAACTTCGCGCCGGCGTGGAGAATCGTCATCACTACTTCCACGGCAGGCACTCGTTCTTCGGCGTGCATGTCGATCGGAATGCCGCGTCCGTCGTCTTCCACCGAGCACGAACCGTCGGCCAGCAGGACGACCCGTACGGTATGCGCGTATCCCGCCATCGCTTCGTCGACGGCGTTGTCTACCGCCTCGTAGACGAGTTGATGGAGACCGCGCTCCGCCGTGTTGCCAATATACATGCCCGGGCGCTTCCGCACCGCTTCCAGCCCGCGCAAAACCTCGATTTGCTCACCAGTATAGTTCGTTGACATTCAGCCTTTTCGTTCGTTTTGTTCGCTCGTGCCGCTCGCCGTTTGTAGCGGGGAGTCGCCATAGAGCAGCTCGTGCAGTTTGTCGCCTAAGACATTGCGCACCGTAGCCGGCATGATTTCCTCTGGAGGAAGCTTGCTGCGCAGTAGCACGTACGAGCTTGCGACCAGCCGTTCGCGACCGTCGCGCGAAAGGCGTCCGGCGACTCGCGCCCGCTCGAGCATCCCCCACCAGCGTTTAAGCAGCCGGCTGCGAATGCGTTCGTACTCCTTTAGGTTTAACCCATCTACGAGCTCGGCCGTTCCGGTAAAACCGAGCCAAGGGGCTTCGAAAAGCAAGCGCGCGGCCGCGAGGGCTCGTCCCTCGGTCCGAGTCGCGCTGCAGGCTGCGCAGCTTGCCTTTTGGGATGGATCGATCAATGCGCCGCAGCTATCACATGCCTTCCAGCCGGCGGAGCGCTTCGCCCGCGTAGCCGCTTCCACGTGCAGTGCGAACTGCGCCAGCGCCTCCTGCGCGCTGGCCGACGGAACGGGTTCGCCGGGCAATCGCACCGGCTTGGCGGGAGAATCTGCCGATCGCACTGCGTTGCGCTTGGGCAACACCCCGACCCGGAACCGCAGGCGCTCGATGTCGCAGCTGGGCACCCGCGCGGCAACCGCGGCGAGAATTCGATCGGCAAGGAAGCTCAACTGGTGACTCCACGCGCTCGAGCGTGTGACGACGACGAGCGTGCCGTCTGCAAGTCGCACGGGGGCCGAGTTCGCGGCGACTTGCGCACCGACGATATCGACCCACCCGGCCGCAAGCAGCGTCAAAGGATCTCGCAGGGCACTCTTCTCCGACGGCGCCCACTCGACGATAGCTTGCGAAAGTTTCAACATGTCGCCAGCGCCTCTACTTGCCCGTGACTGACGCGCGCGACGTGTGCGCTCGACTGCAACGGGGCCGGCAGATGGGTCGCCGTCACGAAGGACTGTTCGTAGTCGCCGATCTCGGCTAGAAAAGCAGTCGCGCGCTCTTCGTCAAGCTCCGAGAGCACGTCATCCAAGAGCAGCAAGGGCGCCTCATTGGAACGTTCTTTCATTACCGCGTACTCGGCTATCTTGAGTGCGAGCACCGCCGTGCGTTGCTGGCCCTGCGAGCCGTATGCTGCCAGTGAAACGTCGTCGAGCGAAAGGCCAACGTCGTCGCGATGAGGTCCTGCCAGCGCCGTCTTGCGAGCCCGTTCGGCTTCGTGCGTCTGTCGTAACCGCGCTTCGAAGGCGGCTCCGACCGCATCGCGGGTCGCTGACTCAAACGGCACGTTCGGCTCGTAGGTGAGCGTTAAACGTTCGTTTCCGCCAAAACGCGCGTGGGCTCTGCGCGCCTCTTGCGCGAGCGCGCTCACGAGATGATCGCGCGCGAGTATAATCTCCGTTCCCGCATCGATCAGCGTATGCTCGTAAATCTCGAGCAGGTCGGCGTCGCCTGCCACGGTGCCACGCAAGATCGCGTTCTTTTGCTGCAGCGCCTTGCGATAGCGCGCCAGTTCGTAATAGTAGCGTGGCTCGCTTTGCGAGAGCGCGACATTTAGAAATGCGCGGCGAGCTCCGGGAGTTCCGGCGGCCAGCTGTAAATCCGCCGGCACGAACGTAACGACGCGGATCTTTCCAAGATAGGCCGCATAGCGCACGGCACCGCCGTTGACCGTGTAGTTCTTGCGGGTGCCCCGCCCGCTCTTTTCGATCGCGCAGACCAGCTCTACCCGACCAGTTCGCAGCGATGCTTCGCCCCGCACCACCGCTAACTCCACGCCGTTACGCACGGTATCTCCGTCTCGAGACGTGCGAAAAGACTTGCCGGTGCCGAGCATCGCGATGCTTTCGAGCAAATTACTTTTACCCTGCGCGTTGGCCCCGACGTACACGTTCAATCCGGTGGCCGGCTGGAGATCGAGCTGGGGGTAATTACGAAAATTCGATAGCGCTAGATGCCGGAGGAGCAAATTATTGCCGCAGCGGCATGAGGACGTAGAGCTGCTGGCCGCTCTCGAGCGGCTCGAGTGGACGAATCGCCGCGGGAGAGAGCGGCCCGAGGAATTCCATCACTACCTTCTCGCTCTTAATGTGATTGAGGATCTCGACGAGATACCGCGCGTTGAACGCGATTGCGAGATCCTCGCCGGTTTGCTCAATCTCCAGCTCTTCATAAGCGTTGCCGGAGATATCGGAGCTGGCCGTGACGATCAGCGTCTGATTGGCGACCGAGAGCTTAACCATGCTGGCGCGGTCTCCGGCAACCAACTCCGCCCGCCGCAGACTTCCGATGAATGTCGCGGTGCTTGCGGTGACCGTCCGGTCGAACTTCGCGGGGATGACCTGTTGGTAGTTCGGATATTGCCCATCGACGAGTCGAACCGTGATCGAAACGTCGCCGCTCGTCATTTGAAGCTGATTACTTTGCGCGCCAAGCGCGCTCACTGAGATTCGCTCGCCCGTCCCGAGATTACGCGCCACCTCAGCCAGGGCGCGAGACGGAACGATAAACTTTTCGTTGCCGGACATCCCGTCATCGAGCGTCGTGACGAACTTTGCAAGACGATATCCGTCGGTGGCGACCATCGTGAGCGCGTTGCCCTCCACTTCCAAGAGGGTACCCATCAGGACCGCGCCCCGAGCCTCTTCGCTCGACGCGGCAAAGATCGTTGCGTCGATGCCGTCGCGGAACCGCTTGCCGCCGATCGTAAAGTGCGATCCGCGAACGGCGGCGGGCAGCGGGGGATATTCGTCGGCGGGCAGCGCGTGGAAATCGTAGTTGCTGCGGTCGCACTTAACGCTGGCCCGAGTCGGCGTACCGGTTACCTCGAGCCTGCCCGGAGCGAGGTTTCCGAGGTAGCTCGCGAAGAGCTTCGCCGGAACGGTAACCGCGCCGCCCTCCGTCACCTCTGCCGCAAAAGCGTGTTCGAGAGTCAATTCGAGATCCGTCGCTCGAACCGCTATCTTCTCGCCCTCCGCTTGCAGCAACACGTTCGAGAGGATCGGTACCGTTGTGTGTGCGTTGACAACTTTACTCGCGGCTCCGACGGCCGCGGCGATGTCCTTCGTAGTACAGGCGAATCTCATTGGTTCCACCGTTGGGCGTGCGAGGGCGTTTTCCTAGTAGAATAATACAAGAGTAGTAGCAGCAGTAGCGCGGTGTATTCTGGGGAGAACTCCGGCTTTGCCTTACGGGGCGCGGGTTTGCGCGTTGGATAAAGGTGTGGACGGGCCGCCATGAACCCTGCACTTTTCCACGTCGCGTAAGCTGCAGACGGTTTATCCCTGTGGGCAGCCCGAACCTGTGCACGGCTGTCCCCTGCGCCCTAGGTCAGGGGTTCTGGCACATCGCGATGAGTTGGCGAATCTTGTTACGGTAGGCTTCGTCCCGCTGCATCTGGTCCTTAATTTTGTCTCGCGCGTACATGACGGTCGTGTGATCTTTCTTGCCAAAGTCCCGCGCGATCTGCGGCAAGGAATAGTTGGTGAGCTCCGTCGCGATATACATGGCGATCTGCCGCGGCGCCGCGAGACGTTGATCGCGCCGGCCATTGTCCATCTCCTTGACGGTGAGACCGTGTGCGCTCGAGACCGTCTCCTTAATCTTCGAAATCGTAATCCGGTGCAACGGCGCATTCGCGACCGCGCTCTTAAGAACGTCGGCCGCCAGGTCGGTGGTGATCGGCGCTTTGGTGAGCGAGGCGTAGGCGATCACGCGAATCAACGCGCCTTCGAGCTCGCGGATGTTGGACGGAATGACCTTAGCGATGAACGACGTCACTTCGTCGGGCACCGGAATGTTCTCACTCCCCGCCTTCTTGCGAAGGATTGCCTCGCGCGTTTCGAGATCGGGCGCCTGGATGTCGGTAAGCAAGCCCCATTCGAATCGCGAGCGCAAACGCGCTTCCAGCGTTTGAATTTCTTTTGGGGGACGATCCGACGAAATAATGAGTTGTCGTCCCGATTCGTGCAGCGCGTTAAAAGTGTGGAAGAACTCTTCTTGCGTCGTCTCCTTGCCGGCCAGGAACTGGATGTCGTCGATAAGCAGCACGTCGACCTGACGATAACGATTGCGGAACTCCGGCGTCCGGTTGTTCTGCAACGCGATGATAAACTCGTTCGTGAACTTCTCGCACGTGAGGTAGACGACGTTTGAGGCTAGGTTGTCCTGGATGACGCGATGCCCGATTGCGTGCATCAAATGCGTCTTTCCTAAGCCGACGCCGCCATATAAAAAGAGCGGATTATACGCGTGGGCCGGGGCCCCGGCCACGGCTTGGGCGGCGGCATGGGCAAACCGGTTGGAGTTCCCAACGACGAACTCTTCGAAAGTATAACGCGCATTAAGGTTGGCGGTGCGGAACTCTTCAAGCGGATGGGGCGCGAAAGGGGCGCCGGGCCGGGAGTTTTCGACGGGATCGGCGACCGAGAGACGCAGCTCGACGCTGGTGCCGAACAGCTCGCTCAGCACGCCGATCATCTGATGTCGCAGCTTGCTCCCTATCCAGTCCTGAGCAAACTTACTGTGTACCGCGAGGTGAAGCTCGTTGCCATGGAACGAGATAAACCGAATCGGCTTGATCCACATCTCGAAAACCGGCTTTGAAAAGGTCCGTTCCAACGTATCGAGTGCGGACTGCCAAAGCTCGTTGGAGATGTCCGAGTTGATCGCTAGCGCCATCCTCTACCCTCTTTACGTCGTTCTGCGCCACCCCCGTGAGGGCGCAAAGGGTTGGCTTAATCAGGCCGCGCTCCTCTGGAATCTATGCACGATGTTATACACTTATCCACAGATCGCCAGCCACGGTCTTTCCGCGTTTTTTCCGAATTATGAACCGGCTAAGTGCCGCACGGGCTGAGGCAATATAAACCCGATGTCATAAGGCTTCCGACGGCAGTTAACAACCCCGGGGAAGGGGTTTCTCCACAGCCCCATCCACAGGTGTGGAGAGGAGGGGTAGTGACGGGAGTTTGACTCTGGGCTTCAGAGGGGCGAGCAGACCCCCATCGGGGTTGCTAGGGCGAATCCTAGGCCCGCAGAGATGCCCAGCAGCAACAGTAGGGCTCCGGATCCGTAGCCGAGGCAAGTTTAGTCTGAATCGCACAAAGTAGCCCAGGGCGAAAGCGCCAACCATCACCGGCAGGGTGACGATAAAACGAGTTGCGTTCCCCAGACGATGTAGTAAAGGATTCCGCCGGGGTCTGCCGCCGCACACGTCCTTACGCTCCACCCGAACCCAAAGGCCCAGGTCAGTAGCAAAGCGATCGCCGCAAAAATGAAACCCCGCTCCGCTTGGGCCCGCATCGGTGCGGCCTTCCCCCAGGCGTGATATGATTCTTCCATGCCTACGCGCTCTCGCAAGCTTCCGTCCGACCCGATCCAAGCCGCGCACTCGATCCTAGCCCAGCTAACGGGCGAGGTGCCTCGCATGGTGCCTGATGGCAAGGAACCCGGAGGGGCTGCTCTAGGGCGCCAGGGCGGCCTTAAGGGCGGCAAGGCGAGGGACGCCGAGGCGCTAACCTTGCAGCAGCGGAAGTTGAGCGCCCTGAAAGCCGCCCATGCCCGGTGGTCAAAAAAGACCGCTGCTACCTAAAAAAGTGGCCGTTGGCCGCATTGGTGAGCGCACGCCGGTCCAGTTGAGCAGCCCTTAGTCGCACAGTTCCAGCCTTGCTTTTTGGGCGGCCTTTGGTACAATGGCCCGGCTATGTTCGTGTTAGATCTTCAGCTTTTCGCCTCGAAAAAAGGCGCCGGCTCGACCCGGAACGGCCGCGACTCCAACGCCCAGCGCCTCGGCGTCAAGCGGTTCGGCGGGGAGCGGGTAATCGCCGGAAACATTTTAGTGCGCCAGCGTGGGACGAAGTTCTATCCGGGCACCAACGTCGGCCTCGGCCGCGACCATACGCTCTTTGCCCTTACCGACGGGATCGTTACCTTCAGCACCAGCCGCAACCGCCAGCACGTCTCGGTGCTGCCGGCCGGGTAGACCCGTCCGCCCGCCGTGCACCGGGGCCGTTAGGCCCCTTTTCTTTTTCCGGCGAAGGTAAGTTGCCGTGCAGTTTATCGACGAGGCCGAGATCGAAGTGGCCGCCGGGGACGGCGGCGACGGCATCGTCGCCTGGCGTCGCGAGAAATACGTGCCGAAAGGCGGCCCCGCCGGTGGCGACGGCGGTCACGGCGGCAGCGTCTACCTCGAAGCGACGCCCGAGCTCTCGACCCTCGTCGAGTTTCGGTTCAGACGCAGCTTCTCGGCCGAATCCGGCAAGGCGGGCGGAACCTCGAAGAAGTCCGGCCGAAGCGGGGTCGATCTGACGATTGCCGTTCCGGTTGGAACGCTGGTCTACCGGCGACTCGGCGACGCGCCCGAAGCCCTGCTCACCGACTTGGCGAATGCCGGCGCTCGCGTCGTGGTGGCAAAAGGCGGTCGGGGCGGCCTGGGAAACCAGCACTTCGCCACGAGCGTTCGTCAGGCGCCGCGTTTTGCCGAACACGGTGAAACCGGCGAGCGCGCGCATCTGCGCCTCGAGCTGCGCCTGCTCGCCGATTGCGGCATCATCGGCGTCCCGAATGCCGGCAAGTCGACGCTGC
>PMUK01000227.1 GCA_003166915.1 Candidatus Cybelea palsarum
GCCGTTGCCGTGGTGCGCGGCCTCGTCCGCACGACGACAAAAACGCTCGGGAACTTCTGGGTGGATCTGACGCGCTGCTCCCTCTACGTGCTGCTTCCGATCTCGATCGTCATTGGGCTCTTTCTCGTCTACCAAGGCATGCCGCAAAATTTCCATGCGTATCAGACGGTGAGATCGCTCGAAGGATTCACGCAGTCGATCACCGGCGGCCCGATGGCCTCGCAAGAGGTCATCAAGAATCTCGGCACCAACGGCGGCGGGTTCGTCAACGCGAACTCCGCATCGCCGAACGAGAACCCGACGGCGCTTTCGAACCTCATCGAGATGTTGCTGATCATGTCGCTCGGCGCGGGCTTGACGTACATGTACGGCAAGATGGTCAAAGATACGCGCCAGGGCTGGGCGATTTTCACCGCGATGGCGATTCTCTTTTTCGTCGGCTTTACCGTTGCGTACTGGGCGGAAGCTGCCGGAAACCCCATCGTGCATCAGATGGGCGTGACGGGCGGTAACATGGAGGGTAAGGAGTGCCGGCTTGGGATTCCGGCGTCCGCGCTCTTTGCGACCGTTACGACCGACACGTCGTGCGGCGCGGTTAATTCGATGCACGATTCCTTCATGCCGCTGGGCGGACTCGTTCCGCTCGTCGACATGCAGCTCGGCGAGATCGTCTTCGGCGGCGCCGGCAGCGGCCTCTACGGCATGATCGTTTTCGTGGTCTTGACCGTCTTCATCGCGGGCCTCCTGGTCGGGCGCACGCCCGAGTATCTCGGCAAGAAGATCGAGCGCCGGGAGGTGCAGTTCGCGATCCTCGCAGCACTGGTGACGCCTGCGCTCTGTTTGGTGCCGACCGCCGTTGCGGCCGTCCTTCCCGCCGGCTTGGCGACGCTCAACAACGGTGGGCCGCACGGCTTCTCCGAAATTCTCTACGCGTTTACGTCGACCAACGCCAATAACGGCTCGGCCTTCGCCGGCTTGGGCCCGAATCTGTTCTACAACTTGATGACCGGCGTGAACATGATGTTCGGCCGCTTCGCCGTGGCGGTGCCGGCGCTCGCACTTGCCGGCGCGCTGGCCGGGAAGAAGGCCGTTCCGGAAGGCCCGGGCACGTTCACGACCCATTCGCCGATCTTCGTCGCGCTCCTGATCGGCGTGATCGTCATCGTCGGCGCGCTCACNNCAAGGAAAGACGTTCTAATGCTCAGCCAAAGGCGTTTGGAGCGCCGTTCGAAAGCGCCCTCGCTGTTCGATCGGCCAATCATCACGCGAGCGTTTCGCGATTCGTTCAAAAAACTCGACCCACGCTGGCAGGCCCGCAATCCGGTGATGTTCGTCGTCGAAGTTGGCGCCGCAGCGACCACGCTGTTCTTCGTGCGCGACGTCTTCAAGCATGGCGGCACCGCGGGATTCGATTGCGCGATCGCAGCGTGGCTTTGGTTTACGGTACTCTTTGCGAACTTTGCCGAGGCCGTAGCCGAAGGGCGTGGCAAGGCGCAAGCGGATGCCCTGCGCCGCACGAAGTCGGATACCTATGCACGATTGCTGCGTGACGACGGGACCGAGGAACGCGTCGCGAGCACAAGCCTGAGCAAAGGCGACCGCTTTGTCGTCGAGGCTGGCGAGATCGTCCCTGCCGACGGCGACGTGCTCGAAGGTGCAGCGACGATCGACGAATCGGCCATCACTGGTGAATCGGCTCCCGTGATTCGCGAATCGGGCGGCGATCGCAGCGCGGTGACCGGCGGCACGCGTGTCCTCTCCGATCGCATCATTGTAGGTGTGACGGCGAACCCGGGCGAGAGTTTCCTCGATCGTATGATCGGGCTCGTCGAGGGTGCCAAACGTCAGAAGACGCCGAACGAGATCGCGCTTTCGATCCTCCTGGCGGGGCTTACGGTTATCTTCCTCATCGCTGTGGCGACGCTGGCTCCGTATTCGGTCTATGCAGGGACGCACCAAAGCGTTACGGTTCTGATCGCCTTGCTCGTCTGCCTGATTCCCACGACGATCGGGGGCTTGCTCTCAGCCATCGGCATTGCGGGCATGGACCGCGTGATGCAGCGCAACGTCTTGGCGATGAGCGGCCGCGCCGTGGAAGCCGCCGGAGACGTCGATACGCTGCTGCTCGATAAGACGGGCACGATCACGCTCGGCAATCGCCAAGCGGTGGAGATCATCATTCCACAAGGCCTCGATCCAAAGGACGTCGCGCGCATCGCGTACCTTTCCTCGCTGGCTGACGAGACGCCGGAAGGCCGTTCCATTGTCGCGCTAGCGCTGCAGCAAGGCGCGCGCGACGGCGAAGCGCCGTCAGGCTCGACGTTCGTGCCGTTCAGTGCCTACACGCGGATGAGCGGGCTCGACCTCGCCGACGGAACGAAGATTCGTAAGGGCGCGCCGGATTCGGTGCTTGCCTGGGTCCGTGAGGCGGGCGGCACTCCGTCGACCGAGCTTTCGCCACAGATCGAGCACATCGCCCGCAGCGGCGGCACGCCGCTCCTGCTCGCTCGTAATACGCTCGTGATCGGCGTCATTTATCTCAAGGATATC
>PMUK01000219.1 GCA_003166915.1 Candidatus Cybelea palsarum
TACATGCCGGCGATGGTGGCTCTTCGCTTCAATCCGACTCTTCGGCTTTTTGAAGTACTGATCCGATAGCGCTTTCCGACTTTCGAGTACTGGTCGATCCATTGCGTCGCTTTCCACTTCCGCGGATCGGTCTCATATGGTGCGATGAGGTGGAACCGCTCCGGATCGGTGCCGATCGGATGGCCCAGCTTGCGCACGTGACAGCTGACGATGAAGTTGAACGGCTTGATCTGTTTGTCGTACGGCTTCCCATCGTTTAGCTTTTGCAACGGCTTCATTACTGATGGACTGCTGACGGGGGTCCGTCCCACCGCAACCCGCTTTTGGAAGCGCAGCGGTTTGGTGGGAAGGCCCAGCGATCGGCGCACGATCGAAAGCCATGCCTGCGCGATCCAGTTGCGATCCTCGCTTTCCGGATCGGCGGGATTGAGGAGATGCCCCAGGCGATGCTCCGAGTAGCGGTCTTCCTTGTTGTTGACGCCTTCCCGCAGCAGCGCCGGTTCGCCATTCTTATCACGAAGGAAAAGCGTGTATCGCTTGGCCGAAATAGCCAGGCACCATAGCTGCCGCTGCCGCCCGGTCTTCGAATCGAAGTCGCACAAGCGGCACTGGCGGGCGTAGGTCGCCGCTTCTCGGAAGTAAGGATTTTACCGTCGCAGCATGGCACGAGGGGGGCGACAACGAAAACTCGACGCGGACTCGGAGGAGCTATTCGTGCGATACATACTTCTCGCCGCACTCGTTGCGCTGGCAGCTTGTGCGGGGGCCGTTAACGGTACCCCCCAAGCTCCCGCTTCCCTGCAAAACAACGCCGCAACGCGGGGCGTTTCAAACGCGACAGACAGCGCCAAGATAGCCCACGTTATTTACGTCGTACAAGAGGGCCGCAGTTTCAACGACCTCTTCCAAGGCTATCCTGGAGCGCTGACGACATCGACCGGGGAGATCTCGACCGGCAAGACTATAGCGCTCAGCCCGATCAGCTTGAAAGCTCGGTACGACATCGACACGCAGGTGCGAGCGATGTTCGTCGCCTGCAATGGCGCCGGAAAACTGCCGGGTACGGAGTGCCGCATGAACGGTTTCAATGAAGAAGAGCTCTACGGCGGTCCGAAGGGCATCAAGTATCGCATGTACGCCTACGTGCCGCATGAGGAGTCGAAGCCGTACTTCGACATGGCGCGCGAGTGGGTCGTTGCCGATCAGATGTTTGCATCGCAGCTCGACGGCAGCTTCACGGCGCACCAATACATCGTCGCCGCTCAGTCCGGTCACGCCGTCGGTATTCCGACAGGCTCGTGGGGCTGCGAAGGCGGAACATACGATTCCGTCGCTACGCTAACGCAGCGCCGCCGTTACGGTCCGAACGAGGTGGCATGCTTCACGTATAAGACGCTCGCCAACGAGCTGGAGCGCGCCCAGCTTTCATGGCGCTTTTATACGGCCGACAAAGCCTCGTCGAGCTTTGCCTTCGACAAGCGTGTCTACGGCAGCCTCCAGTGGCACAGGGATGTCATCCAGCCGCCGAGCCGATTCCTGAACGACCTCGCGAGCGGCAAACTCGCCAACATGACGTGGATTACGCCCACCTGCCCCGATTCCGACGCCGTCAACTGCGGCGGCGGAGGCGGCCCCGCGTGGGTTGCGTCGCTGGTGAACGCAGTCGGCGAAAGCAAGTTTTGGGACAGCACTGCCATCTTCGTTCAATGGGACGATTGGGGCGGCTTCTACGACGAAGTCGCGCCGCCGTTCGAAGACTACGACGGCCTCGGCTTCCGAGTTCCGCTGCTCGTAATCTCCGCCTACGCCAAGCACAGCTACGTTTCGCACGTGCAGTACGAAACCGCGAGCGTCCTGCGCTTCACGGAAGATATCTTCGGGCTCCGGCAGCTCGCAGCCGCTGACAAACGCGCGACCTCGCCTGCCGCCGATTGCTTCGATTTCTCTCGACCGCCGCGAAAGTTCATCCCGATCAAAACGTAATCGGCGCAGACTTCGGCGCTGCACGGCGTTGCTTGTGCGCGACATCGCGGCGGAGACCGGGCCTCGATGCCAGGCGCCCGACGTCCTAACCCTGATCCGTTCGCGGAGCGAGGAGCAAGGCAGATGAGAAACCTAAGGCGGCTCTGATTTATTCGCGCGAATCGGAGTCGGGCTTTACGCGAAATGTGGAAAAGAGATGAGCCCGCCGAAGCGGGCTCATCTCTTAGATTGCCACTGCCTTATCGCGGAATTGCAGATCTGCGAAGATCCCAGAACCTAGCACGGGGGTCTCGAAGTCGTATCCGCAAGCTTTCGGGTAGCGTACTCTTAGCCGCCGATATACCCCTAGACAAAACGTGGGCTCCTCCGCGAGGAAGTAACAGAATTGCGCTCTCTATGCCCTGTTCGTTAACGGTTGCTCCGACGATCTCTCCCCAATCGTTAATGTTGCCGCCAAACAGCACGTTTAGGTTTTTGTTCGGCGGAATGAGCGTGTTGAGGTCGGTCATTGACCCGTTCCGCCAGAGGTAGCCCCGGCAGTTTCCGCTCGCGTCGCACGATTCGCCGACGACCTGGCCTTCATCGTTGATCCCACCGGCAAAGCTATCGACGTCTCCGGGCAACGTGCCAAGATCTTTCATCGTGCCATTCTGCCAGAGAAACGAATGAGTCGCCGTGTTTCCGGAAAGGTTCGAGTTGCCGATGACCTGACCGCGGTCATTGATATCCAGTGCTACGTTGACAGTGCCTCCGAGGCTGCCGAGGTTGATCGGTGATGAGGCATTTTGCCAAAGCAGCGCGTGAGTTGATGGAGCGGCGCACGAGCCTGAGTTTCCAACGGCAGCCCGCCCGGACTGGATAATCGTGTACGCATATGAGACGGTATCGCCTGAGTATGGCGGCAGGGTTGTCACCTTGCCGTTCGGCTGCCAAATAACGCCGAGGAAATCAAAGACTCGCGGCGAGATGCAGCTTGAGTCTCTGGTGCTGGTCTCGGCAGCACCAACGATCTGGCCGCGCCAGTTTATGTCGTTCGCGTTGTCATTATTTCCGCCAAGCGTCGGGAGCGACCTCATCTTACCGTGCTGCCAGCTGAATCCGAGGCAAATGTGTGAGGTGCCGAAACCGCAAAAGTTTTCGTCATAGGGGTCGATGTTGGAGGCTTCGGACCACCCCACGAACTGACCAGCGGCGCCGTGGTTATACTGGAAAATCGCGCTGTTCGGACCGCCCAGCGTGCCGAGGTCGATCGTGCGCGGGGGATTCTCCCAAATCTGGGCGTGCTCGACGTCGCCGCTGCTTAGAAGGGACGTCCCGCTGGCTTGGCCACTATCGTTGATGTTGATGGCGAAGCTGACATTTCCGCCGAGCGAGTCCAGGGTGAGGAGATAGTAATTCGTGACTTCTCGCTTTGATCGTACGTTCGATCCGGATTGTGGATTGCTCTGCTGCGTCGATGCTGAAGGGGCGAAGCTCGATGGCGAAGCGCCGCCGCCACAGCCGGACAGTACAGCAGCGGCCGCTAATGCGGTTGCCGCATAAACGGCCGTGATGGAAGTTCTCATTGACAGATGCTCCTCTTCACCAAGAAGGTGCGACTGCGTGTTGCCGTTGATCCAAGGGGAACGTCTACGTCGCTGACATTGTGACGCACAGCGTGACCTTTTTGCTTCAGACCTTCGGCAGCTTGACCGTTATTAAGCAAGTAGCTGTAAGCTTGATGAATGTGCTCGCGTCGCGCCGTCAACGATCTGGGCCTACATGAGGTCATCGGCGTTGATATCGTCGAAACCGAAAGCCACGCCGCTGACGCGCCGCTTAAGCCATGCCGTCAGTTGCTCGAACCCTTTGGATGTGTTCGGAAACGCTTTCTCTGCCTCAGCATGATCGCCTAAGAGACACGCGTGAAACGTTTCCTTCGACAAATCAATTCCCAAGAACGATGCCATCGAGCGTGCCTCCGGTAACGCCGCCCTTCGCGATCGACCTTGTGCATTGGAGCTAACCGGCGATGCGGTGCTCACGATCCCGTCCGACCTCCGCGGGCGCCAACGGGCAGGCCGCCTATCTATCCCGCGGGGTTTTCATCCCAAGGAGCTCGGTCAGCGTGACCTGCCCTACGGGCATCATACAAGAAGCTAAGGCCTTTCAAAACGAGGCCCCCTTACCGAACGCTTGGCCGTGGCGAAGCCATCGTGGTACCCTCACCCCGTGGCCGTGATATGGGGTCTGGGAGCCCGGTACTGCGTGCGGCAAGATGTGCACGCGTTCATGTGGCTGTGGGGCCTGTTTTTGGCGCTCGTCGGCGCGGCATTCATAGTACGCTGGCGCAGAAGGCGTTTGGAGGCGGCCGCTCTTCTGTTTTTTGCGGTCTGCACCGGCGCCGTCGGGCTCGTTGTCTTCTACGCGTGTTACGCTTCGGCGCCGTACTCGATGGGACTCGGTGCACCACCCAGTGTTTCTGCCGCACGCCTTACGACGGTCACGTGCCTGAGCCACGGTGCATCTGGAACGGCCAGTATGTGGACGGTCGTCGCCCTGTCGTGCAGTGCTGCGCTCGGATTGGTCGCCTGGGGCCAATCTCGCCGCAAGACCGCGGCGCTTCGTGCTTGCGCCTACATCGGCGCGGCGCTCTTGTTCCTTGTCGCGTGCGCCGCCGGCTTCGGTTGGTTCTTCGGTTTCTCTTGGTGCTCGTCGGAACGTTTGTTTTAGCCCATGACACCCGGATACAAGGTCGTTCTCCTCACGATCGATCACTTGCAGATGGCCGTTGCGCAGGATCTGTCGTCGCGATATTGTCCGCACAGCAAAGCACTCTTTCTGATGAGATTTTGGGCGCTTTTCGCGGTCTTTGCCGCAGCCGCGCTGTCGCTGATCTTAGCTGCGTACCGCAGCAAGAAGTCCCCGTCCGGTCGAACGCCGCTGTATATCATTGCCGGAACCTTGCTGTTCTTTGCGATCGGCGTTGGCGCGCTCGTTCTTTATGGACTATCCGGTTGCAGCGGCGCGGCGGCAGAAGGCCTCATTTGGGATTGGCCATAGAAGATAGAAGAATTGTTAACCGTTGAGCGTACACGAGCGCCGGCCGTGACTATCTCGAAACGCGAGACTGCGAGGCCGTTGCGAACGCTGGGGGCGGGGCAGCGCGCCGTGAGGCTACTGGGGCTACGCTGACCGCCGCGCCGATTGGCTCGTAGAAGCCATTGCCCTTGAGTATCTTAGTAGGATTGCCGCCGGCCGGGTATTTATAGAAAAGCACTTCGTTTTGGGAATACCCTTGAAAATCCGGACCGATAACGGTGTTGTTTAATTCGAACCTCCGCCGGTGATGACCCGGACGTAAAAGCAACTAAGCACTCGGTAAAGAGGGAGGCATGGGTACCGTACAGAAGCCACTCCGTTTACACAGTTACTACGTGGGAAGGGTTATTCTATGCCGTCTCGTTTTTACCAACGCGGGCTTTGCCTTTCATTTCTGGCGGTCGCCATAGTCCTGGGTGCATGCTCGCAGGCCGTCAATACGGTGAACCCAAGCGCCGGGAGTGCGACAAGCGGCACCGCAATCACGCCGAGCGGTAAGGGTATTGCACCGCAGGCGAAGGCGATGCTCGCATTGCTTGGCCATGCGAAGTCGAACCGCAGCGTTATTGCGAAAACGGCGCCAGTCAGCGACTCGTTCGCTCCGGCAAAAAGCGCCAAGAACTCGATCTACGACAGCATCGTCGTTAACAAACAGGGAAAGACCAGCAGCTATATTTCGAGCCTGGGTTTCGAATGCTGCTCGACCAAGGAATTCGGCGACGGACTCGTGTTCACGCAGTCAAACGCGCGTCTGAAAGAGGTCTCCGTCGTTATGTCCTCGTGGGGCTGCGAAAGCGGGTTCTGGAATAATGACACCTGCACGACGTCGCCCGGTACAGGCTTTGAAGAGCCAATCACTGCGAACGTATATGCCGTCGTCGCAGGTCCCAGCGGATCTCCCGAACCGGGCCAGCTCCTTGCATCGCAAACCAAGGACTTCCTGATTCCTTACCGTCCATCGGCAAATAACCAGATCTGCACCGGCCAGAACCTCGGTGCTTTCCTGGGTAAGTACGATAAAGAGTGCGATAACGGCTTGTCGGTGAAGATAAACTGGGAGTTCAAACTACCGAAGGTAATTCTGCCGCAAGAGGCGATTGTAACGGTTGCTTATAATACGAGCGACGCAGGTTATAACCCATACGGCGACAACACGCAATGTTTCACCGGCCCGGGCGGATGTGGGTACGACGCGCTCAACGTGTCGGCCGATGGCACTGGTGGCTTCGTTGGCAGTAACGTCGATCCGAACGGCGTTTTCGACAACTTCGGAAACGCCTATTTCTACTGCAACGGCACTGGCAACGGCAGCGGCGGCCTTCAGCTCGATACGCCTTGCTGGACCGATTACCATCCTGAAATTGACGTTACGGCGGAAAAGAGCTAGCGCGTAGACGCAGACTGACGCGAAGCCCTGACCAAATCGGGGCTTCGCTTCGGATTCGAGAAACGGTTTGCCCCCCGTGCGCTATGAGCAGATCTCCTTTGCTAGATGTAATCGCCTAGCGTAAGCTTTACGGTGCGTTGCGCTGCGCCTTTGCCGGTTATCTGTAGCGTTACGACGGTTCCCGCAGGCTGGTAGAATACATCGCGAATCTGCCCAAGCGACATCCCGCCGGCCGGCGAGCCGTCGATCGAAGCGATCACGTCGCCTTTCGCGATGCCCGCGCTCGCCGCCGGCGTGCCGGGACGCGCATCGACAACCACCGTGCTGCCGGCGTGGCGGATGAGAAAGAGCCCGGAGCGCTCGTAGACGTCCGGCTCGTGGAGCGCTGCATTAGGCACGAGCGCCATCGTGCCGCTGCGATAATCGAACGTGATTGTAAAGCGCCGCAGCAGGTTACCGCCGATGTTGGCGGCGACGAACGGTGCCGCGAACGCGCCCTGCGTCTGCGCCGAATAGTCTGCAATGAGGTTCGTGAGCGTGAGATCCCCAATGCCGACGGAGGCAAGGCGTCCGAGCCGTCCGATGGCTGGGCCGCCGACGCCGAATCCGTTGACGCCCGGCGCGGTGAGCGTTGCCGGAATGATCTGCGGATGCGCGGTGGTAAAGGGACCCATGAAGGTAATCGTGTCGCGCGCGCCTGTATCGATCGTGCACTCCGCCGGAATGCCGTCGATGGTGCACGCAATCTGCGGCTGCGTGCCGTAGAAGACGAACGGCACGACTTGTGCGTTTGCGGGTGCGGTCGGGGTACCGGGCAAGCTCAGCGTCACCGTTTTATTGGCGTAATCGAAGGTCGTCACGTAGCGCGCCAGGACTTCCCAGCCGATCAGTCCGTCGACCGGACGGCCCGCCGAAACGCCAAAACCTTGCCGCGTCGGCGCGACGCCGAAGAGTTGATTGGTGAGGACGGCGTCACCAACTTGCATTTTAGCGACGTTCGCAAAGCTGAAGTTCTCCGTCGTAGAGCCGACGCCGCTGCCCTGAAGCGAGCCGCTGCCGAACGCGCCGATCTCTTTGGCGACGGCCGGATCGACGATGTTGGCGCCTCCGGTATCGAAGATGAAGTGATAGGGACCTTTGCCGTTGAGCATCACGTCGAGATAGACGTGATTTTCGCTGAGCGTGACCGGGATGCTCGTCGACGTTTTACCATCCAGCATTGAGAAATCCATGGGCTGCGTCTGCGGACGCGCGAGCGCGGCCTCCGCGCCCGGCGGATCGAGCGTAACGCGAGTTATCGTCGCGTCGGAGTTGTTGCCGTCGCTCGAGTCGGTATGCGTAGCGTACGGGACGGTCAGCCCGCCCGCTTTGCGGTAATCGGAAAAAATCGAGGTCGCCGTGGTGAAGCCGTTGACGAAAAACGCGCGCGCCGGGAGGTGCGTCGTCCGATCGAACCAGAGTTCGAACGGCACGAGCGAATCGCGCGGCGTGATGCTCAGCACGTCGTATGAAATGCCGCTCGCGGTTTTCGTGCCAAGCCAGGAGACGGCGGCGCCGCTCATTTGCGGCTGCCAGAGCGCGTAGCTGGCGAGAAAGGCTTGGTCGACTTCCGAGGCACGGCCGCTATCGCCGCCGGTGTTCCAAACGAGGTGCGTTTGGTCGGCGTTCCAGGCGACGCGGCCATCGTAGCCATCTTGCGAGACGAGCGGTCCGAGGTTCGTCGATTCCCCGAAGCGGCCGTCGCGCAGATCGATCCACTGCGTTCCGGTGCCGGTCAGGCCCACGGCGGAGATGCTCATATCGACGCGCATCGTATTTACCGAGGCGATCGATGAAATGCCGAGGGCCTGGCCCGAGGCGGTGACGAGCTGCGCGACACGGGAGTCGGCATCCGCGGCGCGAGCGAAAGCGGGGGCGACGATGGCAGCGGCGATCAGGCCGAGAGCGGCAAGGCGGAGGTGCTTCATAAAAGCCTATACGGGGCCGAGTCCGCTATGTTTCGCTATGGCGAGCTCCGGCCCAGCAGCACGCGCTCCTCGACGCGAATGCGCCACGAAAGCAGCGCCGCGTTCAGAATGGAAAAGACGATCGCGATTTCTATGGCACCGAACGCGAGCGGCAGAATCGCGATCTCCGCGCAAACGACGATGTAGTTCGGGTGGCGGAAGAAACGATAGGGGCCGCGCTGCGCGAGCGGCGCTCCGGGTATCGTGATGATGCGCGTCGTCCAATACTCGCCGAGGCTCGCAATAATCCAAATGCGCAACGGCTGCAGCAACGCGTAGAGTCCGAGCAGCCACCAGTTCGGCGCGCGGGAGGCGGGAATCAGCACCGCCATGCTTGCCAGCCATCCGCCGTGCAGCAGCACGAAGAACGGGTACTGCGCGCGGCCGATTTCGATGCCGCCGCGTTCGAGAAGCCGTCGCGTGTTGCGCGCCGAGTGCCAGAGCTCGATCGCGCGCTGCAGCGCTACGAGGACGAGGACGATGTAGAGTGTCTTGGACAAGCTCAGGATGACACGGGGCGGTTTTCGAGCAGCGTGAAGCCGGCAGTGAAGCCGGGGCCTAACGAACTAAGCAGTGCTCGCCTCCACGGCGTCGTCGATGCGAGCGTCCGCTCGAGCACGAACATCACCGTTGCCGCCGACATGTTGCCGTAATCGCGCAACACTCCGCGCGATTCGCTAAGCCGCTCCGGGTCGATCTCGAACGCAACCGCCAAAGCGTCGAGCACTTTCGCACCGCCCGGATGGCAGACGAAGCGATCGATATCGCGTAGCGCGAGACCCTGCTCGGAAAGAAAATCGACCGTCACATCGTGCAGTCGAGTCGTCACGAGCTCGGGGATATCGCGCGAAAAGATTGCTTTGAGCCCGTCACCAGTGACCTCCCAGCCCATCACATCGAGCGACTCCGGCCACGTGAACTCACCGCCGCCCAGAACTGCCGGGCCCTCGCCGTCGCAGGAGATTAGCGCCGCGGCGGCACCGTCGCCGAACAGGGCGGTCGCCACGATGTTGCTCTTGGAGAAGTCGTCCCGGCGAAAGCAGAGCGCGCAGAGTTCCACGACCAGGAAGAGGACGAGCGCGCCGGGTTTGGCGCGGGCCATCATGGCGGCGCGCTCCAATCCAATGACGCCACCGACGCAGCCCAGCCCGAAGATCGGCAAGCGGCGCATCGTTGGAAGCAACCGCATGCGCTCCATTAAGAGCGCGTCCAGGCTGGGCGTCGCAATTCCAGTCGTCGAAACGACGACGATGGCATCAATTTCGTCCGCTTGGCGCTGAGCACGCCGAAGCGCCTCGTTGGTTGCCGTCTCGAGGAGATCAATCGCCGAATCGAGATAGACTGCGTTGCGGTCAGGCCAATCGTGCGGCTCTTCGTACCATTCGATCGGAACGCAGGAGTAGCGGCGCTCGATGCCCGTGTTGGCGAACATTGGAAGGAGCCGGACGATTTCGCGAGAGCGCGGACCGAGCGCTAAATCGATCCGCCGAACAACCTCGGCCTGCCCGAGCACGAACGGTGGGACGGCCGTGGCTACCGCTAAGACGGCAGGGTCCTCGCGACCCGCGATGGTAATGGCATCCTCCCGTGTCTTTTAGGCAAATCGCAGCGGCGCTTTTGGCCGCCGCCTTGTTGGGTGCGGGGAGTCGGCCGACTCCTCTCATCATATACTCCGCACCCGCAGGCGACCGTCCAGCCGGAGCCGACCGAATAAACCCCGCCGATGCCATTCTTCCCGATGGACGAACTGCGGCACCCGCCGGTACCACCCTACTGGTCGGCACCGGCGCACTTGGTATGGCGCTTTCGCCGGACGGCCGGTACGCCATTCTGTCCGGACCCTCGTCGCTCGCGATCGTGAACGTCGGGACGATGAAAGTCGCGAGCATCTATCAGAATCCTTCAGCTTCGTTTTTTATGGGCGTCGCGGCAACGCACGACCCGCGTGACCCTGCTCGCACGATCGTGCTGGCATCGGACGCGGCGGCGGGGGCGGTCGACGTTTTCGACCTCGACGCGAGCGGAACGCTTACCGCGCAACCGGCCGTCGCACTTCCTTCGACGCGCGGTGGTCGCGCGTTTCCCGCGCAGATCGCCGTCTCGCCCGACGGTCGCAACGCGTACGTCGCGGATAATCTCGGCGATGCCGCGATTGAAATAGATCTCTCAGATCGAACCGTCGCGCAAACGATTCCCGCGGGCGATTTCCCACTTTATATCGTAGCCGGCCGTGAGACGGCGCTTGCAAGCGGCACCGGGCTCTCCGCGTATGCCCCGCTCCAGATGCCCGCGCTAGAGCCCAACTTTGCCGCACCGGCATTCGATCCAAGCAAATCGTCGGCGCTCTCGGTCTTCGAGTTCTCTCCGGGAAGTACGAGCGTCGATCCCGCGACGGTCCCAATGGATCCGGCACCCGACGGGATGCAAGTTATCGGCGGAGCCGCGCCGGGCGCCACGGTGCTCAGTAAAGACGGCCGCCTCGCGTACGTCGCCCTTTCCAACGTGGATCGCGTCGCGGTCGTCAGCCTCTCCGGCGCGCCTCGCGTGATGCGCGGACTCGATCTTCGTTTGTATCCCGGCGCTCCGTATGGCGCTGAACCCAGTGCCGAGGCACTCAGCCCCGACGGCAAGCGGCTGTACGTTGCATTGGCCGGATTGAACGCCGTGGCGGTGCTGGACGCGCGGCGTCCAACACGTTACCGCTTTGGCCTGATTCCCACCGGCTGGTTTCCGACGGCGATCGAACTTTCGGCCAACGGCCGCTACGTGTACGTGGCCAATGCGAAGGGCGATGGGGGTCAGGGGATGCTGCAACGCGTGGATCTCAAGCACACGTCGCTGGTCAAGGAAACGCTGGCCGCGCTGCGCTACAATCGGACGCCCGGCGTTGCAAAATTCAATCCGGTGATTCCACCGCTTCGTTCGGCCAAGCGTAGCGACGTCATCGATCACGTCGTTTACGTCGCCGTAGGCACGCGCGGTTACGACGCCATGCTCGGCGACCTCAAAGATGATTCGGGGAATCCGCACGGCAACGGCGATGCCGCGCTGAATCTCTACCCGCTGGGTGTGACGCCAAATCTGCACGCACTCGCCCGCAACTATGCGCTCGCGGACAACTTTTACGCAGCCGATGCGGATTTGAACGTTGCCAAGCAGTCCGCAACGGCCTCGGCGGCGACGCTTTATCAGCAGCTCGTGGATGCTACCAGCGCCGCTCGTTCTCCGATGGACGACCACGGTGACGATCCGGAAGATTACGCTCGCGGCGGCTATCTATTCAATGCATTTGCGCGAGCCGGATTGAGCTATCGCGATTACGGTGGCCTCCTGCGTCTGTCCGGCTACGACGGAGCCGTGTATCATCTCGACGTTCCCGCGCTTGCCGCCCTCGCGGGCAACGTGGATCTCAATTACGCGGGCTTCAACCCAAAAATCGGCGATGTGGCTCGGGCCCACGAGTTCGTTCGCGATATGCAGGCGTTCGTGCAGGGCGATCGAGTGCCGAGTTTTACTTACGTTGGGATTCCGACGCAGGACAGTACGATTGGCGTTAAGGATGCCGACGCGGCGCTCGGCGAAATCGTCGATTTTGTCTCTCATACGCCTCACTGGAGCTCGACGGTTATTTTCATCGTTCCAGAGGGTATCACTTCTCCGGACGATCACGTCAACGCGATGCGCAGTTACGCGTTAGTCGTTTCACCGCTGGCCCGGCGCGGATACGTCGGTCAGGATCACCTCAGCGTTGCCAGCATCGTGAAGACCGAAGAGGAAATCTTCGGGCTGCCGCCGCTTTCTCTCAACGATCTCCTCGCCTCCGATATGGCCGGCTTTTTCACCGAAGCTCCCGTTCCCGAAACGTATCAAGCGCAATGACGCGCACCGCGGTTGGTTTCGGGCCGCGCTTGGTGGCGACGGCGACGGGACGCCTGCGTTGCGCGGTCTTGGTGCGGCCGAACGCCGCCATCGAGCGCACCAGCCCGCGAATCGGCGAGCCGGGAGCGATTTATGACCGCGCGTTCGAGCAGCACGACGTCTTACGTTCGACGCTGGTGTATTTCGGCGTCGAAACGATCGTGCTCGGATCCCATGCGAGCGACGCTTACGAAGTGAGTGCGGGGGATTCGGCGGTAGTCTTTGAGGACGGCGCTGTCATGATGCGTCCAACCGCGATGTCGCGACGTGGGGAAGCCGATCGGATGCAGGCGGAGTTCGCCGTGCTCGACGTGCCACTGGCCGGTCACATTGCCAGTCCGGGATTGCTCGACGGCAACGACGTCATTCTGGCGGGCGAAACCGCCTTCATAGGCGTCGGCTCGCAGGGAAACGAACCTGGGCGCGCCGGCTTCGCGAAACTGGCGCAGTCGCACGGGTATCGCGTCGTAGAGGTAAAGCTCGCTCCGGACGTGCTCGCGCTGCGCTCGGTAGCGAGTGCCGTCGCCAAGGATACGATCGTCGTCGGAGCCGATAAGGCCGATGCTGCCGCCTTCGCCGGTTTTCGGACGATCGTGCTGGAGCGCGGAGAAGAGCTGGCCGCGGGCGTGCTCTGCCTGGGCGAACATCACGTGCTCGCCGACGTCCGCTACCGCACGGCTTTGGGACAAATGCGGCGCGCGGGCATTGCCGTCGAATCGATCGACCTCTACGAGTTCGCGAAGCTTGGAGTTGCTCCGTCGATGCTGGCACTGGTTCTCAAGCGCGAGTGAGCTGGAGGACCGATGCGATTTGCCGTCTTTTCTGACGTTCATGGAAACCTCTTAGCGCTCGACGCCTGTCTGGCAGATCTCGAATCGCAAGGGGGTGCCGACGGCGTCGCCGTTGCGGGCGATCTCTGCTCGGAGGGACCAAAACCAAAGAAGGTACTGCTGCGTCTGGAAGAGATCGGCGCCGCATGCATCCGCGGCAACAAGGACCGCTATGTGTTCGATGAAACGGTTGCCGAAACGTTGGCGCCGGCCGAGCGGGCGCAGATTGCGTGGACCCGGCGGGAGATCGGCGAACAATGGCTATCGTGGCTGCGAGAGCTGCCTTTTGCCCTGCGCATCGGTGAAGATGACAATCAATTGTTGATCGTGCACGCGAATCCAAAGAACGACGACGAGCACATCTGGCCGGATGCGGACGAAGGCGTGCTCGAGCGCCTCGTCGGTGACGAGCCCGCAACGGCGATTGCCTTCGGTCATCTGCACTTGCCCTACGTGAGAATGTGGCGCGGCAGGCTTCTGGTTAACGTGGCGTCAGTCGGCTTACCGAAGGATGGCGATCCGCGGGCCTGCTATGCGATTTTTACCGAGCGTGACGGTGGCTGGCAGGTCAAGCACCGGCGCGTCGCGTTCGACGTCAAGAAGGTCGCAACCCAATTGAGCGACTGCGGGATTCCGGAGAGTACGGAACTGATTGCCACTCTTCGCCGCCACCGGTACAAACGATTAAAGAACTCGATACCATAGGCCCCGCCTCCGCTCCGGCCATCGAAGTAAATGGCCTCGTGAAGCGGTATGGCAGTTTCACGGCGGTCGATGGAATCTCGCTCAGCGTGGAATCGGGCGAGTTCTACGGTTTTCTCGGGCCCAACGGCGCCGGCAAAACGACGACGATCAACGCGATCGTCGGTTTAGCTCGCACCAGCGGCGGGAGCATCCGGATCTTCGGCTACGACAACGAACGGCAATGGCGCGAGGCTCGGCGTCTCATCGGCCTTTCGCCGCAGGAGTTCAACTTCGACCGGTATCTGTCGCTGCGCGACGTCCTCATTTATTCCGCGGGTTATTACGGCCTGCGCGGAAAGCGCGTGGCCGAGCGTGCCGACATGCTGCTCGAGCGCTTCGGGCTGACCTCGCACGCGCATCTCGAGTACACGAAGATTTCGGGCGGCCAGAAGCGCCGGCTTTCGTTAGCGCGCGCCTTGATCCACGAACCGAAGCTCTTGATTCTCGACGAACCCACCGCCGGCGTCGACGTCGAGCTTCGCTTAGCCCTTTGGGAGTGGCTGCAAAAACTCAACCGCGAGGGCCTGACGATTTTTCTGACGACGCACTACTTGGAAGAAGCCGAAGAACTCTGCCGGCGCATCGCGATCGTGCGTGCCGGCCGAATCGTTGCGGAAAAGCCGACCGAAGAGCTCGTCGCGTTGGGCGCGTCCTTGCAAGACGTATTCTTGGAGCTGACGCGCAATTAATACCGTAGCCTTATGGACGCTAGTCAAGCGTGAGATCGTTCGCAGCCTGAAGATCATCAACCAAGTGATCTGGCCGCCGATNNATCACGACGCTGCTCTACGTCTTCGTCTTCGGCCTCGCACTGGGCAGCCGCATCCCGGTCGTCGACGGCGTCAGCTATGCGCAGTTCTTGATCCCCGGACTCATTATGCTCCAAGTGATCGACTCGTCGTACGGCGAGTGCTCGAGTTCGCTGTTCCAGGGTCGGTTCATGAACTCGATCCAGGAGCTGCTGATCGCGCCGATGTCGGCGTACGAGCTCGTTGGTGGATACGTCATCGGCAGTTTGGCGCGTTCGATGCTGATCGCCGGGCTCATCACCGTGCTCGGCGTCATCCTTGTCCACAGCGTTCCTCACGACTGGCTGACCTATTTCGTAGTGATCGCGCTTGTCTCGATCTTATTCTCGGCCCTCGGCCTCATTTTCGGTTTACTCGCCGACAAATTCGATCACATCGCGATCCTCACGACCTTCGTCATCACGCCGCTTACGTTCGTCGGTGGCGTCTTCACCTCGGCAAAAATGCTCCCGCCGGCGCTGCAGACCCTAGAGCTTTTCAACCCGATTTTTTATACGATCGACGCCTTTCGACGCAGTTACACCGGGCAGAGTTATCTCGCGCCCGCGTTCTCGATTGGGATGGTCGTGCTTCTTACGGCGATTTCGCTCGGCATTATCTTGCGCTTGATGGCAATCGGTTATAAGCTGCGAACATGAACGTAGTTGTCGCCGGGCTCGCGATGATGCTCGCGGTCTCGCCTGCCACTCATCTCTCGATCCAGCCGTGGACGGGCAGTGAGCTTCAGACGACGAGCGCGGCCGCCGTAAAATACCGTTTGAAAGTCACCGGCACGCCGGAATCCGTCGTCCATTTGCAGGCCTCCGGCGTGGCAAACGGCTGGCTCGCGGCTTTTTGCACGCCGAAGATCTGTTCGCCGCAACGCGTCGACGTCGCGATACCTTCCTCGGGCGAAGCCACCTTACAGTTCGAGCTCATCCGCGAATCGGCGACCGCACCGAAGCAAAGCGGCGCAACGATCAGCGAGAACGGCGGCACGAGCGTTAGCGTCCCATGAAAGAGAGATCGGCCGCGCTGCGTGGTCTCGCGGGCATCGTTCTTGCGATGATTCTTTCCGGCTGCGCAGACAATGCGGGCGTGTACGATCCGAGGCACGCCGTCGTCACGAGCAGCCGCTCTGCGGGGGGCTCCGAACACATTCTCTATAGTTTCACCGGTGGCAGCGACGGCGGCAATGCCGCAACCGGGCTGGCTCTCGATGGCAACGGAAATCTCTATGGCACGACCGTCATCGGCGGAACGTCGCAGTGCGGAACGATCTTCAAATTGACGCTGCAAGCGAGTCCGCCGTGGCCGGAAACCGTGCTGCATAATTTCGGCTGCTACGCCGACGGGAAGAATCCACACGGTGGAGTGACCTTCGATCGGCGCGGAAACCTCGACGGTACGACCGTCGCCGGCGGTTCCGGCGGATCGTGCAGCAGCGACGGCTGCGGGATTGTCTTCCAGTTGACCCCACAGACCGAGAACGTCCTACACAACTTTAGTGCCGGCCCCGACGGCTTCGGACCGGGCGGCGGTGTCGTTTTCGATCCGACAGGCAACGTCTACGGAATGACTCCCGACGGCGGCTCGCATTCCGAGGGCACCGTCTACGAGGTTTGGCGTGCCGGGCGGCAATGGCACGAGAAGGTCATTCACGCATTTAGCGGAGGTACGGACGGGGGCGTCGGGTCACTCGGTCTTTTGCTGCGCGATGCCGCTGGCAGTCTGTATGGCGTCGCGGAGATCGGCGG
>PMUK01000152.1 GCA_003166915.1 Candidatus Cybelea palsarum
CCGCAAAATGAAACGGCCTCAGCCATCGCGCACATATACCTTCCGGCCTGTGCGCTGCACCGTCCGGATCATACCGCCTAGGAACGCAACGGCGTTCTGATGCAAAAAGTGGCATTGCTCAAAGTCGAGCAGCACATCCTCGCCGGAGCGCGCCGCTGCTACGGCCTTGCCGTAATAGTCAAAAAGGCGCGAATACGAGTAATGTTTCAGCTGTGTTGTCTCGATTGAAAGCGCCACCACGGAGCGCAGTGGTTTCGCGCCTGAGTAATACCGATCCTTCGGCGATTGGAGCAGCTACCGGCTGCACGCGCGCGGAGATTCTAAGCCGCATTGAGTTCCGGCTTGCGGTACGGAGAGACCATGTCGTATCCTCGCGCCCTTTGCCGGACGCGAAAGGGTTTGTGATCTTTCAAAAGCGGTAGCGGTGGCTCCGATCCGTTCGCGACCATTGGAGGTCTGTACGGAAAATAGATCAACCCGTCCGCAACTTCAACGTGACCGGCTATGATAGAACGCTCGGTAACAATCCGGCCGCCGATCTGTCTCACGCGGTGACAGAAGCTGAAGTCCTCGGCCATGCGCCCGGGAATGTCGCGAAGGGGTTTCTGCCAGGGTTCTGTTATCGGGAGGCGGTTGAACGACTACATCGAGGGTTACCATCGGCATCCGGAAGCGAAAGCCGCGGATCAGAACGGAAACCCCGCCGGTCCCGATACGGTGGGCCTCCTTGGGCGACTGCGGGTGCGATCGGAAAAGCTTGCGCGAATCGGCAAGGAGGTTGATCGCCTCGATCAAGATGAGGGGGCTTCGCTGGAAAGCCTCGATCCTGCGGAATACACGAGCAGCGGCGCTACGCTTGAATGGGCCCTGGGGGTCCTGCGACCCGAACCGGCAAATGAGATTGCTCCTCTGATCGGCATGAGCGACAAGCGGTTTCGTGACATTCGGCGGGGATGCGTTAAGGAGGTCCGCTCCGAGCATCGAGAAGCGATTATCGCGCTCGCTCGAAGCCGGGCAGACCGCGCAGGAGCGAAGGAGTAAACTTGTGACCAACGGGGACCTCAACTGGATTGCAAACTTCCTTTGGGGGATCGCAGATGATATTCTCCGCGACCTATACGTGCGGGGCAAGTACCGCGATGTGATCCTTCCGATGACGGTGTTGCGCCGTCTTGATGCCGTACTCGAACCCACCAAGCAAAAGGTCATCGAAACCNNCGCTCGACAAGGCCCGGATAGCGAATCAGGATGCGGCGCTGCGAGCGGCTTCGGGCCAAGCTTTCTACAATACATCGAAGTTCTTGCTGCGGGACCTTAAATCGCGTGCGAATCAGCAGCAACTGAAGGCCGACTTTGAAGCGTATCTCGACGGCTTCTCTCCGAACGTCCAGGAGATTTTCGATTCCTTCGAGTTTCGCAACCAGATACCGCGATTATCGAAAGCAGATGTACTTGGGACGTTGATTGAGAGGTTCCTCGATCCGTCCGTCAATCTAAGTCCCGAGCCGGTGCGCAAGGGCGACGGCTCGATAAAACATCCCGGCCTCGATAACCACGCGATGGGCACAATCTTCGAAGAACTGGTCCGCCGATTCAACGAAGAAAATAACGAGGAAGCTGGTGAGCACTGGACGCCACGAGATGCGGTGAGACTGATGGCAAAGCTCGTCTTTCTTCCGATCGCCGACCAAATCGAGTCCGGCACGTACCTCGTGTACGACGGCGCTTGCGGCACAGGCGGGATGCTTAGCGTCGCCGAGGAGACACTACAAACCCTCGCCGCAGAGCACGACAAACAGGCGGCCATTCATCTCTATGGCCAGGAGATCAACGCTGAGACATATGCTATAGCGAAGGGCGATCTTCTTTTGAAGGGCGCGGGAGAGGCCGCTGACAATCTCGTCGGCGGACCCGAGCATTCGACACTTTCCAACGATGCATTCCCGTCGCACGAATTCGATTTCATGCTGTCCAATCCGCCGTATGGGAAAAGCTGGAAGACCGACCTTGAACGTATGGGAGGCAAGGAGGGAATTAAGGACCAGCGCTTCGTCATTCAATATGCCGGAGAGCCGGACTATTCGCTTGTGACGCGATCCAGCGATGGCCAGATGCTGTTCCTCGTTAACATGCTCTCGAAGATGAAGCATGGCACCAAGCTAGGGAGTCGTATCGCAGAGGTTCATAACGGGTCCTCGCTCCTTACCGGTGATGCAGGCCAGGGCGAGAGTAACATCCGCCGCTGGATAATCGAGAACGACTGGCTTGAGGCCATCGTCGCTCTTCCGCTTAATATGTTCTACAATACGGGGATCGCGACTTACATCTGGGTTCTTTCCAATCGAAAGCCTACCCATCGCGCGGGCAAGGTGCAACTTATTGATGCCACCGCATGGTATGAGCCGCTTCCTAAGAATCTCGGTAAAAAGAATTGTAAACTTTCTGATCAAAACATCGAACGCATCGTTGACGTATTTCTGCGCTTTGACGAGACACCAGAATCAAGAGTATTCGATAATGCCGCATTGGGCTATTGGAAAGTTGTGGTAGAGAGGCCACTTAGACTGCGCAGTCAACTTTCGCCAAAATCCATTACATCGCTGTTGTTCGTCGCCGGTGACAAGGAGCTTCGCTCCCAGCTTTACGACCGCTTGGGTGATCGTTTGTTTGATGACTTCAAGAACGCTCACGGTGACATTGAGCGAATCTTGAACGAATGGTCTCCTGAACGAGCGGATGACGATGTGGAAACACCTTCAAAGGCGAAGGTTCCCGACAAAGTAAGACAACGGCTACTTGACCCCAAGAGCTGGCAACGTGGCCGCAATCTTTCAGAAATCGGCTTCGCTCTGCGAAAGCAACTTGGAGGTGAAGAGTTCGGCGATCATAACGCTTTCCGCGTGTTAGTTGATCAAGGCTTAAATGAAATCGGGCAGCGGCTGCCGCTGGCGGACAAGAACGCGCTCTTTCGAGCAGTGAGCTGGCCAGACCAGTTGGCACCCCCCGTCATTGCAAGGGTCGTAAAAAAGCAGGCCGCAGACCCTCTGCGAGGGCGATTTGCTGTGAAGATGGACGGAAAAGCGTGCGTTGTGGAGTACGAACATGACCCCGAGTTGCGAGACTCCGAGCAGGTGCCGCTGCTAGAGCCCGGCGGCGTCGAGGCGTTTATTCTACGAGAGGTTATGCCGTACACACCAGACGCTTGGATCGACGAGGCGAAAACTCAGATTGGCATCGAGGTGAGCTTCAGCCGGTACTTCTACAAACCCCGGCCATTGCGGTCGCTCGAAGAGATTCGTGAGGACATCCTCGCGGTTGATCGCGATAGTGAGGAGCTTCTTGCGGCAGTTGTTGGAGCCAGCCACTCGTGATCGAGGGCTTAAGACCATACGAAGCTAAACGGGAAGCAGCGATGCCGTGGCTCGACTCAATACCTTGTGAATGGACCGAGCGACGTATCAAATACCTCTTTCGCGAGATAGATGAGCGAAGCGGCAACGGGCAAGGGCAGTTGCTGTCTTTAACGAGAGCGCGTGGTCTCATTCCTCACGCAGACGCCACGCACAAGATCGCGAGCGCGGGCGACCTATCAAAGTATAAGGTTTGTCGCTCGGGAGATCTTGTAATGAACCGAATGCAGGCGTGGAGCGGTATGTTTGCAACATCGACCTATACCGGTCTCGTCAGTCCGGATTATGCTGTTTTTCGCGCCAAAGCTGGCGTCGTTACAGCCTTCTTCGATCGACTATTCAAGACTCCGATGCTTGTCGGTGAGTTTGCTCGGCGATCAAAGGGAATAGGCAGCGGCTTCAACAGGCTATACACTCCTGATTTCGGGGACATCCGCGTCCCGCTACCGCCGCTAAACGGCCAGCTAGACATCATTCGTTTCCTCGATCATGTAGAAGGCAGGCTTCTACGACATCTACAGCAGAAACGTAAACTGTTGGCGCTCCTGAACGAGCAGAAGCAGACCATCATTCACTGCGCCGTCACGCGCGGGCTTGACGACGGCGTGCGCCTGAAATCATCAGGCGTTGCATGGCTCGGCGATATCCCAGAACATTGGACTGTGACACGAGTAAAGAATGAGTTCCGGTGCCTCAACAACGATCGCGTGCCGCTTAGCAGCACGCAACGTGCCGCAATGATGGCTCGCACGTTCGACTATTATGGGGCTTCTGGAGTAATTGATAAAGTCGAGAAGTTCTTGTTCGATGATGACCTGTTGTTAATTGCGGAGGATGGCGCGAATTTGGTCCTCAGAAACTTGCCGCTGGCGATAATCGCGCGAGGCAAGTGTTGGGTGAATAATCACGCTCACATACTGAAACCTAAAAATGGTAACCTTGACTACTTGGCTGCGTTGATGGAGACGATTAATTATCGACCCTGGATATCAGGGGCGGCGCAGCCTAAGCTGACCAAGGATCGTCTCATGGGAATCAAGATCGCTCTACCTGCTCGGAGCGAGCAAGATGCAATTATGGCCGAAAGCGGTCGCCTGACGGAGCCAATTCAACGTGCTATGAAACAGTTGCGCTGTGAGATAGAGAAGTTGGACGAATTTCGCACTACGTTCATAGCAGCGGTTGTTACCGGAAAGCTGGATGTTCGAGACGCGGCTAAGAACTTGCGCGGCGAGCCTGATGGGGAGATTGGCCCGAATAGAATTGATGTTTCCGATGATCGCGGGTTGGATTTCGCGGAAGATGAAGAACCCAGCGAGCTGGAATATGACTAGTCGACCGCCAATCCCGATCGAAGTCCAGAGAGACGTGCTCTTTGAAGCTCGGCATAAGTGTGCGGTATGTTGCGAGCCAACACCTCTTGAGCGGGCCCATATTGTTCCCTGGAGTAAGAGCCGGGATCATAGCGTGGAGAACCTTATCGCGCTATGCGCTAACTGTCATCAGCGCGCAGATAACGAACATTGGGGCAGTAGCTACCTCAAGAGGTATAAGGAACTCCCCTGTGCTCTGATGCAGAGAGGCTTGCCGCCACTTCTCCCCGAGCAAAGAGCCCTCGTCGATATGATCATCGGACTCGATCCCGAAGAGATGACGGAGAGGCAGCGGCGGTTTCTGGTCTCGGCAGTAGCAGCGTTCGTGAACGTCAATATCGGGGATATCACAATTGTGTCGGTGAGTCCGGCAAATAGTTGTCGAGTAAGACTTGAAATGCCAGAAAGCTCGGCCAAGGT
>PMUK01000173.1 GCA_003166915.1 Candidatus Cybelea palsarum
TCGGCGTCGCCTCTCTGATCCTCAACCAGCTAGCCGTCGCCTGCGGCGCAATCGGTCTAACCATCTTTGAAGGCCGGCTCCTCGAAGCGGCGGCGATTTTCGGAATCTGCGGGTTCGCGACCATGGCGTTCAACGTTGTGATCGCAACCAAGGCGGCCGTCATTATCCGCCGGCAGCTCTACGGTTAGCGCGTAGACTCGAGGAAGGTCAGCGGCCGCGATCGACCTCCCAGGCGAGACGGCGAGCGTCTGGTTCAATTGGCGTGCCACTGGGGCGAATCTCGCCGTACTTTTTCCTGTTCGAGCCGAACGATTTCGGCAGGATCGCGCGGTGGTTTGTTAGGTCCTATGAGTCAGCACTGCCCAGATCTGACATCCCGCCAACGAAAACGCGTCGGTAGGCGTCGTGCCCAGCACCAGTCGATTCCCAAAGCTTGGCGCAGGTGTTCCTGCCTCGAAAAAGCGGACTACTTTAATGGGTACCCGTCATCAGATATACGGTAGTAAATCAAAGTATTCTTGATCTTCGTTTGCCCCACCGTGGCCCTCACCGATGACCTTCTCGGTCTCGACAAAGCGAATCTCGCGAATCCATTTGACCATTTTGAAGCCAAGCTGGTTCTCCACGCGCAGGCGTAGTGGAGCACCATGCAGCTGCGAAAGAGGTGCGTCGTTCATCTCGTAGGCGAGCAGGCATTCTGGCTTGAGGACATCCTCGATCCGTTGCGTATCGTAATAAACTCCGCCGAACGTTCCTTCGCCGAAGGAGATGAACTCGACGACACGAGCGCCAGACAGCGGCTTCACCATTCCGATAAGGCGCACCATCGAGATGCCGCCCCATTGGGCGATTCCGCTCCACCCTTGAATGCAGTGATGCAACGACACGTGCTCGTCGTGCCCGAGCGCCCGGATCTCCTCGAGACTTAAATCGACGGGATTCTCGACGCAGCCGCTGACGCGTAAGCGGTAGCCGCGGAAGTCGTCTGACGCAAAACTTCTCCATTCGTCGGAATCCGGCATCTTGCCATTTGCCCAAAAGTATGGTGACACGTCCTTTCGTGTGTAGCGTTCCGCCGGATTAAAGCGAGCGGATGCACTCACGACAAGCTCGAGTGGAAGGATCAGCGCCTTGTGTAAGCGTTGAATCACACGCGGACACTTCCAGGCGACCAGGTGGGCTACGATCCACGAGGCAACCACGACGGCAAGACCGACGCAGCCGAGGATCAGCCCAAGTGGGCGCGTATCGTCGGTGCCCAACACGATGTGGTTGAAGTTTCGCTGCGCTCCAGTCGAGAACACGAGGCTCAGGTGCACCACGGTGAAGGCAACGTATCCGCAGAGAAGCAGAAAGTGAATTGAGCGACCGCTTTGCCGGCCACCGAATATCCGGGGATACCACGGAAACGCGTTATCCACGGCCGGTGACATTGCAATTCCCGTCAGGATGGAGAGCGGCGCCATAATGAAGACGACGCCGAAGTACGCGAGCTGTTGAAGCGCGTTATACGCGTAGTAGCCGTCTGGCTCGACTGGAAAGTGAAAGGTCGCGTAGTGTACGAAGGTTTGCCACGCGAACGGAACGACCGCCCAAGATATGGGAATAAGGCGCGGCCATTGCCCGCTAATGAAGAGCATCCCGACATAGATGACACCGGCTGCGATAAATCCATAGTCGGTGACGAAATGCCAGGATCTGCCCATCCCAGGGGTGTGCCGGTAACCGGGCAACGCGATGAGCGGTGAGATATAACGCGCATCGTCCTTCGCAGTCCAGATGCGGTCTCGTGGGACGTCGATCGGAGTAAAGCGCAGCCACTCGGTTCCCGGCGTGCAATGATTGTTCCAGTAGAGTCGTGGATGGTCCATGAGGATCGATACGCCGCTGCGCATCAGCAGGAAAAGGAAAACCAGATTGGCATAGTGGGTCCAGCGGATCCAAACGGGAAAACCGCGCGGGCCGCCGTTCGGTGGGCTGACGGTGATGCCGGCGACCGGCGCTGACGCGGAGTGGATTCCGATCACAAGCACTTGCAACCAGGCGAGCACGATCGGCGTGGCGACCACGATGACAAGCCAGATGATGTACCGGCCCCGCAGCTTGACGACCATGCGCCGATCGTCGGGCACGTGAACTCGCCGATGCGCCTCGTCAAAATGGGTCATGTCATGATGAGCGCATTCTACATGCGCCGATAGTGCGGTCCACTCGTACCCTCGCGCGGCGTCCAGCGCGGCCCGATCACATCGGTCGCCTTGCAGTCGATGCAGTTCGGAGGGCTCACGATGAGCCCGTCACCACGCCGCTCGTACACGCCCGCCGGGCACATGTGCTGATACAGATCCGCGACCGCAGGCGGGGTATTCGTGCCGACGATGAGGTGCGACGGAATGTCGTCGCGTGTCGCGTTGCCGGACTTGTAGTTCGCATCGAGCTTGTTGAATGTGAGCGTGCCGTCTGGAGTAAACGGAAATGGCTCAGCAGGGGCTTCAGCGCGCGGCACGTCCGCGTCGGGGCGCGAATCGATCTTGCGGCCTGGAAAGGCGCCCTTCGTCAGCGTCATCATACCCGCCTTGATGCCGCCGACGTAGAGATTTGAGCCCTGGAAGGCGAGGCGCATGTTACGGCGCTTGCGGAGGTCGCTCACGATATAGCTGGCGTCCACAGCGCGGTCGTAGGCGCCGAGCGAGACGGCCGACGTGTCGCCCGACTTCAACGCGTCGAAGATCGCGCGCGCGGCATACATCCCCGACTGCATCGCGTAATGGATTCCCTTGAGCGACGCGACCTCGACATAGCCGGCTGCGTCGCCGATAATGACGAGCCCGTCGCCCGATCGGCGTCTACGGAGCGCGTAGTAGCCACCCTCAGGAATCGTCTTCGCGCCCCACTCGAGCATATGGCCACCCTCGAGCAGCGGACGCACCAAGGAATGCAGCTTAAGCCGTTGCAGCATCACGTGCACGTCGAGCGACGCCTCGGGATAGTCCATACCCACGACGAGACCGATCGCGATGAGATTCGAGGCGAGTGGATAGATGAAGCTACCGCCGAACGCATCCTTCGGCAACGGCCAGCCAAGCGTGTGGATGACGGCGGCGAGTGTTTGCTTCGTCTCCCAGACTTCCTTTACCCCAAGCGCGAAGATTTGCGGGTTCTCTCCCGTGATCCGCTGCCATTCACAGTACGCCTCCGATAGCATTCCACGGGCACCCTCGCTCAACACCGTGACGCGCGCTGTGATCTCGGCCGGCGGCCTGTAGCTGCTGCCATGCGAGTAGTCGCGCTTGAGGCCGGAGGGCGTAGTACGCACGCCAGCGACGCGCTGGCCCTCGACGAGTAATGCATCAACCGGAAACCCGGTGAAGACGTTGACTCCTAACGATTCCGCCTGCTGGCCGAGCCAGCGCACGATCTCTGATATAGATGCGATATAGTAGCCATGGTTCGCCATTGTCGGCGGCGTCGGAATCCGGATGGCACGATCACTGGTGAGGAAGTACACGCGCTCGCCACGCACAGGCCCGCGGAACGGAAGAGCCGCTTCCGAGATTTTGGGGAAGAGCTCCTGGATCGCGCACGGGTTGACGATCGCGCCCGAGAGGGTGTGTTCGCCCAGCCCTTCCGCTTTCTCAAGCACCGCGATCTGCACGTCGCCGAGTGTACCGCCGCTCTCCTTTTCTCGCTGCACGAGACGCGCGAGTTCGATCGCCCCGGCGAATCCGGCTGGCCCGCCGCCGACGAATACGACATCCATCGTGACGGCATCGATATCCAGCGCGTCACGAACAATGATGCGATCAATCGGGAGTGGAGGCTGGTAGCGGGAAGGGACGATCGACATTCGGTGCTCAGTGCTCAGTTGCTGGTGATCGGCGCGCCCGACTCATCCGCTGACTCTTCGCCGGATTGGCTCGCGAGGATCCCGCGCACGCTTTGCGGTCGGTGAACTCTTATGCACCATCGCGTGCGGTCTGTATTCTTTAATCGTGAGGAAGGTCATCTGGACTTCCGATCCTGCGCGAGTGTTGGCCGGCTTCGGTTTGGTAGTTCGGCGAAAGATGCGATGCCAAGTCACGATAGAGATGTCGCATCGCGTCACCAAGAAGTGCAGAGATTCGGAACAGCCCGTCACCCGAGAGCCGCAATGCCATCCACGGGGTGCCTTTGTGTCGTTGAACCAAAAGATATGTTTGGCTACCCACGGCATAGATTGTAAATAGATCCGACTCGGCAATCTGCTCCAGGCCCTCGACCGTTGACTGATCGATATGTTCGATGAAGTCCATAACTTCGCTCCGCTTCCTACGGCAAGCTGCCGCTGGAGAGTTCGCATGTCGAACTCCAGCTCGTATTCGTGCGTCTCGTCTGGTTCCAGGAAGGGTCGCGTCCCACGCCCGCGCGCGGCAGTCCGCCCTTCGATCGTGGGGCAGTTCGCCGGCTCAATCGCCATCACGTAGATCTTTACGCCCAGCATGTGCCAGGTCACGAGCGCCGGAAACGGATCGGGTCGGTGTTTGGAGGAACCCTTGCGAGTGCCCGCGGTGCCGACGGCAGGCAGGCAGCCCATTTCTCCCGATATTCATTTCGTATCATTGGAGGGTTGCTTAGCTATCGCCACGTAGGCGTGGAGTTCGGTCGCGGCCGATACGGTGCAGGTCTCGCCGGGGCACACGATCTCAACGGTACCGGCTGCTATGGCGCGACGATGACCCGACACCTCTAACATTCCCGCTCCTTCGTCGAAGATCAAGGCTGCGCCGCCGGCAAAGTTCATCACGCGCTCTTTCGCGCCAGCAGGCACGCGAATCTGGACAATGCGCAACCCGGGGCTGTCGGCAAGCAGATCGACGTCTTCAAACGGCTCGAAGTCATGCGTTTTCAGAACGTCGACACGCCATGTTTGCGGGCCGCACTCGACGTACGTCCACGTAAAGCAACCGGGATGCGCATCTTCTAGCTCGTAGCGGACTGGCCGTGGATCGTGATCGTTGACGACCCGCAGAGTCCCCCCCGGCTCCAACTCCTCCAAGCGCAGATGGATAGCGCGATGCCTCTCTGCCGGCGGAAGAGTGCGGATATCGACTTCCATGGCTGGATCGTATTGCTACAATGCCGATCTCGCATTGACCGCGGTCATAGACACTTTCCATAGCTCGCCAGTCGTTCTCGGTCCACCTTAACGATGCGTCCGCCGCTACGCTGAACTGCGCCGCCATTCTCAAGCTCTGCAAGTGCCCGGCTGACGACCTCCTTTACCGTGCCGGCAGCCGCTGCCAGTTCAACCTGCGTGAGATCTGCGAGCGTCGGAAGAACCGGCTGCAATCCAGCGTCGGCCACGGCATGGAGCAAGAGCGTAGTTGCGACGCGCGCGACAGTTGAAAGCGATGTTTGTGCGGAGAAGCGTTCGATGACGGTTCGCATCCGCTGCGCCAAATGGTCGTTCATCGCTCGAGATACAGCAAGATCCGACTTCAGTATCGAGTCAACGACCCTACCCGGAAAGACCAGCACGCGAGCTAAGTGCGAGGTCGTAACAAAGCGAGCAATCGTCGGACCGCGCCCCGTCAGCGCGATTTCGCCGAACGGTTCCCCCGACAGAATATCGTAAAGTGCGTACTCTCGACCGAGTGGGGAGGTAATTATGGCGGCCAGCGATCCGCTCCAAACGAGCCCAAAAGCGCCCCAATCGCTCTCTTGCTCCACAACTGGATCGCCGTGCGCGAGCACCTTCTCGACTGCGACGGCCTCCATCTCCTGGACCGATTCCGAACAGGCATCTGCAAACAATGGACAACGACGTAGAAGATCGCGGATTCGTTCTGGTCGCACTGCGGTTAGGCGGCGCAAGGTCATCTCCCACAGGTCCTGCCCCAACCTATGTTGGAGCCACACGTACTGTTGGGATCTTGTGCGCTCCAACTCACTGCGCAACGCGCGCGGCTCACAGTCGGTCGTAATTCGCAGCTCGTCGCCATCCCCTAAGCCGTCAAATGCCGCAAGAATCGCTGGATGGCGTTGCGAGTTTGCGATGGTACGGAGATCTAGATCGGTCATTTTTATCAGGGCGACTTTCGCGCTTCGATCACGTGGCCCACCTTGGAGTCGAGCGTTTGGGCAACGTCAATGCGATCGTCGATCTTCAGTAAGCTCTCAACCCGAGGTGCACCAAGCTCATGACAACGTTTATGGATCGCGACAAGTGCATCGCAAATCGTTCGAACATCACCTTCCAGATTCGTCGCCATAGCCGTCAGCTCATAGTGAATCCCCATCTCATCGAGAACGTCGAGCGCGGCCGCAACGTATTCGCGAACACCACTTCCCGTGTTTGCACCGATCGTAATACTCGCCGTTGCCATTTCTCAAATTCGCTCCTTGCGCAGAACCCGTTTGCTACATGCCGAGGTAGACCGGTCCTTCGCCACCCTGTGGGGGAACCCATACAATATTTTGGTACGGGTCCATGATATCGCACGTCTTGCAATGGACACAATTGGTAAAATTGAGCTGCAAGCGGTCTTCGGCGTTCGTTCCGTCGGCGGCCCTGTTGCAAGTGCAGGAACGGTTTTCCCCGGACCTTGCGGTGCGCTGGAACTGCAAGGCCGGGAAATGCGGTTCGTGCTCGGCCGAAATCAACGGATATCCCCTCCTCTTGTGCAAAACGCGCATCGATAGTCTTCCAGCTGGCCAGCCTATCACGGTGCAGCCTATGCAGACTTTTGCGCGCATCAAGGATCTAGTTACCGACGTCAGTTCGAATTACGAAATCAATCGCGAGCTTCCGCCATTTCCACCTAGAGAAAGATCGGAATGGAAATGGTTTCAACGAGACATCACCAGAGTGCAGGAAATGCGAAAATGCATCGAGTGTTTCTTGTGCCAAGACGTGTGCCACGTATTGCGGTACCAGCGCACCGAAAAGCCGCGTTACGCCGGCCCACGCTTCTACGTTCGCGCAGCCGGATTAGACTACCATCCGCTGGATGATCGCGATCGGCTCGGCTATTTACGCGACGAGGCTGGGATCGAACTATGTAACGTAACGCGCTGCTGCACGGTCGTTTGTCCTGAAGGTATCCGAATAACTGATAACGCGATTATTCCTGCAAAAGAGCGCATCGTCGACAGGTATGCCGACCCCCATCAAGGCATTGCTGCGCCGAATATTCCGCCGCTAGGCCTCCACTACGACGTCGTCTTGTCATTAATGCTCTGCGTCTTGCACGGCTACGTAGACGACGCGATTCTCGATGAGCACCTTGTAACTGGGCTCGGGCTCGATCGCCGGCAGTGTTAATGCTTCTCCGGTTCTCAGATCGAACTTGCTTCCGTGAAGAGGACAAACGACACATCCATTCTCGACGCTTCCTTCCGCGAGATCCGCGTATTCATGAGTACATATGCGCCCCAACGCATAAACATGCCCGTCGAGACGAACCAGCAATACGGGGACCTCGCCGACGCTCACACCGTGCAACTCGCCTTCGCCGAGCTCATCGTCGCCGGCCACCCGCACAAACTTCATGTGTCCAGGAGGCCGCGCGTCTTGGTCCTCAATCACCTGCGCCTGCTTCCAGGCCGATGAAATGGGCCCCCGCGGTACAGCTCAAAGTCCAAGACGATAGAAGTTGGAAAGGCAGTCCTCCAGCATCTTGCCGACGCGCTTATCGTACCGGGATGCACTCCAGGCGTGGCTGTCCCGCCATTTCGTTACGATAGCGAGTTTCTTTGCGTCAATGCTGACCAGAACGTGGCCCGTGATGAAGCCGGGCATTTCCTCTGCCTCGCCGCGAAGTACCTCGATGGCCTCGTCCACGACCTCGTGTAAATGCGCGGTCTTCAGATGGGCGGTGACAACGCTTATCACGACCTCATCCGTTCGAATGCTCTCGGTTCCGCTCGTCAACACAACTCTCTATCCTCCTGTCCAGAAACGAGACTCTCCTTATGCTTGCAACACGAGGCGGCCGCGACCGATTCGGTAGTCTGCCATCCCGTAGAAGATGTCGCAAACGCGATCGCCGCGTGGATCGATTGCGGTCGGAAAGACCACATGTCCAACAGCCCCTTCGACCTCTTCTGGTAGCTCAGGCGAGAAAAGCGGGGCTTGTGAACGATAAACAATCTGATCCAACCGTTGCGCGTCATGGATGATGATGCCGGCGCAGTACCGCATCCGAGTAGAGCCCTTAGGATCCTTGAGCTCGTCGACGCCGTGACACACGGCCATCCAACCCTCCCGTACGCGTATCGGAGGCGTTCCGGCTCCGACCTTGATAAGCCCCCAATCGGCAGGTGGCAACACGAGCCGATGCGTTTCCGCGACCGTGCAAAGATTTTGGATGTCGGCACGTACGGCATCGAGGGGAATGTAGCCAATGGCGATCGCTTCCCGCCTTTCGCGCGGAAGTGNNCGATGATAGAAAGCAAGTGACAAGACTCCGGTTGGCGAGCTCACGGGTTCTGGAAAGAACGCCGCGTCTTTGTCGGCAAACGGTTCGTTGCTGCCCTGGAAGGAGACGAGACCGAGGCGTTCCCAGGCCAAACCATCGTGGGAAACCGCAAAAGCGACCTCGGGGCCGCGCGGCCCGAAGGCAACGGAGGCCATGACGTACCGGTCCAGCGCCGCAACGTAGGTCACACGGGGGTCCTCGCATCCGTACCCTCCCGGCTCCTTCCGCAGTTCGTACGGAGCCTGAGGTTCCAATGCAATGCCGGTCTGTTCGAAACCAACCTGACCGTTGAGACCTTCGTGCGCCCGGAACGACCCGATATGCGAAATGTTGCCCGGCGCGACCATGCGCGGATAGAGCTGCAGATTGCCGTCGCGCAATCGGGTACAAGCGGGATTAAGAACGCCTGCCCGATCGTTTATCGCAACATTTGGCCTGAGAACGACGCCGAGGCGGGTAAACTGCGCGTCGACTCGCATTCGTGCGTCGCCGAGTTTCGAGACCACCCGGCAATCGTAGCAACGACCGCTGGCACGGCAATTGACCTGGGTCCTTGAGCCAACCAGCAAAGAGTGAGATGAAGGACCGGCGACGTACGATTTGGCTCATACGTTGGGTAGCGATATCGTACGATTAGCCGCACTCCACTAGGAGGTCATCGTCACAATGCGGGTTCAATCCCGACCTAAAGTCTATTCGCCCAAGCAGTGGGACCTTGCCGGTTTGCACGGCATTTCCAACGCAACGCTCGAGATGCATTTCGGCCTCCACAAAGGCTATGTCAAGAACGTCAATCTCTTGAACGAACGACTGACGGATCTTCGAGCCGCGGGAAAAGCGGCCGGCGACGAACCAGGCTACGCCGAGCTAGTGCGACGTTTCGGCTTCGAGTACGGTGGCATGAGGCTGCACGAGTATTATTTCGATAACGTGACCCGCGCCATCCAGCCGACGTCGGCACCGGGAAGGTCTACAATGCCTTCGGCGACGCCTACGGTGGGTTTCAGGAATGGAAGGCAGCGGTTACCCTTCGCAGGGGTCCTTTATGGCTTTCTATCGGAAGAACGGACGCATTGACGCCGCATGCACTGTGAATCGGTCGCGCGAAGCGACCATCGTCAAGCACCTCTTGGACAACATGACGTCCCAGCGCATAAGCTCGGGGACGATGATATCGCGCTAAAGACTCTCGTCGCTGCGGAAGCGTACGGCGTGCGATGAAACCGACCATCCAGCTAAAGCGTGTCTACGACAAGGCCGCCAGAGGAGACGGGTTTCGCGTTCTCGTGGATCGTCTCTGGCCGCGAGGCATAAAGAAGCAGGACCTTTGGCTCGACACCTGGGCCAAAGAGTTGGCTCCGAGCACCGAGCTGCGCAAATGGTTCGCGCACGACGTAGATAAGTGGACCGCGTTTCGTGCGCGGTATCGGTCGGAACTTACTCGTTCTCACGCATCCCAGAGCATTCGCGAAATCCTCGATTCCGCGAAGCCCGCAAAGACGATTACGCTGCTGTATGGCGCGAAGGACACCGAGCACAACGAGGCAATCGTGTTACGTGGGCTGTTCAAGCGAGTAGCGTCACGCCACCGTAGCGATCCCTGAGTACGCCCTTGCGCGCGTCGCTTTCCGTGCGTCCGCCGTATCGCCTCGATCTGACGGTAGACGCGTTGCGGCGCGTGCCTGGCAACCTCGTCGACATCATGATGCCGGATGGGGCGTATCTGAGGGCTCTGACCCGCTCGGGCACCGTCAACGTGGTTGAAGTACAGCAGATCGGCGACGACACCCTTGACGTTCGCATTTCTGGGCGCGCTGCGAGCGCCCAACTGCAGACGGTCGCAACGATGCTTGGAACCGACGTCGATCTGCATGAGTGGTACGAGCGTACCAAGCGCTTTCCGTGGCTGGAGCGCCTCGCAAACGAACTGCGTGGAGTCAAGCCGCCACGTTATCCGGAACTTTGGGAGGCGCTGTGCCACGGGATCGTCTTTCAGCAATTGAGCATTGCCGCGGCGGCTTCGATCATGCAGCGTTTCGTCGAACGTTTCTCCAGCCCGATACGACACGGCGCGATCTCACTCCATCCGTTTCCGCGACCGGAGATCGTCGCTGAAGCTCGCGAGCGAGAGTTTCGATCGATCGGGCTCAGCCGGATGAAGGTTTCGTATCTAAGGAGCGCGGCTCGCGCCGTGCTGACGGGAGCCATCGATCCTTCGCACATCGAACGGCTTTCGACTACGGCGGCGATCGCGGAGCTTCGAACGGTGCGAGGCATCGGAAGGTGGAGCGCCGCCGTGGTCCTGCTGCGCGGTTTTGGGAGATTGGACGTCTTTCCGCCAACGGACTCCGGTGCGTCGCGAAGCATCAAGCTGTTGTCGTCCGACCCCCGAATCGACGAACAGGACGTGCTCGCTGCGCTCGACGGCGTGCGCGGAATGCTGTACTTCCATCTGCTTCTCGGCAGACTTCGCGGACTTCATACCCTGACAGGATATTGAACGTACGCTCAGCCAGCGAGCTTCGTCAATGCCGATCCTTTGTGCATGGCAATGTGATCCGTCTTATCACTTTTGATCTCATATTGAGGTTCGTTCTTATTGGCATGGACCGTATATCCTTTGAAGTGAATCTCGGACGTTACCACTCTGGTGATCGTCCCACTGACGCGGCCCGCCTCCGAATTCCAACTCACGCGATCGCCTTTTTTAAATCGCCGCTTCTTCATCTTACCTGTCTTTCTGCCCCAACTCGAGCGCGAGCTCTTTGAGGGTCCAACTTTTGGTAAAAAGCACGCGAACGGTTTGCGAGGTCCTCGAAGTGTCGGAAATATGACGGGCCCCAAATCTCGCGATATAGCGACACGGTCGGTTGCAACGCCTGCCACGCAGTTTCCGGACCGCCTCGTAGGAACTCGATCAATGGTGCTTCGTGAACGACTCCGTATTTTGCAAGAATACCGATCTCTTCATACCAATTTGCCAGTCGGAGTTCTAAATGGACGTCGCGGTCGACTGGGTCGTCCTTTAGGCCTTCTCGAAAGGGACGATCCTCCATGCGATTTGGCAATTCTTTTAAGGCAAACTTGAACCAACGCTCGAACTCCGAACCGTTGGAGTGAGCGGATACTGCCTGAAGACCAGCAAGCTGGTTACTTCTGTTGGACGATCGCAACTGGCGCAGCGCAAAGGTCGCCGTGATCACAAAGACGAGAAATGTGCCTACCGATCGGCGACTTGAAGTGCAGTAATCATAAGGTTACGTCAACCTCGAATAGTACGTCGTAGCGAAGCGTTCCCTCTGCTGTCGTGCGAACGCCCACAGTGGGAATGTGCGGGCGCAGTTTACCGTCGTGCATCAAGTGCTGGACCGGAACTCCGTGCAGCAGGAGCACCGCGTCCGAAATGAGCCGTCGGTGGCATCGCCACCAAACGGTCTCGGAGCACATGATTGCAACCTGCGATGTTGCCGCCTGCTTGAGAAGTTCACACAGTGCAAGACCGAAGACATCGGTCTCCATGTAATCGGCATACGCGCGAAATGAAGGATGACGCAACGCAACATTGGGGCTATTGCGATGGTTCTTTCGAAAGCCTCCGAGGACCGGTTCCCAGCGATACGCGCTTCCGCTGTTTGCGGGGACCCAGCGTTCCATCTCTTCGCGCCAAAACTGCTGGTAACGGCACCGAACTTTTG
>PMUK01000073.1 GCA_003166915.1 Candidatus Cybelea palsarum
CAAAAGTTCGGTGCCGTTACCACCAGTTTGCCCCCGGCGCGACCAGTCCGACGCGAACTCTCGCGGATCCCAACCAGTTGCCGGCCGACGTCAATGCGGCCGCAAATGGAACGGTTTACGTTGCCAACTTCTCGAGCACCGGCGGCACCCAGTACGGGCCTGGGAGCATCAGCGTCTATGCGCCCGGACACACCAACCCCACGCGCTTCTTGCGCGACCCGAAGGCGCAGTATGACGACTCGGTAACGACTGATTCAGCGGGTAATGTCTTTACGACCATCAATGATTACACCTACGTCGGGTATATCGATGAGTTCGTCGGCGGAAAGCAATCTGGATTCAAACGCTTAGCACCAGCCTTCAGCTTCGCGCTCACGATCCGAATGAACGATGCCGGTAACTTGGTCGTTCTGGATCAACTACAACAGCGGATCACAGAGTTTACCGAAGGTGGCAAACCAACGGGCAGAAAGCTGAACACCAACGGTAACTGGATCGCCTTCGCACTGGCGTCGAGCGGAACGCTAGTACTGGGATCGGAGGACTCTGTTGATTCGTTCAAGGGCATCCTTTCGACGTTTCCCCGATACGATCGCGTGAGGCGATTTCACGTGCCCGGCATGGGCCTCATCGGCGGCGTTGCGTTCTGGGGCACGCGTTAGCAAAGGAGCAGAACAGACAGAACCAACACTCACAACCAGAGGGAGAATCATGGAGCGGGCCCCGCCGAAACTAGACACTGAGTGAGGTTAGCCGTCGACGTTGGGCACTAGCCTTCAGATAGTCGGGACGCTTGCGAACTTTTGGCCGGCGATCAGCTTGACTTCGCTCGCAAAGACGTCGCCGGCGTCGTTGAGGCGAGCGGCGATCGTATCGCGCCGGAAGGCGTGGGCGCCGCGAAAACCCTTGTAGATTAGTCTAATTTTGGTAGCGCCAACGGGAATCAAACCCGCGAATCGGGGTCCCGGTCGCTCCCGTCGAATACCGGATAGTCCTTTCCTGTAAGGGTTTTCGCGTTTTCGAGTCCCGGTTAGCCCCCTCTAATCCCGGCGAGTTTTGCGGAATCCGTTAGACGGCCGTTAGAGAAGCGAGCGCTATCTTCTGTCTTCGAGGCTTAGATAAAATAGCCCCGCATCTCGGATGTCGCGGAAAGTGAGCGCACGAACGCTGCAGCTTCGCCTGCAGCGTACAAAAGGAAATTCCGGGCGCGTTTCCCAACATCACGAAATATGAGCAGTGCACCGGATTTCGGGCTTCGTGACTCTAGCGGTGTGCCTCGGAGGTTATCAGCGCTCGTCGCGTTCGGGCCCGTCGTGCTCCTCTTTCATCGCGGGCACTGGTGACCATTTTGCCTCCGCCAGTTGGCGGACTATCGCGATCACTACGATGAGATTAGCGCCACTGGAGCCGACGTCGTCGCAATCTCCGTCGATCGCCCCGAGCAATCTGAACGCCTTCGCCGCGAGCTTGGACTCCCTTTCGCGATTTTGAGTGACGCCGATCGCTGCGTCGTGAAGGAGTGGGATATTCTCAACCGGCGCGAATACGGAGGGATCGCGAAGCCTTCAGTCTTCGTCATCGCCACGGGTCGCAATGTGCTCTTCTCCTCTGTCGATAGTGTCCGCAGCCGTATCGGTGCGTCCGAGGTCGCCCAGATGTTGCGCGCCAATACATTCGAACACCCAGCGCATCGCCACGCATACACGCCGCGCTTCAACGACACCACGCGCGCCCTGCGCAACATGTTCAGCCGCTAAGGGCTTGAGCGCCCTACAGGCTAAAGGAGATCTCTGGCAGCGCCAGCCGGAATCGCATCGGTCCTGTGCTGATCCTGGAACGCTCAGGCACGGGTCACAAAGCGTTGCTCTATTGGGTTTTCAGGCTCAGGAAGGGCCACCATATGTCTCGAAAGTTACGGCGCTCAGCAACCGAATGGCAACCGACCCGCGACTGCCTCCAGAAGCACAATCAATAGGGGCGCCTCGGCTTCAACTTCCGCTGCCAGGTCAATCGCGCGGGCTATCCCGAGTGGTTACGCCCCGAGGGGCTTTGGTGATCAGGACACTCCGCAAAAGCGAGGGAATCCCAGAGACTAGTCTCTGACGACCGTCGCGGTCGTCCACTAAGACCTGCAGGCCGTCGGCGCCTTCGTTCCGCCGGAATCAGGCCGTTCGCATTGTCAAAGGGAAGCCCGTCTAGCTTATTCTCCCCATGCCGATTGCTAGACGCGCGCTCCTCTACCCGTAAAAATGTTGAAGATAATGAGGACTATGGCGATGACCAACAAGAGATGGATCAGTCCGCCGCCGAAATGTAACGCGAATCCGAGCAACCATAAAACAAACAGCACCACGATGATTGCCCACAAGAGACCTGCCATGTTTTCCTTACCTCCATTACTTGACTATACGCGCAGAGGTTATGCCGCTGACGTGAGGTGGGTTTTGGCACAGCTTATAACTGTGAGGGTTGGATGATTGAAAAAACTCGGGCGAACTCTTCGGGAGTTCGGTAGCCGAGTGAAGAGTGCGGGCGGGTCTCGTTGTAGTCCTTTCTCCAGTGTTCCGCCCGTTGCCGAGCGTCCTGGATGTCGAGAAAGGTATGGGCGTTGAGCAGTTCGTCACGAACCCTTCCGTTGAGGGATTCGACTTGTGCATTCTGAGTCGGCTTACCCGGTTGAATGAACTGCAAATCGANNGAGAAAGCGACGTCGATCGCCAGGCACTCGCGGGTGAAGTCGTCGACGACGTTCATCGTCCGGATCGTTCTTCCGGTAGCGAGGCGATCGTGCATGAAATCGATCGACCAGCGCTCGTCGGGTCGAGCGACCGCCGAGATGGAGGTCCCACGAACGTATCGCACCTTGCGCTTTTTGCGCGGCCGGACTTGAAGATCGAGCTGTCGATAGATACGGCGAAATCGCGATTCGCCGATTCCAACCATACCGCGGCGGACCATAACGATTAGTCGGCGCCAGCCGAAGCGTGGCCGTTCCTCAGCCAACATCTGCGTGCGCTCGATTAGTATCGCATCGTGCGGTTTTGGCTTCTTTCGATAATACATCGTCCGGCGTGGTTGACCGACGACCGCGCAGGCGCGTACGCGGGAAAGACCGCGGTCTTCGAGCGCCCTCACGGCTTCTTTTCGCTGCAAGGGCTCCAGCCGTTTTTTGCGATCAGCTCCCGGACGGCGTCGACTTCCATCGTCAGACGCGCGATCACGCGATCCTTTCGCGCGCTCTCGGCCTCGAGTTGCTTAAGTCGCGCTAAGTCGCTGGTTTCTAAGCCGCCGTATTTATCGCGCCAGAGGCGGATCGTGTTCGCTTGGACGCCATGCCGGCGCCCAAGCTCCGAGGCGGTGGTACCGGCGTCGAGTTCCCTAAGGATCCCAACGATCTGGGCTTCGGTGAAGCGAGTTTTCTTCACGTGAGTCTCCTAGGGCCAGAGGCCCGGAACTCACAGTTTCAACCTGAGCACTTTTGCCACCTCATGTCACCGCCGGCGGCGTTTTGGCTGTAGCGGGTGACGGGCCGGACGGAGATAAGCCTGCGTCATTGCCTCTCTTGAATAACGCGGCCAGGAATTCCTCCCAACTATACAAGGAGCCTTACGCTACAGGCCAATACGAATATGCGTGATGTGGCTCGAGGTCCAAAACTCTTTGAGCAACCAAACAAGGACGACAGTGACAATTCACGCCGCCGAAGATAGGTGAAGAGTTTTCGCGCTTGTGCGCCTCGTGGCGTTGATCGTAAGGGCTAGGCGCCGGGCTTATGGCCCCGCTTCGTGCCCACGCGTGGCTTCGTCGCGGCCTCCATGATTTCAGCGAGTTCGGCCTTCCCGACAATCATGAGGGCCGCCACCACCTGTTCGAGCTGAGACGTGTCTACGGCCGTCTTCTTCGCGCTCTCGCCCATGTAAGCAATATAACATGGATGGTTTCTTTGCGGAGCGCATCTTGCGCTTCGTCGAACTGTCCTTTGACGAGACCTGCTTGTGCTCCATCGCTTGCCAACCTTAGCGCACCTGCTCTTTCTCATTATGGCGCTCACAAGCACGTCGCCTTGAGGTAGCGCCTAAACCGTGGGATCGATGCCTCCTCAAGCCAGGGTTTTTTCCCCTTCATGGTCCATCGAAGCGTTGACATGAATCGGATCGCGCGCTTCTTCCGTGTCTTGGGGCCTGGCCTGATCACCGGTGCTGCCGACGACGACCCATCTGGGATTTCGACCTATTCGGTCGCCGGAGCGTCGGCGGGCTACTCAATGTTATGGCTTACGCTCATCANNTGTGCGCGCGGATTTCAATGGTGACGGGCGTTGGGTTAGCCGAGGTCATGCGCAAACGCCTGCCGCTTGCCCTCGCCTATGCGCTGGCGGTGATTGTGATCCTGGCAAACACATTGAATGTGGGAGCGGATATCGCAGGAATGAGCGCGTCAGCGCATATGGTCGTTCCGCTGCCCACCGATGCGTGGGTATTTTTCTTCGGCATCGGGCTCATCGCCTCGCAGATCTGGCTTTCATACGCTGTGATCGCCCGGGTGTTCAAATGGCTCACTCTGACGCTGTTCGCGTACATCATCACCGCATTTATCGTTCATCCGCCCTGGCCTCACGTGCTGCTGCACTTCGTCATTCCCGAGGTCCATCTCAACTCGAGTTGGCTCGCGACGATGGTGGGCGTACTCGGAACGACGATTACGCCCTACCTGTTCTTTTGGCAGTCGTCATTGGTCGTCGAAGATGAAAAGGCGGCCGGGCACAGCAGCATCGCTTCACGACGCGGCACCGACGAGCAATCAATTAAGGACGCACACCAAGACGTCAACACTGGAATGATCTACTCGAATGTAGTCGCGGCGTTCATCATTATTACAACGGCGGCGACGCTCGGCGCGCATGGAAAGAGCGACATTGCTACCGCGCAACAAGCGGCGCAAGCGTTGCGGCCGCTCGCCGGGAACTTCGCGGCGCTGCTGTTCACACTCGGCATGGTAGGAACAGGCATCTTAGCGGTTCCCGTGATAGCCGGCTCGTCGGCATACGTTGCTGCAGAGACTTTTCGCTTTCGCTCGGGTTTAGGTGAGAAACCGAAACGAGCCGTGAACTTCTACGCCGTCATTACGGGCGGCATCCTGATCGGGATTGCAATAGACTTGCTGCGGATCGACCCGATTAAAGCGTTGTTTTGGTCGGCGGTGCTCAACGGCGTCGCTGCAGTGCCGCTCATCGGCGTCATCGTGTGGATTGCAACCGATGCTAAACTGATGGGCAAGTGGCGAAGTTCGCTGCTTGCAAGTGCATGGGGTTGGGCGACATTCGCGCTCATGGGTGCGGCTGCGGCAGGCATGTTCTACTTCATCGCACGAGGATCGTGAACTAAGCGAGCGTTCAGAGCTGCAGCGACGCCGCCGCGTTGTGGGCGACAAAATATCAGTATCCCGTATACCCATCACTGTCACGGTGCGCAATTCTAAGGCCTTCAAAAGCGTAGACGGTCACCTTTTTCTTTTCTCGAAGGGTTCCGGCTAGGTAAACGGCAGATCGTGCAGTACTGATCAGCGCCCTTGAGCGAGTGCTCCTCTTCGCGGTGAACCTCGGCCCACGTATGACTGCGACGAAAGACACGCCTGCGCTCTCGCTCATGCCACGCCTGAACGAATGCCACGATCGTCGCAATAACGATCACGGCCACCAGCACCGAGAGGATCCAGAATAAGTGGGTCACCACTCCCAGGAACACCATACCGGCGACGACTACGATCGTCCACAAAATCGCGGGGGCAAGCACCATGCCGGTGCGAAACGCCGCGCCTCGGTCAAGACACTTCATGCGCAAGAACAGTACTAGAACGCCCCGAAATCAACGACAATCCGGTCGAGTCCAGGGAACATGTGCGCGGCCTCCGGTAGGTCGGTTATCGACTTCCGTGCATACTGCACTAGTTCATTTTCGTCAGCACCTTGTCCAAGTTCAATGAGGCTATCAGCTGCGGGATTGTAGCGAAGCGTTAGAGTCTGCCCGTCAAACAAGTGAAGTTGCCCGGCTTTCGTGG
>PMUK01000089.1 GCA_003166915.1 Candidatus Cybelea palsarum
TTCGACGCAATGCGAGCGCGCGTTGCTGCCGAAGAGGCCGCAGAGAATCCTGACGACATTGACGAGGAGCTTGTATTTCAGGAGAAGCTCGCAGGGTGCGGCAACAATGTCGGGCAACGTAATGCATTGATTATGCAGAGAGAAGAGATACTGACGGCAGCCATCAAGAATCGAGTCCCGTTATGAAAGCGATTCGCAAGAAGGAGCAATCTAGCGATGATAACGACGACCTATCGTTTAGGCGCGCGCTGTTTGAGGCGCAAGTAAGACGCCTTACGGAACTCTATGAGGAGCCAAAGCGCGCAGAGGCACAGCGGCAAGGGGCGTTGCCATGAAGCAGACGCCGCAACCGAGTCGCGCAGATTGCGAGAAGCAGCGCAAGGGCACGAAAGGGCTACTTGGTTGAGCCAGTACCACGATGACGATTAACGAGACCGAGCTGTTCGAGGATGCCCTCAAGCCTAGCCGGGACCGCGTAGACATGCCCATGGCGCGTTTGAACTACAAGAGCGGGAGCTTCTTCGGCACAGCGCAACTCGGACCTTATCATGACCGCGTCCCTTATGGTGGCGGCACGTTCTTTTCGCTGGCGCCATAACGCTACGTCGCGCGTTGAGGGGGGCCTCGTTTTGAAGGGCTCCGATCGCCGGGCTAAGGGCCTCGTTTTGAAAGGGCCGCCGATCGCTTAGACTTCCGCTATAATTCTGCCGCGCTGTACCGCGCGCATTGCCGACTGGGGGCCTCGTTTCGAGGGCTCTCATTACCTAGCGGCCGAGCGCCTGGCGAGGGGCGCGCAGGACCGACGCTTCTACAACGGTGCGGTGCCCCTACTTAAACGACTCGGTTTTGATAGAACGAGTTTGCCCTGTCATCGGCACCAACGGCAGAGAGCTTCTCGCAGTCGCTGGACGTTTAGGCGGCGGTGCTAATCCTTCGGACCTCTCGGCTTTTACAACAACTACCCCTTCGGGATCAGCGTCGCAATAGTTAGGAATCAATTTCGTAGCCGCGCCACCTGCGGGATAGAGAAAATAGGCCGTAGGGCATTGGTACACTGAGCCAAGAGCAGTGTAGGTGACCACAGCCTTCGAGCCTTGCGAATTGTGGTGAGGGATGTAATAATCTGAGGAATAGGAGCCAACGCCCGAAAGGTTTGTCGTTCCCACGATCTCTAGCTTGGGGTACCTTCCGCGGCTGACGGTCACTTGGTAGATTGCCGAGCACCCTCCGACCGTCATGTATTTGCCGTCCCACTGAATGCCGCTTTCGCACTTGAACGGAACCGAGGGAGGAAAGTATAGCTCATAGAGCTCCGACGGCTTTTGACTGAGAACCTCGCCAAGAAAGAAATATGGCGGCGAGCCGACACCAGTTCCTTCGAGGAGTAGTCTGCTAGAAGTGTCGTAGCCCATCCAGTAGAGACCGCTTACGCCAATATACTTATATTCAACCGGGGTGCCCGAGCCATCAATCCAAAACAAAAGGCCGCCGGCATTGCTCTTCGACCCCCCGAAGTCGTAGGCGTTTGAGACCGCCAGAGTCCCGGTCGCTGGGTCGATTGCGCATGCCCAGGGGTACCCAGACGGATCAACCCATGTTTTAATCGGGCCCGAGCCATCCGGTGTGAATTCATAGATCTCCGTGGCTTTACTGTCCACGACGTACACATTCTGGGCCTTGTCGGCGCAAATACCCTCTGGTTGAAGCAAGCCGGTGATCTCCGAGACGAGCTTGCCCTGCGGCCACGAGTAGATATAGACAGCGCCAATATCTTTTTCGGCAACGTACAAAAGGTCGTCCGTCCGCATGGGATTTATCCGCGAATGAAAGTTGGCAATTCGATGAGTTTGGGGACCCATGCCAAAAGGCGCGGGCGGCACCTGGCCATTACCGGCACATCCCATAAGCCCGAAAACAACTGCGAGCACGCCAAAAAGCGACCCATTTTTCGCTAAAATCTCCATAAAGGAACGCCTCTCCGCAAGCGTCAGATCGCTTGATAGGCGGGGCCGTGCGACAAAAGTCTAAATATCCCTTTGCCTGAGACGCCTGAGGCCTTCTGAGACAGCCCCAAAACACTTCAGAAACTCCGATGTCATATGGCAAGAATTGCAAGATGTCAAGGGGCGTCGGCTTTGCCCTCAGCGGGCCGCCGATCGGCCCGGTGGACACGGCGCGGTGGGCTGAGGTGGCTTTCGAGATTGCGGTTTGGGTGGTACGATGGGGCTTAGCCTGCATCGCTTCCCGGGGGCCTTGTGGGCGGAACGTGACGACGCGAACGCGTCGAAATTGGAGCAAGGCAAATGAGAATTTCAGATTTGGGCCGCTATGCACTTTGCATCTGCGCGGCCATGGTTATTCTCGCAGGCTGCGGCGCATCGCAGTCGCCGATCGGCGCGCCGGGCGCGATGCCGCAGAGCGCGAACGCTGTGCGTCCGGACCACGGCCGGTCGTGGATGGCTCCCGACGCCAAGAAGAAAGACCTCCTCTACGTGTCCGACGTAGGGACCGATGACGTGTATGTTTACTCGTATCCGAAGGGTACGTTGAAGGGAACGCTGACGGGCTTCACCAATCCGGTCGGCGAGTGCGTCGACAAGACGGGCGACGTTTTCATCACAGACTTTTTCTCGTCGAATATTCTTGAATTCGCTCATGGCGGCACAAGCCCAATCGCGACCTTGAGTGACCCAGGCTACTACCCCACTGGTTGCTCGGTCGATCCAACGACCGGAAATCTCGCTGTCACAAACGAAGAGACGGCTGTGGGCAGCGGCCAGGGCGATGTCGCGATCTACAAGGATGCCAAGGGCAGTCCTAAAGCGCACTACGCGGATCCGCACATATACTACATGTATTTCTGCGGCTACGACAACGCTGGCAACCTCTTCGTCGACGGCCAAACCTCAGACAGTGCGTTCGGATTCGGTAAGCTTCCCAGCGGCGGCTCTTCGTTCACGAACATTACCCTGAACCAGAGTATCGCATACCCCGGCGGCGTTCAGTGGGACGGCAAGAATACGGCGGTCGGAGACGAGCAAACGGGCGTAATTTACGAGTTCACCATAAAACGAAAGAAGGGAACGAAAGTCGGCTCCACTCCGCTCGTCGGGGCTTCCGCGGTCTATCAGTTTTGGATTCAGGGCGCGAAGGTCGTCGCGCCGAGTGAAGACACCCAAAGCGTCATGATCTACAACTACCCAGCCGGAGGTTCGGCCACCAAGACTATCACTGGTCTCGATTCCCCCGCCGGCGCGACGGTTAGCCGAGCCAAGTAGCCTAAGCCCCCACGACGCCGCGCCCGGCATTCGCGATCGCGGGGCCGTTGTTGCATTGCTGGCTTAGCGGCGGCGCGTAGCTCGCATTGCAGATGAGATGAGAAGGCCGGCCCCCAAGACGGACTTCTGAACGAAGTATCCGTGACGCACTCGAGGTGCAATGAAGGGAGACCGACCTCATGACCAAGCATAGCACGAAACCCCCAGCCGGCAAGACTCAAAGCAGCGCCTTCGCGATAGGTGTCGACGTCGGCGATCGCTTTAGCCGCGTTTGCATTTTAGATAGTGATGGCGTGCCCTGTAGGGAGGAACGGGTGCGCACCTCGCAGGCTGGCTTTCGCCAGTACTTCGAACGGTTGGCTCCCTCGCAGATTGCACTTGAGGCCGGGACGCATTCGGGCTGGGTGAGTCGGCTGCTCCAAGCGTGCGGCCACATCGCCATCGTTGCCAATGCTCGCGAGCTACGTAAGATTCACCAGAGCGATCGCAAGAATGACCGAGCTGACGCTGAGATCCTAGCGCGCATGCTTCGTTTCGATCCGCAACTGCTCTGTCCAATCCGCCACCGTAGCGCTCAGATGCAAGCGGACCTGGCTGTGATTCGCGCGCGTGATACTCTTGTCGGTGCGCGCACGAAATGCGTGAACGCGGCACGCGGGTTGGTGAAATCGGTTGGGGCGCGCCTGCCGAAATGCAGTACGCACAGTGTCGCTGCAGCAGCGCTCGACCACGTTCCGGTCGAGCTTCACGCCGCTCTAACGCCCCTTATCGCAACGATCTCCAATTTGTCCGAGCAGATTCGCCAGTACGATCGGAGCATCGAGGTCTTGGCAAAGGAGTACCCGGCTACCGATGTCCTTCGCCAAGTCTCCGGAGTCGGTGCGTTAACCGCTCTAACGTTCGTTCTAACGGTGGCGGACCCGCAACGCTTTCGTAAGAGCCGCGACATTGGTCCCTATCTAGGGTTGGTCCCCAGGCAAGATGACTCGGGGAATCGCGTTTCGCAGTTATCGATCACCAAAGCCGGCGATGCTCACCTGCGCCGCCTCTTGGTCGGGAGCGCACAGTACATCCTTGGTCCCTTTGGCCCAAAGTGCAGCCTGCGCAGCTATGGCGAACGGTTAACGCAGCGCGGCGGCAAGAACGCAAAGAAGCGTGCCGTGGTAGCCGTTGCACGTAAACTTGCGGTGCTACTGCATCGATTGTGGACTACTGGCGAGGTTTATGAGGCTCTACGCAGCGAGCCGACTCAGCGAAGGGGCCGAGCAGCATAAGGTTCATCTACAGCCCAAATGTCAACGTAAGGATCGACGACAAAGCCGCGTTCCGGTGACTGCGGCGCGCAGCTCGACCGGCGTAAGCCTAGGTCGCATTGCAGATGGCAGCACCGAACCTTTCGAGGAACCTCAACATGCACCGAGCCACGATGGCTTAACAACGAGTGCGGATGGAAGCGGGGCGAAGGTGCGGCACGAACGGAGGTCGGCCGCGAAACTGCCGCCACGTCGGCATTGACAAAAATGGCCTTCTCATGGAAGCTGCGCATGCCTCGCAGCCGCGACAGTTAGTTCGCAGCAGCCTTGCAGTTTGGCAGTGCGCAGCGTAGCAGCTTAGATTATTACTTTGCTGCCCAGCAGATCGGCCCAGGGAGGGGGGCCTCGTTTTGAAAGCCCTTAGCTCTTATCCCTTCAAGGTGCGAGTGCGGCCGATCGCAACGGCCGCCAACGCCTGCCGCAGCTGCGAGCAGACGCTCGAGCGCGTCGATACAATGCCGTGGAACGTTGGGGTTTAGGGGACTTGCGCGCTTATTCGGTCTCGAACTCCGAGAGCTTCGCGAGTGAGTCCGCGGCCGCATTGAGACTGCTACCGCTGATGGTCCGGACGATGTACTGCACGGCCGGAGATCCGCTCGTGCGATCGCCGATCTTCTTCGCCGCCCAAATCGCTAGCGGAATGACGGCCAGTCCAACGAGCACGTTGACCCAGATGTAGGTCCAGCCGAACAGTTCGTACGCATCCAGCCCGAAGAACGCCTTGAACAAGACGATGCAAAGCGGCGGCCATGCGAGCACGGCGATAACGAGCAATCCTTGCGTGTAGCGAATGCGCAGCACCCGCAACGTCTCGAGTTTCTTCTGCATGGCGGCGATGGGCCCGCCAAAGTCGATCTGCCGTGCGACAACGACCTGCCGGATCACGTTGATCAGAAACCCGATCGCGAATACGTCGAGCACGGCTGCCGGTACGGCGAACTTCGGCATGCCGATGTGGTCGCCAAGAAAGCTTCCGAGCAGAACCACGCTTGCCAGCGCGAAGAGCACTTCCAGGATCGCCGAGAAGGTTAGCCACCCGATCGCCGAACGCACCGGCTTTGCCTGAAGGTTAGCGAGCAGTTGCCGGTTCAGGCTGATCGCCGCGCCGGAGACTTGGCGACCCCTTCGGAGAGAATGTCGACGATTTGACGCACGAGCCGATCCGCCGGTTCCTTGCGCCCGCCGGCGCGCCACCGCATGGCCGAGCCCACCATCGCCGCAGCGATCACGTGCGCGGTGCAAGCGCTGAATCTCGGCGCTAGGAATTCGCCAAGTTCGGCCTCCATCGCGCGCTCGAACTGCGGCTCGAAATCGCGATCCACCTTGCATTTACCATGCGCCGTGACAAAGCCGAATACGCTTTTTCCGACGGCGGAAAGCAGGGAGCGCACGTCGGATGCCATTGGATCGTTTTCGGACAGGTGCTGGCGTAAAGCGTCGCGGATCACTGCGTTCAGCAGCGCGAATTTATCCTGAAAGTGGGCGTAAAACGTCGCGCGGTTCACCGTCGCGCGCTCGGCGATGTCTTGCACGCTGGTCGACTCGAAGCTCTTCTGCGATAACAGCGACTTCAATGCGTCGCGAAGCAGATTTTGCGTGCGAGTAACTCGCGGGTCGACGCGAGGCTCGTCTAAGGTCTTGGTTGTCATCAGTTTCCCGTCAGTGTCGGCTAAGCGACAAGTTCGCCGGTTTGTCGGTTGACTTGGTCAACCAACGCCGGTAGTATACACCACACTAGCCGTTTAGACAACATTCGTCGTCTAGTAACCCCCGGACTTGGAAAGGACTGCCCCATGAACGTACGTCACATCGACTCGAGCATTGCCGGACACGAATCGGTAAGCCGCCGGCTGACCGAGGAATCCGCGGGCGCCGCCAGCGTCTACGACGCGACCGTGATCCCGACGACGGACGAGATCGTCGATCTCAAGGCAGCCCGGAAACTCGACGAGGCTGCGCTCCGGACGATCTTTCTCGAGGCCCGAACGGCAAACGGCTTCCTTGATTACCCCGTACGTCGCGAGTTGCTCGCACGCGCAGTGGAACTTGCCCTCCTTGGGCCAACCAGCGCCAACGGGCTCCCGTTGCGTCTCGTGTTCGTCGAATCCGCCGAGGCGAAAGAGATGCTGCGCCCGTCACTTCGCGCCGGCAATCTCGAGAAGACCATGGCAGCGCCGGTCACGGCAATCATTGCGACCGACTTGAAATTCTACGAGCAGTTCCCGCGGACGTTCCCGGATCGCGGCCAGATGCTCAAGGGGATGGTGGCGGCGATGGAACCCGCGGCGCAACGGGAAACCGCGTGGGACAACTCGGTCTTGCAGATGGCGTACTTCATCGTCGCGCTTCGTTCGCTCGGTCTCGACGCCGGACCGATGGTCGGCTTCGACCGGAAGACCGTCGATGAAGCCTTCTTCCCCGACGGCGATTGGGCGTCGCAATACTTGATCAATATCGGCTACGGCGACGACAGCAAGCTCTTCCCGCGCCTGCCGCGCTTCAACGTCGACGAGATCGCACGGTTCGCTTAGGTGCAGCCGCGAGAGAAGGGCCGGCCAACAATGAACCGCACACGTGACGGTGCTCGCCGCCTACAGCTCGTAGGCGAGTTTGATATCGCCGACAAGGACACCCTAGCCGCGCTGTTTGGGGCCTTAGCTCCGGAAGGCGCCGTAGTGATCGACATGACGGCGGTCACGTACATCGACTCGACGTTTCTCCACCAGATTGAGGCCTTGCGTTCGCGCCTCAAGCAGCACCGTGTCACGCTACTTGGCGTCAACAAGGAGGCCCGGCACCTCCTCCATATTGTGAACTTCGACCATCTCTTCCAGATTGTTGAAGCGCAGGCGTAAACGCCCCTAGCATTCGATGCTCTGCGAAGAGCGTGATGCAATATTAGTCTCTGACGACAGTCGCGGTCGTCCACTAAGACCTGCAGGCCGTCGGCGCCTTCGTTCCGTCGGAATCAGGCCCTTCGCATTATCAAAGGGAAGCCCGTCTAGCTNNGAGATGGATGAGTCCGCCGCCGAAATGTAACGCGAATCCGAGCAACCATAAAACAAACAGCACCACGATGATTGCCCACAAGAGACCTGCCATGTTTTCCTTACCTCCGCTCCTTGACTATACGCGCAGGGTTATGCCACCAGGCGGCCGTTTTGGCTGTAGCGGGTGACGGCCGGACGGGGATAAGCCTGCGTCATTGTCTCCCTTGAATAACGTTGCCAGGAATTCCCCCCAACTATACAAGGAGCCTTCCGCTACCGGCCAACATGATATGCGTGATGTAGCTCCAAAGTCCAAAAATCTTGAGCAACCAGACAAGGACGACGATGACAATGACGGCGTTCAAGATTGACTTTATTGAAGCCGACGAGTACCCGCTCACGCCGCCGAAGATAGGTGAAGAGTTTTCGCACTTGTGGCCCTCGTGGCGTTGATCGTAAGGGCTAGGCCCCCGGCTTAGGGCCATGATTTCAGCGAGTTCGGCCTTCCCGACAATCATGAGGGCTGCCACTACCTGTTCGAACTGAGACGCGTCTACGGTTGTCCTCCAGGGGTTCTTTACGGCGTCCATCCTGCGCTTCGTCGAACCCTGACGTCGCCTCGACGCAGCTTGCTAGGCCGCGGGATCAGCGCCAGGGACCTTCCTCTTCTTGGCCCATCGAAGCGTTGACATGATCGGATCGCGCGTTTCTTCCGCGTCTTGGGGCCTGGCCTGATCACCGGTGCTGCCGACGACGATCCATCCGGGATTTCTACGTATTCGGTCGCCGGAGCGTCGGCGGGCTACTCGATGTATTCAAGGAATGTGCGCGGATTTCAATGGTGACGGGCGTTGGGTTAGCCGAGCGGCCGGCACCGACAGGATCCAGAATAAGTGGGTCACCACTCCCAGGAACACCGTACGGGCGACGACCACGATAGTCCACAGAATCGCGGGGGCAAGCACCATGCCCGCGCCAAACGCCGGGCCTCGGTCAAGCCGCTTCATGCGCAATAACAGTCCTAGAGCGCCCCGAAATCAACGACAATACGGTCGAGTCCAGGGAACATGTGCGCGGCCTCCGGTAGGTCGGCCATCGACTTCCGTGCATACTGCACCAGTTCGTTTTCGTCCGCGCCTTGTCCAAGTTCAATAAGGCTATCCGCTGCCGGATTGTAGCGAAGCGTTAGAGTCTGTCCGTCAAACGAATGTATTTCTAGACCGTGTTCGGCGAGCTTTGCCGTATACAAGTTTCTGTCATCATCTTCCATAATGCCCATTCTACCCGAATAGGAACGCCCATTCTACCCGAACAGGCATCGCTTTCCATTCTCGAACGAGTTCCTGCGAGCCGTGAAGGCATCGGGCTTGCCGAAGCTGACCTGCCACGGGCTGCGCCTTCTCCGTCTCAGTTCTTGAAAGCGGGCCTTTCGGGTTCTTGGATCAGCCATTTCATGCCAGTCCTACTTTATTTGTTGCGCCGTGTGAGGCTAACGGCTAGGCCGTAGCCGCCGACTAGCTGACGAATGGTTTTCATAGGCGCGCCGCCGTCGGGATAAGCCCAAAATCCCAAGGCGGTGTACTTAGAATGACGCGGAAAATAAGTGAGGATGAACCTCTTGCTCTGTATCCAGAACGAGAGCGAATATTTTGGTGAAGTAAGGGTGGTACGCCCGATAACCTTGGCCCTCGAGCCGGAGATTGCTAGGCGGTAGATGCTCTTCGGCGTGTTTCCCATGATAGCCACATACTGCCCATCCCACTGAACACTGCCATCGGCATTGAAACCCCGCCTGAACTCGATGTCCTTCAGCTTGCCAGCGTGGATGGAAAGTTCAACCAGACTTGGCGCATTACCGTACTTCTGGCCGTCGGCGAACAAGTTTCCGCTATCGTCGTAGCCGCAGTTCCGAAAGGAAATCATCGTCGGATCACTATAGATCACCGGCGCTCCCCGCGCATTGTGGAACACGGCGATATCTCCAGGACTGGCGCTGGAACCGTAATCTGCGACGGCTAGGTTGCCAGTCGACGGATCCACGGAGCAGGCCTCCGGGTATCCGCCGTCGCTCAGCGTTCTGATTGGTTTTGAACCGCCATGCGTGTACTCAAAAATGTCCCGGTCAAGTAAATCGGTAACAAAGACATCGCCGCGCTTATCCGAGCACAGCCCTTCGGGCAAATTGAAGCCCGTAAGCGTTCCGACCAGCTTAGCGGCGGGATACGAGAAGATGTAAACGTCACTGAACCGTTGGTCCGAGACATAGAGCAAGTCTTCACTCTTCGCTTCAGGCCAAACCCATGACGACCCACGATCGACGTGAGCTGCCCGCGCCGCACGTGGAGGTATCGGACGCTGCACTCCTATCGGAGGCTGCAATCCACTGCAAGCCGAGAGCGCGACAGCCGCTAGGTACACCCAAACGGCAAGACGCGGTAGAGTAGCCATCGGCACATCCTTTCTTGGGCTTGCCGAAGAGCGCCTCGATGACCGGCTGCTCGAACCTCGCGTTCGCGGTGTCGTCGTTGCGCGCGAGTTGGAGCATGATCGCGTCGGCCTCGCCTTTAATGGTAGCGCCAACCGGAATCGAACCCGCGTCGTTCGACAAGCTCAGGATGACTCACGGGTCCCGGCCGCTCCCGTCGAATGCCGGACAGTCCTTTCTTGTACGGGCTTTCGCGTTATTGAGTCCCCGCTAATCCAGTCGAATCCCGTCAGGTCTTGCGTAATCCGTTAGACGGCCGTTAGACGCGGATCCCACAGCGAGGCCAAGACTCTGCGTGAGGCGGGCTTGCAGCTTAGTGCGCTTTGACGCCATTGGGGGTGCCCCATCCGCAACCAGGTAGTTGCCCTGCCGGCCCTCTTGATCGTCGCCGCAATGCGAGCTACTCTGCGCCAAGACTGCAGCTTAGACTTGCAAAGTCTTACTCAAGCCTACTCATTGTTAACCCTCGCAAGATCGGAGTTGATCCATCATACGCGTCGGTCAGCACGATCTGCTTAAAGCTCTGGCATCTTAACTAAGTTAAAACGACAACGAGGAAACGACACCCGTCACCGGGTACTTGCCGTTGCTATAGAGTGTGATGCTGTGAAAGCCGCAATCGTAAAGGCCCCAAACGTTGCCCCCGAATATGGCGACTTCGCCGAACCGATAGCTGATGAAGGCTACGAACTCGTCGAGTTGGTGGCCGCGGGCATTCATAATGTCGTGCGCTCACTTGCGGCCGGGCGTCACTACGGTAGCGCCGGCAAGTGGCCGCAAATCCCCGGCGTAGACGCCGTAGCGCGTACCCCCGCCGGTGATCTTATCTATACGGGGTTTATCCAACCGCCGTACGGTACGCTCGCAGAGCGAATGGCGGCGCCAACTACAATGCGCATTCCTCTGCCCTCCGGCGCGGACCCGGTGCAGGTCGCGGGCGGACTGAACCCCGGTCTCTCGTCCTGGTTGCTGCTGAACGCACGCGCCGCAGAGATCGGCGAACTCGGCACCGTGCTCATCCTCGGCGTGACCGGAATGGCGGGATCGCTTGCCGTTCAACATGCACGAATACTCGGCGCAACCCAGGTCGTCGGCCTCGGGCGAAGTCCGGCACGTCTCCAGCACGCCGCAAAACTCGGAGCAAAAACCGTCGCGCTGACGGGAGAACGAGATGCCGACGCTGCGGCACTCGTCGATGCACTCGATGGTGCCGCACCAAGCATCGTCCTCGACTTTCTCTGGGCGGCCGCCGCCGAAACCGCATTCACAGCTTTGGGCAGGCGCGGCCTCGAGGAAGACACCGCAAACATTGCCTACGTGCAAATCGGCGCTATGGCCGGTCCCGAAGCAGCTGTGCCTGCGGCACTTTTACGAAGCCGGCACATCCGCATCTCCGGAAGCGGCGCTGGCTCCACGTCGATCGCCGACATCATGGCCCAAATCCCGGTTTACATACAACTCATCGCTGATCATCAGGTGGAAGTTCCAACACGAACGTATCCGCTGTCATCGATCTCCGAAGCCTGGACCGCGCCGACAAACGGCACGCGCCGAACCGTAATCGTCGCTGGGTAAGTTGCCGCATACTTCGCGAAGATCGGCCGTCGCTATACGCCCATCGCTGCCGCCAACGCCTTCCAGCGCCTCAAAGAGCTCCGCTCCGACGATTGCAAAGATTACTAGGCCGCGTTTCCAGAGCCCCTCCGCCTGCAGCGCCGCAGTTCGCGAGCAGGAACCGCGCCTGGAGCTGGCTGATCTTCAAAGGGATTCCCGCTTTTTGTGGATGGTCGTCAAGAGGCGGTCATCTGTCCGACTTCGATAAGATAGCCGTCGGGGTCGCGGATATAACAGCGCGTTTCACCCACGTGCACTTTAGGTTCGGTAAGAAATTCGGCGCCTCTCGAACGCCAGAGGTCGTAATAGGCGTGCACGTCGGCAACGCGCAAGTTTAACGCCATCGTCAAGGTGTCGCTCGATTTCGGGGGGGCAGCGGTTACGGCCGGCTTGTCGTCTGTCGGGCCACCTCCCCTATTGATGATGAGCCAGCTATTGGCGATGCGGAGCATAGCAGGCTCGCCTTCGCGTACTGTAACGGCGCCGAAAACTCGTTCGTAGAACGCGCGGGATCGCGCGACGTCGCTAACGATGAGCAACGTCGTGACGACAAAGCCTTCCGTCGGTGCCGGAAAATCCGGTTTAAGGAGTGGTGGATTTGCGGAGTTTGGCATGTTACCACTGTACCCGGTCGTTACGCAGACGTCACATTGAAGTTTAATCGGATTTCAGCCAGCGGGCTGCTGCATCAGCCGTGTCTTCGGGCTTGGTGTTAAAGGCGATGGCGGAGCCCGGGGCGGCCTTGTGGATTGCGTTCACGGCTTTCTCGAAAATCAAAAGGCCCTTAGGCGGCAACCGCATCCCCCCACCTATTACCACGCAATCGTAAGTTGCGCTGCCGAGTTGTTTCTCTAGCATGGCTATCCCGGCGTCGTCGGGCGAGATCATGCAAAGGTCCCCGATCCAACCACGCTCCGCGATCTTGGTTGCCGCGAGATCTATGCCGGCTTGGATCTTCTCCGCGTTCAAGCCTGGCTGCAAAGCCGGATCGGAAAAATCCACCGTTTTCGGATCCTGGCCGACAAAAAGTACGCGCGTCATGTGATCACCTCTCTCGAAAAAAGCTTGAACCCGTTATGTTTTCCAGCTGGCTGCGGTTTCGCGAGCAAACGCTTCATACGTGCGAGGGGCGTGGCCTAAAAGGGCCGCAAAGACCTCCTCGTCATTGGCCTCTGCGGCAAAACCACGCTCCAGATAGCCCTGATACATCATCCGAATGTCAAAGGCCGACCAGGCTGGTGCGTGCTGGCGCATCCCGGCCTCAAATGCGTCCATGTCGTGGCCGCCGTAACGGACCGTCCGGCCAAGAACCTCGCTCCAGATTGCCGCCGCTTTGGGCCCGCTTAGGAGCGCCGGGCCATTGAGGTTGTAAACCCTACCCTCATGACCCTCGGTCGTTAGCGTGATCGCGGCCGCTTCAGCAATATCGCGCACGTCGACTGCAGAGATGCCCATGTCTCCGAGCGGCTGTGGATAGACGCCCGAAACGGTCAACGAGTCGCGTAAGCTCGCATCGTTCTGAAAGAAGTAGTTTGGCCGCAGCATCGTCCACGGAACATTGAATTGGCGAAACGCGCACTCGATCGCGAATTTCGATGCAAAGTGCGGCACATCAAGAAACTCATCAACGCGAAACACGGAATGGTACACAACGTGCGCGAGCTTCTGCCGCTTTGCCAAATCGAAGACGATGAGTGCCTGCGTAAGCTCGTCCGGTGTCACAGCATTGAGCAGGTACAGCTTGTCGGCACCATTCATCGCACGTTCGACGGCCGGCGGATCCAGCAAATCGCCAACGACGAAGTCGACGCCGCTCGGCGCGGCTGTCTTCGCATCGCGCACGAGTAGCCGGACGTCGGCGTTCCGGTGTAACAATTCCTGAACAACGACCGAGCCAACCAGTCCCGTACCGCCGACAACCAATATTTTCAAGGTTTTAGCTCTGCATGGCGACGGCGGAGAGAACAAAGGACAACGCACCAAAAGCGGTTCGGAGCCAGTGACCTTGCAGCCACTTGTCGCGCTCGAGCCTCCAGTTTTCTGGCGCATCACCTGCCGTCCAGGTCGAAATCGTTACGTTGATCGGCACATTAACGAACATAGTGTCGGCGACCGTGCCAATGAAGAATAGGCCTGCGGCACCAAAATAGGACCGCTGTTGCTTTTCCGCTCTAGCGAACGCAATACCTAACGTCAAGGTATTTAAAGCAAATACGAGCGGCATAACCTTACGAAAGAGTGCGTCGTCGGCTTGTTGCCGCAATGTCCAACTCTCTTCAGGAAGATTTGCCGTTGCCACTTGGGCGACTGCTATAGCGAGCATGATGCCGGCGAGCTGCCCCGTGCAAAACACACTTGAGAGCGCTGCCGCATCGGTAGGGTTCGGGCGATTCATCATCAGAACAGCTTTCCACGATCAGAGTAGTTGCCACCGCGTCACTAAGAGGCGTCTTTCCCGGCGATAGGCGGAGGCACACCTTTCGCGGAATGCACGTTTGCGATGACGACCATGCCATTTCCGCATATCCGAAAGCTAGACCTAAGCCTCGTTTGGCCGCTCTATGCGCTCCTTGACGAGCGCCACGTGACGCGTGCTGCGCAACGCTGCGACATGAGCCAGTCGGCGATGAGTCGAGCACTAGGGCGCCTCCGAAGCGCACTTGACGACGAACTTCTCGTCCGCTCCGGCGCCGCGTACGAACGCACCCCTCGCGGCGATCAGTTGCTCGTCGACCTGCAAGCTCTGCTACCGCGTTTGGACGCGGCGGTGCGCGGCAATCGGTTTGACCCGGCGACAAGCACGGACCGCCTCTGCATCGCCACGACCGATTTCGCCGCGTCGGTTCTCATTCCGACGTTACTCGAACGCATGGCGAGCGCTGCACCATCCGTGCGAATCGAAGTCGTACCCTGGAACGATCGGGTCTTCAACGACATCGAAGCGGGCCGCACCCATTTGGCTCTGATCGGTGTCCAGCCGCCGGAGCCATTCGAAAGCAAGCCGCTCTTCACCGATGAATTCGTTTGCGTCGTTGCTGAAAACCATCCTCTTCGGGCGCGTCTGACGCTGAAGCGCTACGTTGAGCACGGGCACGCGGTCGTTACTATCGGGAAACACGGTGGTCAACCGTGGATCGAACGCGCCCTGGCAGCCAACGGATGCGAACGGCGCGTCGAATACCGTTCGCCCTATCAGCTGTCAGCGATTCTCGCAGCCTCGCGAACCAACATGATCTGTACGACAGCGCGCCTTCTGGCGAAGCGGCTGGCCCCTGTCGCGAACGTCCGCCTCCTGGCCGCGCCTCAAGAGTTGCCCAAGATCGAATATCGTATGGCTTGGCACCCTCGCCTAAGAGACGACGCGGCACACAACTGGCTGCGTGACCAGCTTATGGTCACCGCGCAAGACGTCTTAGCATGAATCTTCAGGCGAGCTTGGTCGGACCTGATTGTCCGGGCTCCAGCCGACGCGGAGATATCGAAGGGGTTCGAAGCGCACGAAGCGCGGTGTTGTCCGTTCAAGGGCGACTTACGCAGGTCATTGTTGGTCGGCTTGATGTCTGATCGCAACCACGCCGAACGAGGCCTCGGCCTCGATCGCGGGCTGATGCGGATTTCCGGGGCCGGATCGAACGGCAGACTAACTTCAGAACCCCCGAAAATCGGCCGGACCGGACGTTTGAAGGCCCTTCTGTAGTACCCCTCTTGCACGCTCTGGGCTAACGCACATGATGACCCGCCGATTTTCAGTGGGCGTGGCCGGCGTGGTTCGCAGCTGCCACCGAGATGCTGGCAACGCGAACGGCATCGCGGTACAGGGTGACGGCATCGGCGAGGCCACGTGCTCCGCTTGCCGTCCAGCGCGCGCGGACGTTGGCGCCTCGGTCGAGCATCAGCTCCGTCTCTCCGCCATCCGTGCGTGATCGAAACAGGCCAAGCGCGGCCCGAACATCGTCCGAAACCTCGACGTTCAAAGGGACGTTGGCTGTTGATCGATCGAGCGCGACAGCAACGACGTGCAAGCCCGCCGGCGCCAGTCGCGGTTTCAATCTCGCCAATTGCTCGAGTCGCGCACGCGGTGCGTGCGCCGCGAACAAGACGAGCAGGACCGGTCCGTTCTTGAGCGTCTGACTCAAGGTGTTCTGCACGCCGCTTCGTTCGAAGGCGAAATCCGGGAGCGGCGGCGCGGCCGTCGTGCTGATTTGCGGGCCGACTTTTTCCGTAAGGACGCCGGCCGCGCGTGCCAGCAGGAAGTTGATCAGATCCCACCGCTGGTCGGAATTCAGCTTGTCGGCGAAGCCTGGCATAACCCCATTGTCACGCCCATAGCTCACCCACCAGAAAATTTCTCCGACCTTGTGCGCGAACAGGTGCGACTCGGTCAAATCGGCCGGACGAATAGGAAGTTTGCCCGCAAGTGGGCCGTCGCCGCGACCGGTGGCTCCGTGGCACATGGCGCAATTCTCGCCGTAAAGCGGTGCACCGCGCGCTATGGATGGTGCCGCGTAAGGCTGCGTCGAGGCGTAGAAGCTCGTAGGGTACGCGCGCACGATCCCCGGCCGGAGCGCAACCCAGCCAACGCTACCGACGAGCACGATGCACGCGATGGAAGCGGCCATTTCGCGGTAACGTCTTCTTTCGGCAGTGAGGGCCGCAGCCGCGAGACAAAGGACGAACGCGACAGCGGCGATGACGAGCGCGGTCTGCTTGCCGGCTGCAATCTCACCGAAATCGAGCCGGAACGGGAGCGGCCAGCGTGGCTCAGTGTGCAGCCCCGGTGGCAGAACACCGATGATGCCGACGACGGCAAGTACGAAGGCGCCGAGACTCGCCTCGATCGACGCGTTGCGGCCCAGTTTCCGAACCGCACGCAATCTGAGGGCGCGGTCACTCGCGACGTCCGCAAGGCGCGGTGTGAGGCGGAGCTGGTTGACACCCGCGACGGCAATCATTGTGGCGAACAGCGCCACTTTGATGAGCAAGAGCTGACCATACAGCGTGCCGAGGAGCGCCGGAACGCTGCCGGATAAGAACCACGTATTCACGAGACCCGTCGCAAGTAACGTTCCTACGCTCGAGATGCCGAGCTTCGAGAAGCGCAGCGTCGCCGTTCGAGCGACTGTCAACGCTTCGGGGCTGACGTCGCCCCGTGCTTGAGCGAGCAACAGCACCAGCGGCAGAAGCCCACCGAGCCAGGCGCCTGCAGCGAGCAAATGCAAGATGTCGGCGGGCAGATGGATGGCGTCAAACGGCACATCTTCGGCGGCCGCTCCGTGGCCGGCCCAGGCTAAAGAGGCGATGAACGCCGCGGCAGCCAGCAATCCGATCCAGCCCGCCACGTGCTTACGAGTCAGTCCCTGCACCGCGAGACAACCTGCTAACACGACGACGAGCGCGGCGCGCAGCCCCCAGTCTTCACCGAAGCGCGTTTGCATCAACACGATGCCAACGACAGGGCCCCGTAAAACCGCGCTGAGGGGCATCCCGCTCATATTTGATGCGACGATGACAAGCCAAGCACCGCCGCTCGCGAGTGCGACGAGCAGACTCGCCCAAGCGAGCGCGAAGAGTCGTCGATCCAGCCGCGCTTGAAAGGTTTGCGAAGCCTTCGTTCGGTGAAACGCCGGCCATGCGATCAAACACCAGAATACGAACGTACCTTCGAGCGATACGGACGCCGCATAATGGAGTAGGCGCGTCGCGATCAAGAGCGGATCGATTGCTCAGCCCCTCTTGACTTGAAAGGTAAAGTCGCCTTCGGTCGTGTGCGTATCGACCGACAGCGCATGCCATTTTACCGTATACGTCCCAGACGACAACGGCTTCAGCTTGACGGTGAGCTCGGATTTATTGCTGGGATCGATAGTGGCGGCCCCGTCATTCACGGAGGCTCCCGATCGATCGGTGACCGTTACCCAACTAAAAGCCGGCTCGAGCTCTTGTGTGAACCACAAGTGTATTACCGTAGGAGGGGCCGGTACCGTGCTGCCCACGGCCGGATCCGCATGGTCGAGGAATGCGTGCGCCCGAACCGCGGCGGGCGCGATAAGCAGTTCGGCCAGCACGAAGGCCGCCGCGATTAGACGCGCAGTCATTATTTCCAAAGATTCCTGTCAATGAGAGGTTTGCCAAACCAGCTTTTATAGAACGCGTCGAGAAACTGGTGAAACTGAATGATGAAACCGGTGCCCTGCACTTGCCGCGTAGTCCTGTTGGCCGGGACGATCGCCTCTGCGCCCAGCTGCCAAGTACTGGCGTCGTAGAGTACGCCGGGTGCGATCGTCCCGGTTGGTGAACCGACGTCCGGGCTGCTCATTGCAAACTCGATGATCGGCGTCATACGCATCAGGAACTGCGGCGCGTGCAGCGCCTTAACGTTCTGCTGCAGATAGGGCATCGAATATTGCAACGACGCCGCGTAGCTCCAGGCATTCGGGCTCGCGCTCGGCGTATCGGAAAACACGCGGCTCACTTCGCCGGTGATCGCAAGGGGGCGCAGATAACCGGCGGCCAAGTCGCCCAGACCCTTGCCGAAGTAGAACGTTGGCGCCGTGCTACCGACGTTCGCGATTACGCCCCCGTTCCGCAGTTGCGCCGAACCGGTTCCTGGTATCAGGCGGATCAGGCCCACCGACCAGGTCAGCTCTTCGTGCTCATGGCGCTCGATGCACGGATGCTGATCCTTGAGCGTCACCGTGATGTTGTCCCATCCGCTTAAGTTCTTGGTTGGACTGCGTTGTGTGAGATAATCACCGTTGACGGCAAAGCCCAGATCTTCGGTGATGGTCTTGTCCCATTCGTACCCGTAGTCGTTGCTTTGCGCGGACGGCGTCGGGGTTAGCACGATTGTCGGCAGCGACACCTCGTCGCTCACTCCAGGATCGTCCATGGTCAGCGTGGTGGGAAACACGCGGTCTCCGCAAACGACGTGCGCCTGAACGGCCGAATGCATCATAAAGATGAATGCGGCGCCAGGTAGGATCGCACGAAAAGCCGTGCGTTTCATCCAAAAAGTTACCTCCCAAAACGGTTGCAGATATGAAAAGCCGCGCACCGGCGCACCAGCCGTGTGCGGTTTGGCCTTAACCGATAATTGGAGGCGGCCGCTTGAAGCGGCAAATGCCGGCGCAAACCGCAAGCCGCAGAGGCGGTTGCACAAAGTTTGCGGGCAATCGTCTAATGGCGTTGCACGCGTTTCGCGTGCGACGCAAATACGTGGTCAGGACCGGTGCAACGTAGCGCTCGGCGAACGAAATACAGAACAACACGAACGCCCCGACCACGAGCGCCGTCAATGCCTCGATGCCGCAGCCGATAACGTCCGGCGCATTGCCTTCAAAGAACTCCAGCGCAGCGAAAGCAGCGACCTGCAGCGTCGCGAGTGTGGCGTAAAAGGTGAGGGAGGACGCTTCCCGCACTGCGCGATTGCGGGGCAGGGTTACCAGCCGCACCACTGCGACGATGCCGCAAAGCAACACCGAGGCGATCGCGATCGCCAGCAACGGTGAAAAGTAGCCGTGGTGGCCGTCATCCGTCGTGCGGCCTTGGAGAAGGTACGTCACGGCATGACCGGCCAGCGTCCCGCACGCGGCAACGCTGAGAAGCCTTGCTACCCTAGCCGCGCGTCGCAAGTAAGCTGACATTCTCCAGACAGATGACTGGGCGGTTTGACGGCGGCCGAACTCTTCCCCTTTTCCACGATGACCATTCAGCACGTGCGGCAGGCGGTTACCTAGTGCTACCGACGTTGCGGCGGACAGTGAGAACGTCAGTACATCGCCGGAAGCGGGATAGTTTTCCGAACCCGTCTTCGCGCCGGAACCTATCGTCAGCGCGATTTTTCTGATTGCAGCTGGGCCAAAGAGATTGCGACAATGAAAACCCCACGTAAGATCGGCGTTTCTTGGTAGCGCCAACGGGAATC
>PMUK01000075.1 GCA_003166915.1 Candidatus Cybelea palsarum
GAGATGCTTTCCTGCGGGTCTTCTAAGATACCCACGACCTCGAACGGCAGCGACGCGCCCTCGTTCGTCTCGATGTAGAGCACCTCTTTGAGCTCAAGCGGAGTGTGCGGCATCGCGCTTTCTCCGTTGGAGGATGACATCTCCTAACTCCCTTCTATTGCAAACAGCGTGCGACGTTGGCTTGATGTTCCGCCAAAGTCTTGGCGAAGACGTGGCGCCCATTGCCGCAGTAGACGTAGTAGAGGTCCACGCTCTTGGCGGGATGGAAGGCCGCTTGCAGCGACGCGAGTCCGGGATTGGCGATCGGCGTTGGAGGCAGCCCCGCATGGACGTAGCTATTGTAGGGCGAGTCGATCCGTAAATCGGCGAAGGAGAGGGCGCTCTTGTGTTGCGGCAGCGCGTACTCGATCGTAGCGTCTACCTGCAGGGGCATGCCAAGGCGAAGCCGGTTGTAGATTACGGCCGCGATTTTCGGACGGTCGGCTTGGCTCTTCGCCTCTCGCTCGACAAGCGATGCAACGGTTACTGCTTGCGTGACGCTGACGTGCAGAGCGCGCGCCCGCGACGCGGCGTTGCGAGGCAGCTCCTTGAGAAACTGTCCGGTGAGCAGAGCCGCGATCTGTTCCGGCGCGGCTCCAAGCGGCATCAAATAGGTGCTGGGAAAGAGAAAGCCTTCGAGGTTTTTCGTGCGAGCGCCGTCGACTAGCAACGTCTCTTGTATGAAATCGTCTCGAAGCGCTGCCGAAGAGCCGAACCCGTCGCTCTGCAGTCGCTCCGCGATCTGCTCGGCGGTAAAACCTTCGGGAATCGTCACCCACGCGGCAACTTGCGCGCCGCCGGTTACCAAAGCATGCAGGACGTCGCTCTGCGTGACGTGCGGCCCGAAGCGGTACTCCCCGGCCCGCACCGCCGCATCTTCATCGCGCAATCTCGCGAGAATGCGAAATGTCAGGGTGTTGCCGATGACTCCACCGGCTGCGAGCTGGCGGGCGATTTCGTCGAACGTCGTGCCCGTCTGGACCACTAGCTGCTCTGACGCTTGCGGGTGAGATCGGTCCTCGGCGACCGCATACCAAAAAAGGCCGCTGGCAACAATGGCGGCAACGACGACCGCAGCGACGCCGGTTGCCAAACGCGCGAAGAAGCTCACGCGCTGGGCTCGTTTGGGCGTCGCGCGAGAAACAATTCGAGGATCAACGCGGCCGCCATCCGGTCCACGATCGTCCGGCGCTTTTTCCGGGAGACATCGGCTGCGATTAGAGTTTTCGTCGCCTGGGCGGTCGTGAGACGCTCGTCCACGCGGTGAATCGTACCCGCGAAAACCTCGCGAAGCTTCTCGACGAACGAATCCATCTCGCGCGCCGCGATCCCTCGATCTCCGGCGAGCGTCAAGGGATCTCCCACGACCAGCTCGTCGACGCCGTAGGAATCGACCAGCTCTTTAAGTCTCGCAAGGTCCTCGCGCCGGTTCGTCCGGTCGATCGTGGCGATCGGAAGTGCGAACGTCGCGCTCGGATCCGAAACGGCGATGCCGATGCGCTTGCTGCCCACATCCAGCGCCATAATCATGCTCCGAGGCTGGCGAGATAGGCGACGGCCTTGGGGCGCCGGCCCAAATGATGAGCGACCAACTCCGCGACCGCATGCGCCGCCGCCGGCGTCGCATGCAGGGCGGCGGCCGGGCCGCTGCCTTTGGGCACGGCCAACGCGCGTAGATTCACGAGGTCCGCCGCCGTTAACTCCACCAGGTCGCGCCAGCGTTCGCGGCACGCACCGTCAGTGAATCCACCGGCCTCCGCATCGAGCCACGCGCTACCGGAGGGCAACGCGGAACCGCAGCGCACACAGCAGTCGAGCGGCGGGGCGAGGCCGAGCATGTCGAGCAGACGAAGCGAAAAGCGGGGCAGCAGAGCCCGGGGATCGGCGCAAGCGGCGATCGACCCGATGGCGCGGGCAAGCAGATCGTACACTTCGGGGAGCGCAAGCTCGGGTTCGCAGAATGCGTCGATCGTTTCGGCCATGAGGGAGACGACTGCGTAGCGATCCGGTTCGACCAGCGTGGGCCACGGCGCCGAGAGCGTCTCGGCCGAAACGATGACGTCCAGCGTCCGGCCGCGGTGCATCAAGAAGGCGCACTCGTTGGCGAGCTCCAGCCGCCCCGCCAAATGGCTACGCATGCGGCGAACTCCCTTCGCGACCGCGTCGAGCTTGCCGCGCTCGCGCGTAAAAATCGTCACGATGCGATCGGCTTCGGAGAGCTGGCGCCGGCGAAGAACGATGCCGCGAGTCTTATAAGCGCGCGGCGGCGTCAGAATCCTCCGATTGTTGCGGTTGCGTAATGCTGCCGTCGGTATAGACGCGAACCGCGAGGATGCGACGGCCGCGCGTTCGATCGACGCGCAAGCGCGTGTGGTCATCCGCGACGATCTCTTCCCCTTCGTTGGGAAGCCGCCCGAAGAGGCCGACCGTGTAGCCGCCGATCGTCTCGAAATCCTCAGTCGGAAGCTCGGTTCCGAGCCTCGCATTGACATCTTCGATATTCGTGCCCGCTTCGACGACCGCTTCACACTCCGAGACCACCGAGATCGGTTCTTGCTCGTCGGCGTCGTGCTCGTCCCGAATCTCTCCGACGATCTCCTCCAATAGGTCTTCCATCGTCACCAGACCCGCGGTGCCGCCGTATTCGTCCACGACAATCGCGAGCGAAAACTTATCTCGCTGCATCTCTCGTAGGAGCTCGGCGATTTTCTTCGTCTCCGGGACGTGCACTGCCAGGCGCATCAGCGAGCGAACGCTGGCGTGAGCGAGCGAGCCGTTTGCGAGCGCAACCAAGAGCTCGCGGTCGTGAATCACGCCGACGATATCGTCTTTCGATTCTTGATAGACGGGCAGCTTCGAATAACCCTCGGCAGTGACGACGTCGAGCACGCGCCGCGGGGAGTCGTCGATCGAAACGGCGATCATCTCCGGGCGCGGCTTCATCACTTCACGCACGATCGTATCGCCGAACTCCATTACCGAGTGAATGAGCTGGCGTTCCTGCTCTTCGATCACCCGCTGTTCCGCGCCCACATTGACCAGCACCCGGATATCTTCTTCGGTGACGTATATATGCTGCGCGTGCTTGATGCGCAGCGCCTTGAGAATGAGGTCGGTCGCGACCTGAAACGTCCGCGCGATCGGCGCGAGCACGTATGAGGCGTACCGCATCGGAGGCGCGAGTCGAAGCGCCCAACGCTCAGAATCGCCGGTCACGATCGTCTTCGGGATGATCTCTCCGACGAGCAGAAAGACGACCGTCATCACGAGGGTCGAAAGCACCACCGCCGACGGAAGACCCAGCGAAATCGCGATGTAGGTTGCAAGCGAATCGGCCGCTAGCAGCACGATCGTGTTGCCGACGAGCACCGATGTCAAAAAGCGGTTCTTATCCTCGACGAGATCCTGGAGATTGCTCGAACCGCGCACGCGCCGGTCGGCGATCGCTCGGGCGCGCAACCGCGAGATCGAGACCAGGGCCGCCTCCGAAGCCGCAAAGAAGGCCGCGAGGAGGACGAGTACGACCAGCGCGATGAGCTCGTACGGCAGGCCTTCGGGGGTACTTCGACCGGGGTCCGTGTTCAAGTCGGCGCCATTATAACACAACGTGAGGCCGCACCAGCACGTAGATCGCCAAGGCGACGAGCGTGCCGAGTACGGCTCCCCAAAAGACCTCGAAGGGGCGGTGAATCTGCGCCTCCACGCGGCTCTGGGCGACTAAGAAGGCGACGAAATAGGCCAGGATAGCGGCGAGCGGTTTCTGGTAAAAGAACGAGAGCATCGTCGCTACGGCAAACGCCAACGCCGCGTGTCCCGATACCGCTCCCCCCTGGAGAGCCGAGCCGCGACCGACCCAGGCCTTGGCGAAAATCGTAGCGATGGCTACGACCGCCAGCACGATGAGCGCCACGTTGGCGGGCACGGCCTTCACGGCGACAAAGACGCGAGCCTCACCGCTCATGAGCCCTTGATAAAGGATCAAATATGCGGCCAGCGCAGCGCCGATCGCGGCAACGAGCACCGCGCCCGCGGCCGCATCTTTGGCGCTCTTGGCCAGCGGATGGTGGGCGACGGTCAGCAAGTCGACGATCGACTCGATCGCGGTGTTCATCAGCTCCATGCTGAGCACGAGCGCAATCAACCCCACCGTCGCAATGACGTAGACCCGATCCAAGCGCAAGACGAGCGTCGTAACGAGCACGAGAGCCGCAATGAGAAAGTGCACGCGCATGTTCGGCTGCGTGCGCGTCGCGTACATTATTCCTTCGAAGGCATGATGAAACGAGCGGAAAAACCGGCTACGATCGACGGGAAGATAGTGCGGTTCGCGTTTTCCTCGCTCGTCGGCAGGCTGATGCATCAGCGTTTGGAGTCGTACGGCCATGGCAGTGCGATAGCTTCAGCCAGCCGCCGTTCCTCACGTTCCATCGCGCGCCGTTGCTCGGCGAGCACGTGATCGTGGCCCATGAGATGCAGCAGCCCGTGAATCAGCAGTCGATAAATTTCACGCTGAAGGGAGGCGTCATACTCCGCCGCCTGACGCCGCGCGCTATCGACGGAGATCACGACGTCGCCCAAGAGGCGCTCGCCGGCCATGGGCGTCCCGGGCCCGTCCATCGGAAAGCTCAGAACGTCGGTGGGCAAATCCTTCCCTCGATAATCGCGGTTGAGCACGCGTATTGCTTCGTCACCGATCAACGTCAGCGATAGCGCGCCGGACTCTTCCATCGCGCAGAGCAAACGCTTGGCGGTGGAGACCAGCGCCCGCCCGTCCACGCCGCTGCGGCGCACGTCATTTCGGTAGTGGATCACTTGCATATGCGCGGACGATTCGCGCCACGAGCGGATGACGAACGATGTCGAGGTCGCCGAGCTCCACCACGCTGACGTCTTCGATGTCGCGCAGCCGAGCCGCAGCCGTTCGAAGGCCGCTGCGCTGCCCCGCGGGAAGATCGATTTGCGTTACGTCTCCGGTTACGACCATCTTCGAGCCGCTGCCAAGGCGCGTAAGAAACATCTTTATCTGGTCCTCGGTCGCGTTCTGCGCCTCGTCGAGGATCACGAACGCGTCGGAGAGCGTTCGTCCGCGCATGTAGGCCAGCGGTGCCACTTCCAGCGTGCCACGTTCCATGTATTTGCCGACGAGCGAGTCGTCGACCAGCTCGCTCAGCGCATCGAAGAGCGGGCGCATGTAAGGGTCGACCTTTTCGCGCAGGTCGCCGGGAAGAAAGCCCAGACGCTCGCCGGCTTCGACCGCGGGCCGCGAGAGAATCACCCGCGAGGCTTCCCGGCGCTTGAGCGCCCGGACCGCCATGACAATGGCAAGATAGGTCTTTCCGGTGCCGGCCGGACCGATCCCGATGGTAAGCGTCGATTCCTCGATCGCGCGCACGAACTGACGCTGCCCGGGCGTCCGCGGTCGCACCTCGCGTCCACGTTCCGTTCGCAACAGCGTCGTCGGCAGCGCGACGGCCGCATGGTGCGTTGCCGAGTCCGAGAGCGCCAATGCGACGTCGTCCGGCGTTATGTGAGCGCCCCCGACCGCCGCGTCGAGCACGCGCCGCACGACGTTTTCGGCGCGCGTTACCGCAGCGTCGTCGCCGGCAAGCAGCAAACGGTCGCCGTCGGCATGGACCGCAACGCCCAGCGTCGCTTCAATAGCGGAAAGATTGCGATCGTACTCTCCAAAGAGGCGCACGCGGTCGGAGAGCTTCTGCAAATCAATGGATCGTTGTGCGGTCAACCCTACCGATATTCGTCATGTAAGCCCCGGGGCTTTCCGAGCACTTCCGCAGCGATGACCGCCCGGACCAACTCGGGTCTGGTCCCAAAGAAGGAGCGCTGCCGAGCCCTGTGCGCCGGGGGCACGGCCGGAGGCTCGCTGTGCGGGGCAGATACCGGGCGGGGCGGAGCCGGACGAGGCTGCGGCGGCCGCGGAGAGGAGGCGGGGGCCTGCACCCGAGCCTGTAGCGCTTGGGCGAGCCGCTGCTGGGCCGTGGCCGCGGGGGCCGGCGGTCGTTGCGGGCGCGGCGCTTGTGCCCCGGCTGCGACCTGACGCCGCGCGCTGGAAACCATGCTCCCGATCACGCCGATCACCAAGAGCACCACCCAGACGAGGATGCCGACGTCGCGCATCGCGGCGGCCTACTTGTTGGCCGGACCCGTGAGCGGCGGAGGCTGTTGCTGCGAGTCGGTCGCCGCTTCAGTCGAGGCACCGATCGAGGAGCGCATCTCGGTATCCGCCTGAACGTTCTTGAGTCGATAATAATCCATGACGCCGAGATTGCCGCTGCGAAACGCTTGGGCGATCGCTTGGGGAATCGTGGCCTCGGCTTCAACGACCTTTGCGCGCATCGCTTGCGTCTCGGCCTTCTGTTCCTGCTCGGCGGCCTGTGCCGCATATTGCCGCTCTGCCGCTTTTGCCTGCGCGATCCGGCGATCGGCCTCGGCCTGACTCGTCTGCAGTTCGGCACCGATATTCTTGCCGACGTCCACGTCGGCGATGTCGATGGAAACGATTTCGAATGCCGTTCCGGCGTCGAGCCCCTTGGCAAGGACGGCCTTACTGATCCGATCGGGGTACTCGAGAACTTCCTTGTGATCGATCGCAGCGCCGACTGCCGAGACCACTCCCTCGCCGACGCGCGCGATGATCGTCGGCTCGCCGGCGCCGCCGACGTACCGGTCCAGGTTGCTTCGCACCGTGATCCGCGCTTTGACGTTGAGCTGGATTCCGTTCTGGGCGACGCCCTGAAAGGTCGGCGTCTCGATGACTCGTGGTGTCACCGAGGTTTGCAGCGCCTCGAGCACGTTGCGCCCGGCCAAGTCGATTGCCGCCGCGCGCTGCCATTCCAAGGGAATCTGGGCGCGTTGCGCGGCGATCATGGCCAGCGTCACGTTCTCGACGTTTCCGCCGGCCAGAAAGTGCGATTGCATCTGATCGACCGTGAGATCGAGACCCGCCTTGCGTGCTCGCACGTAGTTGGTGACGATCACGCTGGGCGGGATGCCGATTAGACGCATTCTCACCAAAGCGATAATGCCGAGCGGAACGCCCGCCGCGATGGTTCGAATCCAAAGGCCGATCGGAAAATAATACAGGAACGCGAAAAACGCGATGACGACGAGAAAGATGACGACGGCGCCGCTGACGGCAATCATGTGTGCTCCTTACGAAACAAGTGGCTCAACGAAAATCCGAGCGCCTTCGACGCGCACTACCCGAATCGGGGTACCGGCGGCGATGAACTCGCCGGCGGTGAGGACGTCGATTCGCCGTCCGTCAATCGAAGCGATGCCGGCGGGCCGAAGAAAACTCGTCGCCGTTCCCGCTCGCCCGCGTAACGCACCGAAATCGGTGCTCGTGACGTACTCCGGCCCTTGGGCCGCAGAGAGCGCCAGCCGTTGCGCCCACGCGTTCTGAGGGACGGCCCGTACCGTCAACGTGAACCCAATAACCGTAAGGACGATCGCCGTCGCGATCGTTTCGACGCCGACGAAGAGAAACGGTAAGCCGAAGGCCAGCAAGACGGCCACCAAGAGCGCACCGGCCCCCAAGATTCCGGGGAGACCGTGGCCGGGAACGACGTGCAGCTCCCAGAGAATGCCGATGAGTCCGATCACGGCCAGCGCGACGACGAAGTCATTGGAGAACCCGGCATAGACGTGGCTTCCGAAAAAGAGCGCGAGCGCGCCGACGCCGATGATGCCGGCGATACCGTGCAACGTTTGCATCTCGATCAAAAGGCCAAGCATTCCCAGCGTCAGCAAGAGGCCGCTGACGACCGGATCGGTCGCGAAGCGCGCGAGCGTTTCGCCAAAGGAATAGGATTGCGCTACCAACGGCGCTCCCGTGAGTTTCAGGTCGGCGAGTGCCGAATCCAACGTCGTTGCGGTGCCTTCGGCGACGCCTGCGCGCACCGCGTCGTCGGTGTTAAGGGTGAGCACCATGCCCGAACGCTTATATTGCGGAAGACTCGCGTTCTTATCGACCATCGCCCCGGCGATCTGCGGACTGTGATGCGTCCGCTCCGCGGTCGATTCGAACTCACCGCGCAGTGCCGAGACGATCTTGTCACTCGGCGGAACGGTGCCGCCCGCTTCAACGGGCTCGGCCGCGCCGATGGACGCACCCGGAGCCATGATGATGCGATTGGCGGAGAGCGTTATCAGCGCCGCGGCGGAGTAGGCTCGTTGCGAAACGTAGGCATCCACGGGTTCCTGCGCGCTAAAGAGCGCGTCGCGAATCCTAAACGCCGAGCTCACGAGGCCACCCGGGCTGTTGACGGTCAGTAAGATTGCGCGAGCGTTGGAACGGTTGGCTTCGTCGACCGAGCGCTCCACGAGATGGGCCATGCCGTCGTCGACGGTTCCAGTGATCGGAACGACGATGACGGGCCTGTCGATCGAGGAAGCACCGGCAATGCCGGCCAGACCGCCTAGAAGTAGCGCGCACGAGAGCCATGCCCGCAGCCGTAATACCTTCATGCCGGTAGCTACCTAGGGTGGGTAGCGGAAGTTACGTCCTTCGACCCTTCGACAGGCTCAGGGCAGGCTAAGTCAGGATGACAGGGTCAGGAGGACAGCTCTTCGGTGACGATCTGACGCACGAGATTGCCGTCAGCGAAGCCTTTGAGTTGCGGCATCACGACCTTCATCACGGCTCCGGCATTTCGCGACTCGGGGGGAAACTCGGCGAGGACGCTTTGGACGATCTCGCGCACTTCTGTGGCGGAACGCTGCGGCGGCAAATATGCGAGCAGAATCTCCCGCTCGGCTCGCTCCTTCTCCGCAAGATCCGTGCGCCCGGCTTTTTCGAACTCCGTTAGCGAATCGCCGCGCTGCTTTACCAGCCGCGTAACGACGTCGCGCTCGTCGGCATCGGAGAGCTCGCTACCGGCTTCAGAGCGCTTGTAGATAAACCCCGAAAGGGCCGAGCGCAGCGTATCGAGGCGAAGCTGATCGCGAGCCCGCATTGCGTCCTTGAGGTCGGCGGAGATTCGGTCCTTGAGCGTTCCCACTTCGCGTTAGGATTTGCTAGGCGCGGCGCTTGCGTGCCGCAGCCGACTTCTTCTTCTTGCGAACGCTGGGCTTTTCGTAATGCTCGTGCTTGCGCGCCTCAGCGAGGATCCCAGCCTTCTGGGTGGCCTTCTTGAAACGGCGCAACGCGCTCTCAATAGTTTCGCCTGGAGCGATGCGAACTTCCATTCTGTTGACGACCCCCTCTCGGCGCGCTCGTTGACGCGAAAAATTAGGCCCCGAAAGGGCCTGGTGCTAGGGTAACACAGCTCCGGCATAGCGTCAAATCTCGGGCAATAACTTACTTGACGCACTCCGCACTAAAACCACGCGAGCGGTGACAAGGCTTATATGCAGCCGCCGCCACCTAAACAGATGGGCTCGCTAATTCCAGCTCGCCGTTTCTAGTGTCGTATTATGGCTTCGGCGCGGCACTTCCGCCGATGGGGCGCTCGGCGCTTCTCCTCAGCCGGGCGGCCACGACATCCGCCGCCCGGCCAACACATGGGCGTGCACGTGGCCAACGGTTTGGCCTCCGTGGTCCCCGGTATTGACCACCAAGCGAAAGCCTTGCTCTCCGCCGAGGTCGAGACCGATCTGCGAAGCGACGGCGATCAACCGCGCCGCGAGCGCTGGTTCATCCCGCATCAAATCGACGATCGTTGCGTGATGCCGAACGGGGAGGACGAGCGCGTGCGACGGGGCCTGCGGATTGAGGTCCTCGATCGCGATCACGTCGTCATCCCGATGGATGGTTTTTGCGGGCACCTCCCCGCCGGTGATTTTGCAGAAAATGCAGTCGTCCATCAATGCCCTTCGTCGTGTGTGCCTTACCGCGCAATGCTGTCGTCCGGGCGCGAGTGTTCGCTTTCCCGTCGACAAAGTATAAGCTATCACGCCAAAGTGCCGTAAGCTTGGCACATAGCAGACGCTGGATCGTCGGGTCTTGCGACCGCATCGTTCACATCCTATTCTCTACCCCGGATCGTGAAGCTCCACGATTTCGTCGTCGTATTACCGGCTTCGTCGGAGACGCGCACGGTAACTCGCACCGATCCGTTCGGATATTCGTATGACGGCAGGTATTGAATGAACTGCGAGGTTCGCACGCATTCCGACGTGACGTCGCGCCCGTCGACCCAGAGCATCGCGCTCGACGGATTCACAGGCACCGCATCCGCGGCAAAGCTCGCATAGACGGCCGGCCGATTGTTGTTGACCGTCGAGCCGGCGTTCGGCGCAAAATCGGCAATGCCCGGCGGCGTACTCGACGCGGAGATCGTCTGCGGCGCGGCCGCGTGCGCTATGTCGTTGCCCGACGCAAGCCGGCCGATCAATGCGTCATCGTCAAAGTTCGCACCTCGCGGAATGACGTAACTCCCATCGTATACTCCGGGCGCTCGCTGTTGCATCGCTTGATTCGCCACGTCGGAGCCGATGTCGAACGTCGCGGCCGCGCCGGGCGTTCCGTGCATCGTCACCGCAATGGTATCTCCCGCACGCAACGGACGAGTCACGTCGGTCTCGATGCTATCGATCGTAACGCGCTGCGCGACCGTGGCTATTCGCCGGCTGGCGAGTATCTCTCGCACTTCGTTGGTCTCGACGTTGTAGCGAACGCTGACCCGATCGTTGGGTTGCAGATCGCCGAAGCCTGCGCCCTTTCCGTTGAGCGAAATCTCCACCGTGCGGCCGGGCGAAATCACCTGACCGTCATCGAGCACGAACTGATTCCCGGCGATTGCCACGATGCGACCGTTTCTCGAGCCGAACTCGTCCACGATGCGCTCGACGCGGCCATCCTTGCGCATCTCGACTCGCGCGAAGTCTCCGGGCCGCACGTCGCCGAGCTCACCGGGTGAGGTCACGTCCACATTGACGTCCTCGACGTCGATGGCCGCATTGGGGCCGATTTTAATCGTCTTGATGCCGCCGTTATATCCCAGCGTCAGCGTCGGCGGATCCGAGAGCACGTCAACTCCCTCGACGGTGCCAAATCGTTCGAAGCCGCTTCCAACCGGAACCAAGCCGCGGCTGGAGCGTCCCACGAGCTGGGCGACGATCGTGACCGAGTTGGTGTGCCGGTCGAAATGCGCCTGGGCGCCCAGAATGTCGGTGAAGAAGCGCAACGGAACGTAGAGGACGTCCTTGATCTCCAGCAGCGGTCCTTCCAGCGCGAGCTCGCCAGTATCTACCTGCGCGATTGGGCTGCCAATCGTCAGAACGACGGTCTTCGATCCGATTTGCGTCACGATGCGATTGCCGGAGCGATCGAACGCCAGTCCGAGCGCCTCGATCGTGCGGCGGACGGGAACGTAAAGCAGATTGCGCTCGAAACGGGGTCCGGGATCGAGCGATAGTACGTTGCCGTTAATGATGATTCCGATCGGGCGCGGTGTTGCGGCAGCCAGCAGCAACAGCGGCAGCAACGCGAAAATCCATTTCACTTTCAGTGGCTTACTCCAGTACCTCTCGATAGACGTCGGCAGTAGCTCGCGCACAGCGATCCCAGGAAAGCCGGCCCGCGGCCTCGCGCCCTAGGTTGACCGACCGTTCGCGCGTACCCTGGTCGGTGAGTATCTGCTCGAGGAGGGTTCGCAGCCCGTCGACGTCTCGGGCCTTAAACGAGAGGGCGGCGGACTCGAGCACGCGCGGCAGCGAGTCTTCGCAGGCTAGGACCGGGCACCCGACGGCCATCGCCTCCAGCATCGGCAATCCGAAGCCCTCTCGCAACGACGGGTGCACGAGCGCCCTCGCGCCCGCGTAATAGGACGCGAGTTCATCGCTTCGGATCTCTCCCAAAGCGACGATTGCGCGTGTCGGGTCGGTGCGGCGCTCGAGCTCGCCACCGAAGTCGTCGGGGCCCGTAACGTAGAGGTCGACCTTCAAAGCCGGCGGCAGCCCCGACCACGCCGTAAAGAGCGTCGCGAGATCCTTGTGACGCCGATGGTTCCCGACATAGAGCAGGTAGGGGCGCCGCGCGACGTGCGGCGCGACCGCGCGGGAGAACGTTTCGCTGACCCCAAGCGGAACGACCCGGATCTTCGAGCGGCGCGTGCCGAGAAAACTCACGAGATCCTCCACCGTACGCTCGTCGTCGGTGATCACGCGGGCCGCCCGCGCGCACGTCCAGCGGACGAACGTCTCGTAGTACGGCCGCACTTTCGACTTGAAGTGCGCGGGGAAATGCAAGTGAATTAAATCGTGAATCGTCACGATGAAACGTGCCGGCACGACCGCCGGAACGTATTGTGAGAGGAAATGGACCAGTTCGACGCGCGAGCGCGCAATCGCCAGTGGCAGCCGCACCTGCTCGTCCCATCCGAAGTTTCCCCCACGAGCGAACGGCACGAAGGTAAACTCGGGAGCGACGCGCGGCAAACGTGCGACCAGCTCGCGAGCGTAGGTTTTCATTCCGACCGAGAGCTGACGAGTCAATCGCGCGTCGAGACCAACGCGCGCGGGCCTCATTGAAGTAGCGCTTTCCCCATCGCAACCGCCGGATAGATCGCCGATTCGTACGCGACGTACCAGCCGCGCGGACCGTCGAGCAGCGCACCTTTGCGCAACAGCAGCCACGCCAGCCGCAGGACGCTCGTGGCGCACGCGCCGATAAATCCGAGAAACGAGCCGCGCAGCCGCTGCGCTTCCAGCGAGGTATACCGGTCGTATTTGGCTCGATAGGACGCCACGTCTGGGTACGAAAAATGCAGCAGCGTGCCGCGCAGTTCGCGGACTGAGCCTTCGCAAGCCCACGCTTCATGCAAAAGCGCATCGGCCGATGCGGCCGGGTTGGCTTTGAGGGTCACGCGGTCGGTGCGAAAGAGACGCAACAGCGGCTCGTCGCGCCACATGCGCATCGGGTGGCCGCAGAAATACGTCGTGCGACGCACGTTATATCCGTCGACATCGTCGGAGGCTTCGCAGATCGCGTCGCAGAGCACGTCGTCGAGTGCTTCGTCGGCATCGAGCATCAGCGCCCAAGGCGTCCGGACCGAGGCGAGTGCGAAGCGGCGCGCATCGACGAAATCGGTCCATTCACGCTGCACGACGACGGCGCCGGCCCCGCGCGCGAACTGCACCGTGTGATCTCGCGAGTACGCGTCGAGCACGAACACGTGGATTGCGCGAGGCAGGCTAGTGAGGGCACGTGGCAGATTACGCTCTTCGTCGCGGGTGAGAACGACGGCAGTGATTAGGCCTGGGTCCAGGTCGCTGCCTCACGAAGACTCGCCTTTCCAGCGATCCGTTCTTGGTGCGCCAGCGCCGCACCGATGAAGTCGCGATAGAGCGGTGCCGGCCGGTTGGGGCGAGACTTGAACTCCGGATGGGCCTGCGTCGCAACGAACCATGGGTGCATTTCGGGCGGCAGCTCGACGACTTCGACCAGACGCGTCTTGCCGATCGTGTGATGGCCGCTAAAGCGCATCCCATGCTCTTCGAAGATCGGCCGGTAGCGGTTGTTGAACTCATACCGGTGACGGTGCCGTTCGCTGATCTCGAGCGTTCCGTAGGCTCGCGCAGCCTGGCTGCCTTCCTGTAACGTGCAGGCGTACGTGCCCAGCCGCATCGTGCCGCCGTACATCTCCAAGTTGCGCTGATCGGGCATGAAGTCGATGACGGGATCGACGGTTGTCTCGTCCACTTCGCTCGTCATGGCTTCGGGCAGCTCGCAAACATTTCTCGCAAATTCCACGCAGGCGAGCTGCATCCCGTAGCAGATGCCCAGAAACGGAATCTTGTGCTCGCGCACGTAGCGAATGGCCCGCAGCTTTCCATTGACGCCGCGCGCTCCGAAGCCCGGAGCCACGAGCACTCCATGCGCGCCACGCAGCACGTCGGTGCCCTCTTTCTCGACCAGCTCCGAATCGATTCGCTTGATCTCGACCGACGCATGGTAGAAGACTCCCGCGTGCGCGAGCGCCTCATTAATCGAGATGTAGGCGTCTTTCAGTTCGACGTACTTGCCGATCAACGCGATCGTGATGTGATGCTCCGGATGAAGCAGACGGTCCGCGATCGCAACCCAATCATTGAGGGATGGCCGCGTTGCCGGAAGGTTCAGCTTGCGGATCGCGGCCTGCGCCAGACCCTCGGCCTCGAGATTGAGCGGAACCTGATAGATCGTGCGCGCGTCGCCGTTCTGAACGACCGCGCTGGGCGGAACGTCGCAGAAGAGCGCGATCTTCTCCTTCAACTCCAGCGGCATCGGCAGTGCCGATTGCGTGCGGCAGACGATGGCGTCGGGCGAGATTCCGATTCCACGCAGCTCGCGCACCGAGTGCTGTGTCGGCTTGGTCTTGAGTTCGTCGGCCGCACCGAGATGCGGAACCAGCGTCAGATGGACGTACATGACGTTTTCGTCCCCAACGTCGTACCGCATCTGGCGAATCGCTTCCAGGAACGGCAGGGATTCGATATCGCCGACCGTTCCGCCGACCTCGACGATGAAAACGTCCGCACGACTGGCCTCGGCGACCCGTTTGATGTGCGCCTTGATCTCGTTGGTGATGTGGGGAATTACTTGCACCGTCGCGCCCAGATAATCGCCGCGCCGCTCCTTTTCGATAACGGAGCTGTAGATCTGACCGGTCGTCACGTTATTAGTCCGCTGAAGGTTCTCGTCGATGAAGCGCTCGTAGTGGCCAAGGTCGAGGTCCGTCTCCGCGCCATCTTCGGTCACGAAAACCTCGCCGTGCTGATACGGGTTCATCGTACCGGCGTCGACGTTGATGTACGGATCGAGCTTTTGAATGGAGACGCTGAAACCGCGCGCTTTGAGCAGCCGTCCGAGGGAGGCGGCGGTGATGCCCTTGCCGAGCGAACTCACAACACCCCCGGTGAAGAATATGTACTTCGCCATCTCGGGAAGTTCTTATTCTACCCGCCCAGGCCCCAGACCTATTGACGGGCTTTGGGACCCGAGCAGTCCATCGGGTCCCTTCGCTTTGATGTACCGGGGCAGGCCGGCGTAATCATTGCAAACCGCGATGGTGAAGTGGGGGAGAGAATTGCGCGTCAGGTCGCAGAGTCTCTCGATTATTGGTGGGGCCGCTTCCAGTAAAACCATGGCGTTTGCGGCGAGGAACGCCGGCAACTCGGTGAGGAGACGCCGATAAAGGCTTAGACCGTCGGGGCCGCCGTCGAGAGCCTCGCGCGGTTCGTAAGTGATTGGATCGGGTTTACTGGGAATCTCGGCCGTCGGAACGTAGGGCAGGTTTGCGACGATGAGATCGAAGCGCTGCGCTCTGACCGGCTCCGTCAGGTCGCCGACGTAGAAACGACAGCGATCCGCTACGCCTAAGCGGCGAGCGTTTTCGTTCGCGATCGCGACGGCGGAAGACGAGATATCGGTTCCGTGCACCGTCGCGTGCGTTTCGGAGGCGATCGTGCAAGCGATTGCGCCGGAGCCGGTGCCGACGTCGAAAACGCGCAAAGGCCGGTTTCCGATGAAGGCAATTGCTTCCGCAACGAGATGTTCGGTTTCGGGGCGTGGGACGAGGACGTTTTCGTCAACCAGGAACTCGCGCCCGTAGAAGCCGGCGCTTCCGAGCAGATAGGCAACCGGCACTCCGCGGGAGCGCGCAGCGCTGAGCCGTTCGAATGCTTGGGCTTCTTCTCCCGACGGCGTCGCGTCGCCGTGAGCGACGATCCATTCGCGCTCACGATGCAGCGCGTGCGCCAGCAAGAGCAGGGCGTCGGCGCGCGGCGAGGTGCTGGAGTCGTGCAAGAGTGCCGTCCCCTCGGCCAAGGTTTGCGCGACGCTCGTTACTGCGCTTCTCCTGCGAGGTGCCGAGCTCGCCGATCGGCGATCAGCTCCTGGGCAATTCGTCCGAGATCCCCGTCGACGATCGCTCGTATATTTCCGAAGCTGCGGTTGATCCGGTGATCGGTCACGCGGTCCTGCGGAAAGTTGTAGGTGCGAATCTTCTCGGACCGCTCGCCGCTGCCAACCTGCGAGCGGCGCAGCGAATCGACGGCTTCTTCTTGCTCGCGGCGTTTGCGGTCGTAGAGCGTGGCGCGCAACATCTGCATCGCCTTTTCGCGGTTTTGCGTCTGCGAGCGCTCCTGCTGCGACGCAACGATAATTCCCGTCGGGACGTGCGTAATGCGAATGGCCGATTCGGTCTTATTGACGTGCTGGCCGCCGGCGCCTGAGGCCTTATACGTGTCGACCTGGAGATCCGACGGCCTAATCTCCACCTCCACGTCGTTCTCGACTTGCGGCAAGACGGCGACCGTCGCGGTGCTCGTATGAATGCGACCCTGTGCTTCGGTAGCGGGAACGCGTTGAACGCGGTGCACTCCCGATTCGTGCTTCAATACACGATACGGCTGATTTCCGTTGACCGTAAAGACGATCTCTTTATAGCCGCCCGCGTCGCTCAAGCTCTCCGAAACGAGTTCGACCTTCATTCCCGCCGATTCGGCAAAGCGCATATACATGCGCGCGAGATCGCCGGCAAAGATCGCGGCTTCATCGCCCCCCGTACCGGCGCGGATTTCCACGAAGACGTCCTTGGAATCGTCGGGGTCCTGCGGCACCATCAACGCCGCCAACTCTTCTTCGAGCGCGGCGGTGCGGTCAATCAGGGCGCGGTTCTCTTCAAGCGCCAGATCACGCAGCTCGCCCGCTTCCAATCGCGCAAGCGCTTCGTTGGCATTGATCGCAGCGCGGAGTTCGCAGATCTGCCGGTGCGTTTGAACCGGAGGCTCGAGTTGCCCGCGCTCTCTTATGAGCGCGGTATAGCGCGCTTGGTCGAAGCCACCCGCAGGGTTGGCGAGCTCGGCTTCGATCTCGTCGAAG
>PMUK01000023.1 GCA_003166915.1 Candidatus Cybelea palsarum
CTCGTTCTCTCGACCGGAGCGCAACGGAACTTCAAGCATATCGTTCTCGGTACCGACAACACACGTCCAATCGGACTGGTCCTCGGCTGAATCGGCCTTGCCGTCGTGGTTGGATCCTGGATCGCGGCGCACGTCGTCGCTTGGCGATATCCCCGTGCGATTCAACGCCTGCACAAGACGCTGATCTTGCCTCTCGAACTGCGACTGAGCGCATCGAAGCGCTTCGATCCGGCGGAGCGCCATACGCGTAGCGACATTTCGCCATACTTCTGGCCGAACGGCAAGATGCCAGATTCCGATGAATGGAATCGGCTTGCCGAAGGCGACTTCCGCGAATACCGGCTGCGCGTCAGCGGCTGCGTCGCCAATCCCGTCGATTTGAGCCTGGACGATCTGCGGGCGATGGGACACGACGAGCACATCGCGTTGCATCATTGCATCCAAGGCTGGAGCGGGATCGCACAATGGGGCGGCATCTCGATGATGCGCCTTATTGACCTCGTTAAGCCGATGCCAACCGCGCGCGCCGTTGAGTTTATTTCGTTCGGCGATGGCATTTTCGGCGGCGTCTACTACGATACGCAGCGTCTCGAAGACATCGTCAAGCCCGAGTGCCTGCTAGCCTACGAGATGAACGACGTGGCGCTTCCCAAAATTCACGGCGCGCCATTACGCCTTCGTGTCGAAAATCAGCTTGGCTTCAAGATGGTCAAATGGATCCGTGAAATCCGCTTTGTTCAAACCACCAGCTCGGTCGGCAAAGGCTATGGCGGAAAGAACGAAGATGACGAGTATTTTGACCTGTTGCCATATATTTGACGCGCGACGCAAGACGGCCGCCCGTGAACGACCTAGTAAACGTGAGGACCTCGGACCGCCATTCGATGGAGAACTGGCGAGGGCTTTTTTGTAGCGCCCAACGGGGATCGAACCCGCGTATCGGGGTCCCGGCCGCTCCCGTCGAATACCGGACAGTCCTTTCTTGTATGGATTTTCGGTTTTTTTTGTCCCTGTTAGTCCCTTCGAATCCCGACGAGTTTTGCGGAATCCGTTAGATGGCCGTTAGAAGAGCGGGCGCAAGCTCTACTGCTGGACGGCTGACCTGGAGGTGCGATCGAGAGGCCTAGTAGCTTAGCTTATGGCGCGCAATGTTTTCCTTGTCATTCCCTGCGTCAAATGCCCCTCGGATCCAACGCAAGCCGCCTAAAACCCGAATCACGGTATTGAGATAAATCGTCGCCTGCCTCTTCGTTGCGCCGTCGCTCTCTAAAGGAACCGTAATGGAATCATTCGCACCGGCCATTTGCTTTGCAAAGGGGCACACATCGGCGACCCAAACGCCACCGACTCTGGCTCCGTCGCGCAGGACTTTCACTAGCGCGCGAGCGGATAGCCCTCGCGCATCGTCAAATAATCCGGCGTCAGAGAGACGAGCTAATACGTCGGCAATCACCAGCATGCACCGCTCTGCTTCGACCCGGCGCGCGTCCGTTGCTTCGCGAAGGGCAACGCGAATTGTTTCCGCCAAAGCCGCTTCACGCTCGCCGACCCATCGCCGAATGTCCTTCTTCGTCGCAAGCAGTCGACGGAGCATCGATAAAATGGTATTTCGCACGAGCCACCGCAACGTGTCCAGATTCTCGTCTGTCAGGACTTCTAGGCGCCCCTCATGCGAAGTCTCGCTGCGCGACGCAAACGCATGGAACATATACCTTGCGAGCTGCGGTATAGCGTCCTCACGCTCGGCCAGGGCGAATGCGAAGCCCCTGCAAATGCGGCTGGTAGATCCGCGGCCGCGCTGCGAAAAGAAGAGATCGACCGCCGTAACGTACGAGAGCTTGCGATCATCCGGGTCTTCTTCGCGTTCGCCTTTTGCAAACCATCGCACGGAACGCTGAAGCATCTCGTCGTACTCGGTATTAGGACTCCGCCCTACCAGATCGGCAATTCTTCGGAGTTCGAACTCTTCGACTTTAGCGGTGACGGCCTCGCCGATAACAAAGGACGGGCCGGTGCTGGTCCGCTCTGCAAAACTGGTCGAACGCTTGCCTGGACCGTCAGATATCGCAAAAGCGTGCCGCCATTCGGCGCCGATATCCGTTGCCCAGGAGATCTTTAGCGTTTTGTCGTGCGCAACAAACAGGGACGAAAGAAACTGGAGGTAGTCGCAAAGCGTCGCGAGCTGCTTTCGCGCTAAGGCTTCCGTTCGCGGAATATCCATCGACGTCGTGATCTCTGCACAAACTCTTCCGCGCAAAGACCTGAGGCGCTCTCGCGCACTCTCTACCATCATCTGCGCTTCCGCCTCATCGAAATTTGGGTTTTCTTTGAATATCTCGGCATTGCGCGCGATAATCCGCTCTTCAAAGGCTTCGTCGTCCATTCGAACGAGTCTAACCGCGCCGATGTCGTACTCTTCGCCGAGGAGGCCCACTCCATTTAACGGAAAGTACATGCGCGTTCTAAGGTCGTAATTCAAGACTGCAGCGAGATGCCGCACCTCGGACTCCAGCGAGTCTGGGTTTTGAAGAACGACCTTCAATACATCGTCGACGAGCTCTTCGATCGTTGCAAGAGCGTAGCGCCCTCGGGCGACGGGCAACTCCTGCGCAAAGCGAAGAGCGACGCCGTACTCGTGTGCAAGCGGCCGCGACGCCCAGAGCTTCCGGCTCTCGCCGTCGAGGGCAGCGGGCATCCGCTCTTCATAGGCCTCGACGTAAGCCCTAACCAGGCCGACGAAATTCAGGATTTGCGATTCGTTCACATTGGGAACCCTCGTGACCGATTCTTCATTTAGGTCGTCAGGAGGAAAATGAGGACCCGAACTCATCGCCGAGCCGAGTGCGAATGGCTTCCAGTCTGGCCGTCAGCTCAGCTAGCTTGCCATCGACCCCCAGATTGAGCTTATCGTTTATCAATGTCAGGAACTGAAGAACAATCCAAGCCTCAATGTGAAGTCCGATGTTCGGATTCACCTCGCGGCTATCAAAGGCAACGCCTTCCTCACGCATCACCGAGCCTATTCCACCCCCGGCAGCGTGGATGGTCTGACTGGGAATCCGGTAAAGAAATGCATAAAACTTCGTCGCTACCGGATCGTGTTTGTCTCCGACGAGCCTTCGAAGCTTTGGTTCTCGGTGGACTTTAAACTTCGGAAACCTTGACAAGATTTCATTGGAGTCCTTGTCGAGTTCCTTATATCGGTCAAGTGTCTTATCATAGCCCAGTTCGTCCAGGATCTCTCGCTCGGCAAACGGAGTCGACAACAGGAGAGCTTTGGCTTCAGCCGGGTTGTTCGCATAAAATCCCGCGCGAATCCAATACTCAAAGACTTGACGTCCAATAATACGGGCCTCGCGACCAAGATTGTGAAGCGTGAGCGTGAGTGCAGCGTCTGCTGCTCCATGAATGAGCGCGGCAGCGTACAATAAGAAGTAATGCACGCCATCGGGAAAGCCATCAGCATCTAAGCGAACGTTAGAGGTGTCACCGATTGCCGTCCGGATGAAGCGATAAAACTCTTGGTAGAGATTTACGAGTTCCCGATCAGGCCTTTGGTCGAGTTCATAATGACATTGAAATTGCATCCTAGACCTTATTCGGCATGACTCTAGGGTTGTTCTCCCGGCGATGCAAGGGATGGCTTTTGGGTAATCTGACCTGACAGTACTTTTAATTCCTTGTAGGTGGCGCTCTTGAGCTTCGGCACAGGCACGAGAGGTTTCGTGCCTCCAGGCGGTATCAACTCACCCACTACAACGTCATAAACCGGTGCATTAAGGTGGCCAAGGAGCTGCACCCTCACTATCACGACGGTTGGACCATACTTTTGCGAGCCGACTTAGGTGGTCAAGCTACGAGTAAGACGGATTTAGGCCGCAGGACTCGTTCGGACGCCGTAACATGATCGTGAAAGTCGTCCAGATAAGTTCCGGCGCTTCCTGGACCGTTGCAAGGCCTTGTGGGGTTCAAATTCCTGGCAGGTCTTGGCACCGAAAACAGGCCGGTTTGCCGATCAAGTTGTTCGTCTTGCCCAAGAAGGAATGAGCCCGCCTTTTAAAGCGGACCCGCGTGCGATGCTATAGGCTTAGCTATTCACGCTTGCCGCCCATCAAGGCGATATTGTGAAAATCGTCCCAAAGCCGTGCGAAGCCGAATCGTCAGGCAGGAATCCTCTCGGCCACCTTTTGGTCACAAACAGACCGAGGACCTGTCTGGCGATGTTCGCAATGGTTCGTACTATGCTGTGTTTGTTTTTTTTCCCGCGGGCTCAGATGCAAGGAGCTTCTCATATGCAGCAGAGTCACTTCGTCGTTCGAACGTTGTCGGCGCTAGGGATCGCGGCACTCTTCGCCGCCTGTTCGGGCTCCGGATCTTCAGGGCAGATAACGCCGTCCGGCGTAACCCCCGATTCGCAAACGCACAGCCTGGCGCAAAGCGCGGTTGGCCCCGACGTCGTCGTCCGGNNCGGGGCTGGCAGCATTCCCAGTGGCGTGACAGTCGTTCCTAAGGGCAAGTTCGCCTATGTGGCCAACTCCGTCGACAACACTATTTCTGCCTATACCATCAACGCGACCAGCGGCGTGCTGACGCCGGTAGCGGGGTCGCCGTTTGGGGCGGGCACCGGCCCCGATGGCGTGGCAGTCGATCCTACGAGCAAGTTCGCTTATGTGCCCAACGATGGCTCCAACAATGTTTCCGC
>PMUK01000013.1 GCA_003166915.1 Candidatus Cybelea palsarum
GCCTATACCATCAACGCGACCAGCGGCGCGCTGACGCCGGTGGCGGGGTCGCCGTTTGCGGCGGGCACGTATCCCCGTGGCGTGGCAGTCGATCCTAAGGGCAAGTTCGCCTATGTGACCAACGCCTATGCGAACAATGTTTCCGCCTATGCGATCAATGCGACCAGCGGTGCGCTGACGCAGGTGACGGGATCGCCGTTTGCGTCTGGGGGTTACCCCTTTGGCGTAGCCACGTGCCGGCGCGTCGGCAGCGCCTGCAAGCCGCCGGCATTATAAAACTGATTGACACAGCGAAACGGCGATGAGCGTAGCGACGTTGGCGGCGAGCGCGAGGAAGCCGGGGTTGACGCCCCACGGTGAGATATTCAATGCGGCCAATGGGATCGCCACGGCAAGCCCGATGACGATCCCAGCTGCTACGCTCCAGGCGGTTACGCGGCGCCAAATAAACGTCGCCACGACGCCGGGCGCGAACTGCGTCACGCCGTTGTAATAGAGCAAGAGCAGTTCGACGACCGTGCGCTGCGCGGCCAGCCAGACTCCCAGTGCGAGCAAGGCAACCACGACGACGCGCACGCGCGTGAGCAGCGTGCGCGACGCGTCGCTCGTTGCCAGGCCAAGCGCGTCGCCGGCGACATTCTTAGTGACGACGCTCTAAGATCGTTTCGCGCCCGAAATCGGCGCGAACGATGCGATCCTCGGGAATGCCAACGATCGCTTCTTCACGCCCTAGGTTGGGATCAAGCGCCTTTCGAATATTGATATAGAACCAGCGCTTCACTTTCTTGTTTTTTGGCGTGACCGTTTCCACGACACTGCCACGCAGCGTGACTTGATAAAGGGACGTTATCCGTTGCTGACCGTCAAGCAAGAGTGACTGAGGAGCAGTCTGCTTCGCCTCCGCTGGAGCACCCTCCACGGGCCGCGGCTTGAGATTGACCGGTCCGCCCGCGTCAAGAGACATCAGCGCCCCAACGGGAAATGCGCGTTCAAGGAACGCGCAACTTAACTAAGCAAGCGAAAGCGCTATGAAGAACATTGTACACACTTTCTCAAGGGATGTCGTGTCCTCTTTCTTAGATAGCCATCCGGGAACCAAAATCGCATTCGAGCTGATGGCGGCCCTCATGATGCACCGCCTTTACGAACAGCAGTGGCAAGAGCCAACGATGATTGGCTTCTACATGACCCCTAAATACGCCGACATTTTAAAGAAGAACACGGAATTAAATTACGACGTGTTCATGGAAGCTCTTGCCAGCGGAATACAGGAAAATCATCAGATTGATTTCGTTATATCAACTTACGACGAAAAAAATGGGTCTCATCAGGAGTTTCAACTGAAACGCTTTGGCATGCGGGAGGAGGAACTTGATACTGACAGCCTCGTTACCTACCTTAACAATATGTGGAAGAAATACTCTCGCACGTATGCGGCATGCCTTGTCGCGATTACTGATATTAGTCAGATTGATTTTCCAAAAGTGAGAGATCAGCTGAACAAAGAGATGTTTCCCTTTGGTGAGTTGTTATTCATAGGAGTTTCACGCGCGGATCAGTTTATCGTTGCAGCAGTGCTTCCTAACGAAGGCTGGAGCGCGTACGATCTTCGCGACGTGGTGCGGTGACGCCAGAGCGGACGATGGGCTCCGGACCGGGACCCGGACGTTTTCGCGGCATCTGTATTATCCCATAGATTTTGCTGCCCTGCGCCGTCGTACGCGATCGGTAGGCACTTCTCTTGGCATGCGGCGTTTCCAACCGGCTTCGGGACCGGACTCTTCGATCATTCGGGTGGCGGATACATCGTATTTGGTCGCGCGATTGGTTTCGTCGACGTGCCGACGAGATTTCTCGACTTAACGCGCAGATTCCATTTGACACGATCGAAAGTTTGGTCGATCATGACCGCATGGGCTCATTGTACGAAGAGTGGATCCTCCCTTGAGAGGGCCTTCCGGAGCGAGGGTATCGAGACGAGTCGTCGCCTGCGGTCAGGCTCCCGCGAGATTGCCGGCCGCATGGATGAAGATTCCGTACCAAAGGTTACCGGTTCGCTGATAGATCAGTCCGTTGATGAGGCCCAGCGGCAGAGCACTACCCACTTCGAACCAGACGCGTGGCATGGCGACGCCACCTGCGATGAGCGTAAAATGTGCGCATGCGAACACGATCGCTCCGACGATGGTGCCGTAGCGCAAGCTGAACAGTGACGCGCGGCCGAGGCGCGTTTCGTTGAGCGCAGTCTGCAACGCGCCGCGGAAGAACAACTCTTCGGCGACCGAGACGAGAATGACCGCGTCGGCTGTCCAAAAGTACCACATGGCACGATGCGGGCCAAGAGCACCTTGTACCGCGGCGATCGCTACGGTCGCAGCGAGCACGATTGCCGTGAGCCACGGTATGCGAGTAAGCGCCGTTCGCGCGTCGCCGATTGCAAACGCTGGCCGGCGAGTGCGTCGCAGTGTCATCGCGACCGCGAACGTCATGAGTCCCGCGGCCACCGATAGCGCGATCAACTCCAGCTCGTCAAGCTTACCTGCCCGATAAGCAGCATTGACGGCAGCGTTGATCGCGAGGATCACGAAAAGCGCTGCAGCGGCCGGGAAAATCGATGCACTGCGCGCTTTCGCCGTAGCCATCTCGGCGTTCAGGATGGTTTCGTCCCGAGCTGCATTGTCACGCATCGGGAAACGCCAAGACTCCGATGTATGGAACAGCGGCGCCTTCGAACGGTATTCCGTCCACCCTCACCCGATCACCCATGGGCTCTTAGCTAAGACGATCTTAGTCGGACCGGGGTTCGACGATCAGGAACGTCGGACCGACGTTCTCTGCCTCTTTAGGTAGATCACGTTCAACGCCGCCGTCCTTAGCAGTTAGCTGCATGAGTTTATAGGTTCCAGGCGGAGCCTTCTTTGGCACAACGCCAGTACAGTCGTAGCCGCCTCCTACCCGTATTCCGCACCCCTCCGTGCTAATCTCGATGGGACCCTTAAAGTATGCCGTTAGGTGAGCCGTGGTGACTTTTGGCGGATTAAAGAAGAACGTGAAAGGCTCTTCGGGTCGGGCGTGTACGGTGTTTCCCATACTCGGGAGTATACCAGACCAAGCAGCCTCCCGGCACAAGTAAGCAAGCAAGGTATGGTTTTGGGCAAAGTGGGGGGTTTGGGTGCAAAGCCCACCGCAGCACCCGCGCGATCCCGCGGTGACCTGCCGCCCAATCGCGCGCGCCCAGGCCCGAGCTCCGGCTTCCGAATCAAACCAGACCGGAATCTCGGGCATCTGCCACTCGTCGCAACCATCCGACTGCATCGGCACCATCACGGCGAAGATGGGTTCGGTCACGACGCGCGCACGTTGCGGAAGCACGATTTGCATGATATCAGAGAATCCCGTGTCGCGTCATGCCCTTCTTCTTCCGCAAGCCAGCCGCTCGAAAGGCGTATGCGCGAAAAGGATACCTACGCGCCTACGCGCCTACG
>PMUK01000113.1 GCA_003166915.1 Candidatus Cybelea palsarum
GCGCGTGGAAATCCAGGCTAGGGTTTCTCGTCGCATGAGCGTTCTCTGCGATTTTCCCCTGATTGGCGCTGGGGGGGAGCCCATCTCATTCGCCCGTACGATCCATTCCCATGGCTGCGCGCGCTTACCGCCGGCGAGGCTGGAGCTATCGCCGCTTCGATATCTGCGGCGTTTTCGCATCGGGAACCGCGTCGTCGAGCTTGCGTTTGAAGAACGCGACGGCAGGCTCCTCGCACGATCGCCGTCGCGACTTGCGCGTGGCGACGTCGAACGCGTGCGAGCACTCGTTGCGAGGATGTTTCGCTTTCACGACGATCTTGCACCCTTTTACGCAAAGATCTCCGGCGATGAAATCCTTGGATGGGCGAGTAGCGGCGCCGGGCGTATTCTCGCCAGCCCGACCGTGTTCGAAGACGTCATCAAGACGATCTGCACGACAAACTGCGCGTGGTCTGCGACGGTCCGCATGACGACTGCGCTCGTGGAGCTTGGCGGCGGCGCCTTCCCCGAGCCGTCGCTGCTGGCTCGAACTTCCGAATCGTGGTATCGAGAGGTCGCAAGGATGGGCTATCGCGGGCCGTACGTGCGGAGCATCGCAAACGACGTCGTTAGCGGAAAGCTCGACCTCGAATCGCTGACCGAGCCGGCGCGCCACTCCGACGAGGAGGCAGAGGATATGCTTCTGGCGCTACCTGGTATCGGCCCGTACGGCGCGGCTCACGTCATGCAGTTGCTCGGGCGGCATCGGCTGCTCGTCCTCGACTCCTGGACGCGCCCAACGTATCTCCGCCTCAGCGGAAAGAAGCGGGCCGCCGATTCGACCATCCGGCGGACCTTCGCACGCTACGGAGAGTATGCAGGCCTCGCGTTCTGGCTCTTCCTCACGAAGGACTGGGTCGAAGAGCTATAGGGGGCAGGTGGTCGGGCTATGCTCTGAAAGCAAAGTACACTGCGCCGACGATGAGGGCGTAGCTGACGAGATAGTTCCATTTCGGGACTTGACCGAAGACGAGAAGCGCGAAGATCGTAAAGACTACGAGCGTGATCACTTCTTGCAATATCTTCAGCTGCGTCAGGCTGAGCGCAGTATAGCCAATTCGGTTTGCCGGAACCTGGAAACAGTATTCGAAGAATGCGATTCCCCAGCTTGCGATGATTGCAATGAACAGTGGGCTCTTTGTATGCTTTAGGTGGCCGTACCATGCTATCGTCATGAATGCGTTGGAGCAAATCAACAATAGAACGGCAACGGCGACGGGATAGCGGGCCGCGATCTGGCTCATAGGTCCTTCGTATCCCCACTAATGCCGGATTATATCCAGGAGCGCCGGGGTCGTGTCCCATTTCTCGGCCAGTGAAGGAGAAGAAGAACGCCTACCGATCGGGCATTCGATCGCGCGGGTGCGCTTCGTCGTAGGCGCGGCGTTTGTGTCCCATGGCGAGCTGCAAGTAGATGCCCGTCGTCGCAAGGCTTTCGTGGCCGAGCAGCTCGCGAACGGTCTCCAAGTCGACGCCATTTTCGACGAGATGGGTGGCAAAGGAATGGCGCAGCGTGTGCGGGCTGGCATGTTTTTGAATGCCGCTCACGCGATAAATGTTGGTGAAAATTCGCCAGACGTGTTTTGGCGTAAGCGCTTTCCCGCCGCGGCCCAAAAAGAGCGCCGGATCGGAGCTGCGCGGCCGAACCCGCAGATACGCCTCAATTGCCTCGGCAGCGGCATGGTTGATCAGCACCGTTCGTTCTTTGTTCCCCTTACCGGTCACGAGAATAGTCCGTTCGGTGAGGTCGACATTGGAGAGGCGCGCGCCGGCGAGCTCGGCGCGACGCATACCGCTCGCATAAAAGAGCTCGAGGATAGCCGCATCTCTCAATCGCGCGAAATCCGTGCGCCCGGCAAGCGAGGTCCGCAAGAGCCGCATGACCTCGTCGACTTTCAGCGGCGCCGGCTTGCGCTTCGCGACCGACGGCCCCGGAATCGCGGCCGCCGGATCGTCGGGCAGCTCGCCGGTAATCTTCAAAAATCGATAGAGGGCCTTAATGGAGGACAGCTTGCGACAGACGGTCCGGCTATCGTACTTCCGCGCATCAAACATGTACGCGATGTAGCGTCGAACCTGCGTCGACTTTACGGCGCGCAGCGACGCGTCGGGGAACTCGTCGGGCCGTTCCTCGTGGCCCCGCCTCACGAACTGTGCGAACTCCTTGAGATCGCCCTCGTAGGCGGCGACCGTCAAAGGGCTGCGTTTGCGTTCGGTCAGCAGGTATGCGGCCAGGTCTCGAACGCAGCCTTCTGCCTCTGGATGCGACATAATAAATCTTTTATCGCATTCGAGCGGAAGAAAGTCAAGACCTCAGGCTAAAGGCGTCGGCGCCTTTCTCGCGGGGGCAATACTTGTAGCAAGCGTAAGGTCGAAGGCCAGCCGAGGTAAACGCCCCAACGCAAGACACCTGCCGCAGAACAAAAAGGCCGGCGCGTGACGCCGGCTTTTTTGTTCAGGAGTCGCTTCGCTATTTCATCCAGATTCCGAGACTCTCCTGACTTGCGGTTTGTGCCGGGGACTGCGACACGATCTGGCCGCTCGAGTCGTACTCGATGCCGCTTACCGAGTATTGCGAACCGGACGGGACGTTATTCACGGCGTAGACGTCGCTCGTATCCTTGCCGGCCGGGTCCACGGCGATTGCGCCGTCGATGCCCGAGTACTCGAACGAACTCAGCCTGACGAGCGACTTCCCAGTGAACTCGTAGCGCGAGATGTTGGCGGGCTCGCTGGCGTTGCCGCGATCGTTGATCCACACGTAGGTGGTCTTGCCGGAGGTCTGAACGGCCAGGCCGCCCGACGTCGCACCGAGCGATCCGGATCCGGACTGCGCGAGCGATTCGAATCTGCCGCTGCCGACCATCTCGTCGACTTCGATCGTACCGGCTTGCGACTGGCCTTCGACGTAGACGTGGTTGGCTTTATCGATCGCGAGGCTGTCGACGCTCGTGAGATTCTGATCCGAGTAGGTTGCCGTCGGCGTCGTTGCGCCCTTCGCGAACTCTTCGACGGCCACTTCGCCGGAGGCGTTAACCGAGGCAAACGTATTGCCGCGCGAATCCGTGCCGACTCCCGCCGCCACGCCGTTTAGGCCTGTCAGCGTGGTGACAAGTTTCTTGCCGGAATAAACACCGACGGTGCTGTTGGTCATCGCCACGTCCAGTGCTTTGGTTTGAGTCCCAGACCCGCCGAGGTTGGAACCTTGGTAAATCCCAGAAATCTCGCCGTGTACCCACACGCCGTGGATGTTGTAGTACCACCAATAGACCTTTCCATTGATGAGGTACCAGTAGGTCATCATGATCAGGTCGGGTGAAACGCCGTGACCGTTGCCGGTCTTTGGCGCGTGCATCGGTGCGACCGACTGGAGGGCGGCCTGTTGGAAACCGGCCGATTGGGACCCGGCGGATCCCACCGTCGGGGCGAACTGCGAACCGGCGCTGCAGCCCGCGAGAAGGGCGGCGCACAGGGCGCCGGTGAGTGCGTGGTGTGAAAAGCGGGTGGTCATGTCGTGCTCCTTTTGGTTTTTGGTGAAGTGGTTGAAGATTGGTCACCCGCATTGTCCGGCAGGGGAGCGAAACGCGACACCCACAGCTCCTACAGTTAACCGGCACAGCTGGCGGCAAGCTCGACCGCCTGCGCTCTCGTCATGTCCGCCCCCGGCCAGCAGGGCCGCGTGTTACGAAGGGTGTCAAGGTTCGACGCCTTTGGGAGTCATGGATAGACGGTGGCTCAGTCATTCGGCCGGATGGCATAGTTGCAGACGAACTAGGATTCTGGAACTATGAAGTTGCCTAGCTTTCGTGGATAGTTTGAGATTGGGAAGCCGAGACTTTCGGACATTCTCGCGCACCTGATCCGCCACTGTGCGCTCGCTGCCACGACAGTTTCCTGAGCAAAGACGGTGTGATCAGTGCACGTACCATCTGCCGTTGTCCCTTGCGAGCGTGAACCAATGCGTTACGCATGAAATGCACGCGTCAGCGCTGCCAGGTAGCTTTCTTCACGCCACGCGAGCCGCGACGACCCAGACTGGGAGAAACGCCGTCCAAAGCGGCTCCGCTTCGCGTGGGGCAACCGCCATTCCCAACAGCGTGAACGAACGTCGGTCGGGTAGCGCTACGGCATGAGTTTGAAGACCGATCCTCCGGCATAACTTTGGTTGCGCCCCTGATAGTACGTCGTACCGTAGAGGGCACCGTTGTTGAGAATCACGCCCGCACGCGGAAAAAAGCCGGAGCCCGGATTGAAGTGATAGAGCACCGTATGCGCGTAGCCCCGGCCAGACGGCTGTAGCGCGAAAACAGTTCCGCATCCCCCGCGACAGGGGAATTGGCCACCGTCCGACGTCGTGCCATACAAAATACCGCCGTCGTCCATCACCGGTGCCAAGGGCTGCGATCCGTCGCGGCCGCCGCGGAAGCGATAGAGAATGCTTTCGCGATACGATGAACCCGAAGGCGTAAGCCGAAACACAAGACCGCAGTTTCCGCCATAGCCTTCGGCCGTGCAACGTTTATCGTTGCTGCCGCCGTACAGCGTTGTGCCGTCTACGTCGCCGTTTGGCTCCACGAGCACGGGCGCCCACGGTGTGGCCCCGTCGTTCTGGCCGCCTTGAAACGCGTGGATGACACGCTCGGCGTAACCGGAGCCCGACGGCGTCAGCTTGTAAACCGTTCCAATGCCGTACTTCCGACGCCGCCGCCCAGCCAGGTCGTCCCGTATAGCGCACCGCTCGAATCCATCGCTAAGCCCGAAATCGGCAGCAGTCCGTCGTTACCGCCTTTGAAGACGTAGAGAATCTTCTCCGTGTACGTCGAGCGACTTGGCGTGAGACGATAAACGGTCCCGCAACCTTCGGTGTTTTTCGCACAAGCGTAGCTGGCTCCGTACTGCGTGGCACCGTAGAGGACGCCACTCTTGTCGACAAGCACCCCGCCGACCGGCCAAGCGCCGTCGCGACCGTCTTTGAAGCGGTACACAACGCTGTAGGTATAACCCGATCCCCTCGGCGTCAATTTAAAGATCGTTCCTGCACCTTGACCGCGGGTACGGCCCCCGAACTCTGTCGTGCCGTAAATTGCGCCGTTGGAATCGATGGCGAGGCCCCTAATCGGACTGCAGCCGTCGGGCTTGTTTCGGAAACGGTGCAGCGTTGATTCCATGTAGCGTCCGTCGTAGAGCGCGATCTTGAAAACTGTCCCGCACCCGCCGCCGGAAGAGGGAGTTCCTCCCTGAGACGTCTCGCCGTAGAAGTTACCCACCGAATCGGCCACGACGGCGGCCAAAGGATTCCAGCCGCTAGCGGGCGCGCGGAATACGTGCAGCACTTTGAAAGCGAATGCAGTGTCGCTCGATGCGACGGTCGCCGACGACGGCGAGATCGGGAGATAGGTGTTGCAGGCAACAAGCAGTGCCATTCCGGCGCAAACGCCGACGGCCAAGCGCCCAGATCTAAAAGCCCTTATCGATCGATGCCTCCGCTAATGACCAGCCGGCCCGTGAAGGTCGCTTTCGTGACCTAGGTTACCAAATCGTCGAGCCGCGCGCAAGATCGAAGCGCTAGATCGGCGTTGTCGCCATGATCATGTCCAGGATTATTTGCGTTTCCGGCGTCGGCGATGTAAAGCCAACCTGCAGTGAAAAATGTTAGCGCCTTAGCCTCGCGATAAACCCCATAACGATGACGTCCGCCCGTGCAATCGTGCGCCCCTGCAGGCAAGGAACAAGAGTTGCACGATTTCGACGCCGCTAATTTGGACGGCCAGAACCCGCCTGCAGGCGTCGTGTTGCAGGGCGGCGAGTTGTACGGCACGACGCCGTGCAGAGGGCGCAGACGCGCGGGCTTAATGCGCTTTTGGGCAAAGCGATCGTATCGACCGTTCGGCGCCGATGTCAGGACTGTAGAAACGTGGATAATAGTAGCTTGCTACCGCGATACTCCCGGGTTGCTGCGTGGCGATCTCGTCCTCGATGATCCGTCCGAACCAAGGGCGCCATTCTCCGAAAAGTGCTGGGACGCCATGGCATAATGTGGTGCGCGAGTACGTCGTGTTATAAGGATCGAGTAAGCTCCGAAGGTTCCTTAGCCGGCGTGCCGGCATAATCTGTAGCGAGACTGTCTGTGGTGGACTCGAAGAACGCCAAGTTTGATTTTCCGTTTCATTCCAGCCGCGGGGCGGCTGGAATGACCACTCCGACACGAGGCGCGGGTCATTCTGTACACGCGGGGCCTCGCACCCTCCAGTAATTATGATAGCGACGGTCACGACAAAGGCGCGCATGCCAGGAATTATTCGTCAGTAAGATTTTTCCCCATCGTTGCCCGGCGCGCCAATCCGGGCTTGTAATTTTGAGCGCCCTTGATCGGCCGTCCGGCCCCCAGGAGAAGGCGCGGGAGCGCTGAGGCTGCTCCTCCTTCCCTCACTGCTTAACGGAGGCCCTTCTCATGGATGTATCAACACGCCGCGCACTCGTAGTCGCGGCGATTTTTGCAATTACGGGCTGCAGCGGTACGGCTGGGCAAAGCTCTTTGGCGCCGACGGGCGCAAGTTCGTCCCCGATGAGTAGACTCGCCGTGCCGGCCGGTATGCCGCCGGAGCTGGCGTTCTCGGTCGTGAGGCATGCGACGATGCAGCGCGCGGTTCGTGCCGAGTACTCGACGAAGAAATCGTTGGTATTCGAATCAGACTTTTCGACCCACGTGGTGAACATCTATCAGACCAAGGCTCTTTCGACCAATCCGGCACCGATTGCTTCCATCGCGGAACCGGCCGGGGGCTGTCCATACGGCATGGCCATGAATAAAAAGAAAACGCTATTCCTCGTCGATTCCTGCTTGAACCAAGTCGAGGAATATCCGAAGGGCTCGACCACGCTGGGAACGACGATAAGCAGCGGCCTCAGCTTTCCACTCGGCGTGGCAATCGACAAGGCGCAGACGCTCTACGTCAGCGAAGGGTCATCGATTCAAGAGTATGCTAGCGGAAGTACATCGCCGACAAAGACGATAACCGGTGGCGGACTCTCGGAGCCGTTTGGGCTCTCTCTCGATAGCGCGGGCAACTTGTACATCGCCGACTATGGCGCGGCGGCGGTCTTCGAACTTCCAGCCGGTGGATCGAGCGTAAATAACCTGGGCTTGACAGACCTCGTGGAGCCGCTGGGCACCGCGGTCGATCAAAAGACCGGCTACCTGTGGGTTACCGACGGCTCAGGCAACAAGGTCAACGTCTACCAGCTAGGCTCGATGTCTCCCGCGCAGACCATCCCAGGCGCTGGATTCCCCTACTCGGTGGGCATTCAGAATCAAGGCAAGCCGAACGGGACGGCGCTCTACGGAGACGGCGGAAATGACACCGTGTATGCGTTCAAGCCCGCGTCGTACACCGCGTACGCAGAGCTGACGAATGGCACGGGAGATCCGACCGGCCTACTGATAATTAAACCATAGGAGGACAGCACTAAGAACGGCGGTCAACCCGGAGGCAACACGCCCTCCGGGTTGATGTCCTGCCACGGAATCAAGAAGCGGGGCAGGTGACGATCCAGGCAGTCAGCTCGAGCTTTTTGAGAATAGGCGTCAGCTTGTAGTTCGCGTCACTCGGGCAGACCTGGTTCAGGAAACGCGTGCGAGTCATTTGGTTCGTATACTCGATGTCAACGACGAGACGGTTGTTGTTCGTGTACGCGGTGAGCTGTTTGCACCAGCCCTGCACGAAGCATTGCTCGTCGACGCCGAAGTCGAAGTAGTTAACCAAATCCTTGATTTGGTTGTTGTCGTTCTTCTGATCGACGGTTAGTCCCAGATTGTGCGCCTCAGTGGCAACCCATTTGTTGTAGGTCAGCTGCTCCGATGCGGTCAGGGGAAAGCCCGTCTTACTTTGGTACCCGGCGATGTTGTCGGGATCGATCCCGTCGAAGCCCTTCTTCTTGCAGAGCTGGTAACGGGCGGTCATGATCGGTTCCAGGATCGCGGTCTGTCGAATATCGAGCCAGCGTTCGCCAGCCCAGTGCCCGTCCTTGTTTCCGATGACGTTCTTAGGAAACTTGCCGGCATCTGGGCGCCAGTTCTCCCACGTGCCGACGGAGATATAGCAGACGGCCTTGCGCCCCATGTCGTGGAGTTTGCGGACGACCGAGGCCTTCGTATCGAACATATCGAGGTCATAGATCGTAGCGTCGACGCTAAGATCGAGCTTCCCGTCGTACTGGATTTGAATGCTCTCGCCGGCAGTTGGAATCCAACGCGACGAGGTAAGCGGCACGCTTCCGGCGGGCGACGGGCCGCCGGGTGAGAACGAGGCGGACCCGCCGCAGCCGGCCAGGACGAGCGACAGCGCGACGGCGCAATAAGTGAGGCGTATCATTTGCGGCCAGTATACCACCGCCGGCGCATCGAAAGAGCGCCCAACGTGCGTCGGCGGCTGCTTCTCCTTCTTCTCATCGCTCTTGGACTGGGCGCGTGCAACGGCACGACCCCCTACGTTACGACCGTCGGAGTTCTCAAAGCCGGGACGACGCTCAGGGAACGGGTCGCCGACGCGCAGTTCAATGCGTTCGCGCCGGAAGTTTCG
>PMUK01000131.1 GCA_003166915.1 Candidatus Cybelea palsarum
GGCGATCGCCGGCGATCCGACACTCGTGCCGCCCCTGACTTGCCACCCCGGCGCTTCGCCGTCGCCCGGGAGCGACTCGTAGACGGCTACGCCCGTATTCGGGTCTGCAATATAGGCAACGTCCGCGACGATCCGATTCGAGCAGCCACCGAGTTGTTGCTCGATGGGCTCTTGCCAAGAGGTCTCGGGGATATACTGACTGCAGCCGCTTCCAGACCCATTCCAAACGGTCTCCGTATAACCGCGCTTATTCTGAGCCGTGAAGAGTGACGTCCCGCCAACGGCCGTTACGGTATTCGCTGCAGACGGGAATATGACGCCGTATCCGCCATCGCCGGACGACGCGGTAATCGCGATCCCCGAATGCTCGAAGAGCCGGTGCTCCGAAGGGTTCTCGCCTTTAAACTCTGATCCACCCCAACTATTGGAGATGGCCATGGGATGTAACTTTCCGGCGGTCTTCTCCGCAATACCCAGGCTCGTGCTGGCCTCAACTACGAGAATTTTACAGTTCGGGCAGTTTGCCGAGACCATGTCAACGTCGAGCGACTGCTCGGCCAGCCAACCGTCGATAATGGGCGGAAGCGGCCTACTGCGCCCATCTTGATTTACGATGCGCAAGCATCCAGAGCGTCGATCGCAGCGCGGCAACCCAAACTGCTTACGATACACCGCAAGGTCTTTCTCAAGATTCGGATCTCCGCCGGCCTCCACGACCGCCACCAAGCCGCCGGGGTTGGTCATCGCGGCCTTCGTAATGTTATACGCCGCTTGAAGTTGAGAAGGTCCGTACCCTTGGACCGAACCGTTAGCGCCGGCTTCCGATCGCGGTGCGCGTGAAATGTCTTTTAAGCCTAATGCGAAGCAACGTCCCTCCCCGAATACTACGCTGGGGCACGCCTGAATGAAATTCCCCGCCGCGATCTGCTGCCGAACGTTGGCCGCGCCCTCGATGCTTTGTAAAGCGGCTTGGCTGCCGCCGCCCTGCGGCGTGATGCCGCCGCCATTGCAACCTGCTGCGAAAGTGAGCGCAATGCAGGCGGCCGACCAGCTCATAAGCTGTCGCGCAGTTAATTTTATTCGCATACAATTATCCTTATTCGATCCGAGTCTAAGCAAGTGGTGGAACCAAGCGTCCGTTCCCCACTGCATCGAATTGCCCCTGCCTCCATGGTAAACAGCGGGCTCCAGGAAAGCGGAGGACACATTACTTCAAGCCCAGACACGAACTCTCGCGTCCTAGCTCGCTGCAATTATTTGCACGAAGTTTTTAGGGGGGCCCGTCGCCACGCAGGTGAGTCGCGTGCGATGCGCCATCGCGTTTGGGGGAACGGGTTGCGCGTGCCGCCCATAGCGAATGCCCCGTCCTTGGCGTTTCTTGCCCTCTGCGCGTTCGTTACGCAATCGGATGACGTGTGAGCCATTCGCGCGCATCAAAAGTGTTGTGCGCCTCGCAGTGGCCTGGCGCAACTCCGCGGTTGCCAAACGGTTGCCGTCGATGGCAACCGTTCTCGCCCAATGACGACCGGACGCCGGGGCGAAAACCCATATTTTACGCGACCTTTTGCCCGTCCCCGACCGCGCTCGGCCACGCACGGGCGGATTCGAATCCGGCTGGGGCTATTTATTTCGTCCTTATTTTACAAGAGTTTTCGCGACACCTGAGGCTCCGTGCATCAAAAATGCATCACACACCGAGCCTCTCTTCATTATAGTAACTAGCCGACTAGACGACCGAAGGCGTCTGCCGCCTCGGTATCCCGGCTTCGGTAGACGTGCAAGTACCGCTCGACCGTGACTCCTATTGACGCATGGCCGAGCCGCTGACTTACGACTTCGATGGGAACGCCTGCCTGCGCGCACAGGGATGCGTGGGTATCCCGAAGACCGTGCAAGGTAATAGGCGTCACCTTAGCCCGCTTTATGCAGTCGAGCACCGATCGCCCGAAGTTCCACGGATTCACCGCCGAACCGTCAGCGCGGGCGAAGACCAAGTCCTCGTCACGATAGGCGCTTCCGAGAACAGCCTTCTCCTTCTCCTGCTGTGCTTGGTGCGCTTTAAGAATCGCAACCAGCGGCTCAGGCATCGAGATCCTCCGGCTCTTGTCGTTCTTTGTGGCTTTGACTTCCATTCGTTCTGTGATCGACCGGGCAATGGTGACGGACCGAAGCTCGAACGACATGTCGCTCCATCGTAAGGCCAAAACCTCGCCGCGCCTCGCCCCTGTGTAGGCAGCGAACGCGACGGCCGGATAGAACCACGGCTGCGCGCTAAGGTAGCCGCGCTTCTTTGACCGGCTTGAGGGGTTCTTGGCTTCATCTAGGAGCTTGCGTAGTTCGACCTCAGTGAGGCGGCTTTTCCACAATCCGCGTTTGAGGAAGAAAGCAGATTCGTTGCCCCCACGAGCGACTCCGCACCCAATCCGGGATCTTCATCTATTGCAGTAAAGTTATATGTGCTGGGATCCTTCGATGATTCATAATCAAAGAAAAAAACAGCAACATTGTCGAGGAGTAAGTCATAGTCATGAAGGTCCCTAGATTCGTCGCTACAATCTTCGCTTGTCATCGCATGAAGATCTTGAAGGAGCGGGAGCGCACTACCGCTCATCGCCGTTTCGCTGTGTCAATCAGTTTTATAATGCCGGCGGCTTGCAGGCGCTGCCGACGCGCCGGCACGTGGCTACGCCAAAGGGGTAACCCCCAGACGCAAACGGCGATCCCGTCACCTGCGTCAGCGCACCGCTGGTCGCATTGATCGCATAGGCGGAAACATTGTTCGCATAGGCGTTGGTCACATAGGCGAACTTGCCCTTAGGATCGACGGCCACGAATACTGAACCGCTGCCCGCCGCGAAGGGTGAGCCCGAGACTGCGGTCAGTGCGCCGGTGGTCGCGTTGATGGTATAGGC
>PMUK01000041.1 GCA_003166915.1 Candidatus Cybelea palsarum
GATCAGGCGACCGAAAAGTGCTGTCGCCTGTGATGTGCCGACCTTTGGCCGCGGTAAGATTTCCCGACGATCTACTGTGATCGCCTCGGGACCGCTCGAATCCTCACCGGTCGGGTCGATTGCGTCCGCATATCGTTTCGCTGCCACTTTCACGCCGCGGGATTCGCTGAGCAACAGGTCCAAAGCGAGCGCGTCGCCGTCGAGCCGCTCGCGCTTCGACATTTGAGGTTGGTCTCCCCCAGCTTTTGGAGGTGCAGCGTCGCTGTCCCCGCGCAGCAGAGTCCTGACTAGCTCTGTGTCCAGACCTTTTAGATCGTCAATGCTACGCCGCTTTTCAAACCGTAGGATTGCGGAGGCTGCGGTCTTCTTGGCGTCTCCCGATTGGTCGTCTTCGAGAACCCGCAGCAGATGACTGCGATCACGGCTTGAAAGGGTCCGCAATCGATTGACGAATACACGGTTCTGTCGAATAGCTTTGACGGCACCGCGCGGCCCGCTGGCAGCTAGCAGCGTTTTCTGAGGAACGAGGCCAAGATTGTAAACCAGCTTCCATTCTAGGTCCATTAGGGTCGCACGGCTTCTGGCCGCCACACTAGTTGCCTCGGCGGCAAATTGTGCGAGTTGCTGTAACGGGACCTCACCCGGCATCTCTTCATGAGCGCGCCAAAATGCTGTTCGTTCCGGCGATTCGAGCAGGGCTATGGCTCGGTCCGCGATCTCGCTTCGCAGGTCTGCCTGAGTAACTAGCGGCAACGTCGACCTCAAGGAACTCACCTTAGGCGCAGGCCCAACCACCAAAACCGCTGTAGGCACTCCACCACGCGTGGTCGCATCATTTCGCCAGACGTTGGTCTCGGTCGGGCTTGTGGTTACCGTGAGGTTTCGAGCTCCCCGAACACGGGCGCTCGTGCCCAGGACCGCAACGCGCAACGGCTTTCCTTCGCGCCGCTCCGCAAGTACATCGACGAAATGCTGCGGATCGAGCGGCGTCAGGTTTTCAAGGAAGACGCCGAAGCTCTTGGGACCACGAAGTCTTTTCAGAGCGCTACGAGCGGCTACTTCCGCCACGAACTCGCGCGTATCAAACGGCATCGGCATCCCCGACGAAGGTGACATTGTCAGCGTATCGCCGGGCAAGCCCCATCGCTTCGAGTTGGGTTACCAACATTTCCGTGTTTTCGTCGAGCGCCGCTGCGTCGATCGTTATCCCATGGTTGTGGAGCGCGACAACATCGTCCCACGCCTCCGAGCGGTGGCCACCGGTCAGAAGGCCAAATCGCTCCCACAGACGACCTAGAAACGTGGGCAGACTCACGGATTGGCCTGACGGCACACAAGCGCGAACCAACATGTCCAGCACAGCCGTACTCGGGCGTAGCCTACGGGTTCCTCGGCCCTGGAAATGCGGATAGATCAGGCCGACCCGCCTGCTCAGGCCCCCGAGGAACTCGCGAGGGCCGCCAGACGAATACTCCTGCAGGTATGCGGATACAAGGGCGTGACCCAGCACCTTGGAAGGCTCCTCGCGGCCGAACTCTAGCCGGGCCTCTTGGAATGCCGCCATACGAGACTCAAGAGTTTCTTCATCTGGGGCCGGGTGCTCCTTCTCGGCACTGCCAATCCCTCGAAAAATCCTACGCACTTCGCGCCCATCACTCGAACATTCCAGGACGCTGGACTCACCATCCAGCGGTTCACGGCGTGCGATGCGGTCCGCGAGGCGATCGGCAAGCCATTCTTCAAATGCCTCGTATACAAGTCGCATTGACAATTCGCTCGCGGTCGTGACTTCGTCACTCAATGCGCCGCCCATCGCGAGCAGCAGAGGAATGCGCGCGGCGGGATCGCCATTCGCCCCGAGCGCTTGCGCGTGGACCAGAGGCGCTACGCACGTGAACTGAACGACTCGCTCGAGTGTGCGAAGACGGTTCCCCTGAGCAACCTCATGAGTGGCAAGATCCGTGGCCGCCTCTTGGAGCGCCCGTACGAACTGTGCGTTGTGGGGACACTCAAGCGCGCTAAGACTATTGCTAGTCACTTTGACCTTCTTACCATCTGTCGCCAGTAGCGGCCAGACAGCAACCGTAATGGGATCCTCCGGCTTGTCCGTCGCCGCTGCCCGCACCACAGCGTCTGCAAGGGCCCGTGAGCCAGCCCCAGCGCGAAGCAGCGCCGCACCGAAGTTCCCGAGACCGCGGTCGTTGCCGCTTCGAGATGCCATCTGCACGCACGTAAGCGTCATGTCGCTCATAGCGGCGGCCGGGTAAAGGCCAGAATCGGCATTTAATAGCCCGCCAAGGAAGCGACGCGCACGATCAAATGCCCCAGACGAACCGGCGATGGACGCGTACGTCGGGTCCTCCCGCACAAGTGCGTCATACGATCGCTCCTCGTCGGGGCGTTTGCCGTGCTTCCACCACACCACAAATTGGTGAAGACGTTCAACGTCAAATTGTTGCCCCGTCAATGCTCGTACGAAACCGTTGGCGACATGCACTGGTTTGATGCTTCCAGATGACGGCCGCCAGGATACCTCGTGAACAAATGCACCGTTCAAGATCTCGCCTTTGTGCATCGTGACCTCAGTACAACTCGTATCGTCGATTCGATACGTCAACGGTGAGCGGTAGGTTCTTGCCGGTATCTATGTCAACGAGTTTCACCTTCAATGCGTCCTTTGACGCGTCACTCCAAGCTGTCTTTGCAAGTCGATCGTAAAAGGCTGCGATGCGCGCGTCAGGCTCTCCACGGCGGAATGTCGTTGGCAAACCTTGGTCAGCTGCATGGGTCGCCCTTAGGAATTGCCGATCTAGTCTTAGTGCGTGACCTTCCGCCGGAGGCTTTAATCGCAACATGACATGATCTGGCCGTAGATCGGGAAACGCTTGGGCCAGGAGCGGCGGGAGAGTTGGAACAGCGACTTCCAAAGTGCTGGTCGGCACAGATACAGCTGACGCTGCGTACCGCGAAGTTCGCGCATCGTAGCGGTGAGTTACCCACAAAAATAGTACGTCATCCTGCTCCTCGTCTTTGTCATAGAATCGATTGAGCATTCGGACGACAGTGCGCGCACGGTTGACATCGGCTTCCGTCAGGCTAAGAAAAAGGCGGTCCACTGGTGCGCCTGAGTTCTCGAGCAGTTGATGCCCCTCACGGTGCTCAAAGAGTGCGCGTCTTTTTTGACTAACGAAGTTTTCCCGCCTCGCTTCCAATCCTTGGCCTGACGTCGATACCTCCTCATACACGCCTACCCAATCTTCCTGGCGGTCGACATGCCGCCAAAGAAGGTCGTCAAGAAGGGGCATCGGCTGATCCACAGGATCCATTCGACGTACCGCATCAAACAGCGGACCTACGCCTCCCTTGAACGCGTGCGTCCAGTAAGGCGTTGCATCCCGCTCTTCAGGATTGGAGGCGTCGCACTGCTGACCGCCAAAGATTAAATAGGATAGGAATGCTTGTAGGTCGCGCATTGTCGCGTGCGCTCCAACGCGCCCTACTAGATCCAGAAGGTCAACAACTCTTCGTGCTGCGGCGTCATTGGCGAGACGTGCAGCATTGCGTACGCCTGCGCACATACCGCGCGGACATACCGCGCATTTCGAAGACAGCGAAACGAGTCGCGCTAGCGCGCCCCTAACGACTTCCGGCCCTAGATTATTCCGTAAGTTGAGGTCGACTACGACGAGCTGGCTGACGTCATGCCCATCGCGATGCGGGTCGCCACCGCTTCCGGACGAGAGATACACATACGGCTGTAGCAGCTGATCAC
>PMUK01000112.1 GCA_003166915.1 Candidatus Cybelea palsarum
ACGCCACCGAGCTCGGGGCCGATGTCGCTCGCGAGCTGGAATCGACCGAGTTTGACCCGAGCGAGCTCGAAGCGATCAATTCGCGGCTCGCTCTGATCGAACGTTTGCAACGGCGTTACGGCGGAGATCTCGACGAGGTCATCGAGCGGGCGCGCCGCGCCCGAGCGACGATCGAAGAGTTCGAGAACCGCGACGACCTCTTGGAGCGGTTGCGCGCGGAGGCGGAGTCGGCCGCGCGCAAGCTCGAGAGCCTCGCGCAATCGCTCACGAAGGCTCGTCAAAAAGCCGCAGCCGCTCTTGGCAAACGGGTGATTGCGGAGTTTGGCGAGATTGCGCTGCGTTCCGGGCGCTTCGTCGTCGACGTGCAAGGTTTGGAGCGGATTGGAGCGCTGGGCGCGGACCGCGTGGAGTTCCTCTTTGCCGCGAACGCCGGTGAAACGGCGCGGCCAATTGCGCGCGTTGCCTCAGGGGGCGAACTGTCGCGCGTCTTGCTTGCGGTCGTCGTCGCGCTCGCGCGATCGCGTAACTCGTTAGAAGCGTTGATCTTTGACGAAATCGATGCCGGAATCGGTGGTGCGACCGCGACGGCGGTGGGCGCGCGGATCGGAGAGCTTGCGCGGCGAGGGCAGATCGTCTGCGTCACCCATTTGGCACAGATCGCAACGTGGGCCGACCGTCACTACGTTCTCGATAAGATCGAACGCGGTAACGATACGACGATTGCCGTGCGCGAGCTCGACGGTCCTAAGGAGCGCGAAGCCGAAATCGCGCGAATGCTCTCGGGTGAGACGCACGACGTCGCCTTGCGCCACGCCCGAGCACTGCTGAAGAAACAATGAGCAATGGCGAGCGGGTATGCCGGCCGAGCGATTAGTCTGGGAATTAGCGAGGCCGGCATACCCCGAGCTCTCTAAGGGATCTGGTGGATCTTGAGAACGTTGGTGCCGCCGGATCCCACGGGCATTCCCGTCGTAAAAGCGATCAAGTCGCCGGAGCTTACCAAGCCCGCGCCGACCATGTGCCGCTCGGTCAAGTAGAGCAGCACGTCGATTGACGAATAGGCCTCGATCAACAGCGATTCGGTACCCCAGAGCAGCGCGAGGCGGCGAGCGACGTCGGGTTCTGGCGTCAAGGCGACGATTCGAGCCTGCGGGCGAAACGCGGCAATGTGATGGGCGGTGTTGCCCGTGGTCGTCCCGGTGACGATATACGGCGTCTTTAGTTCGGCGCTGGCTCGGGTCGCCGCTTCGGCGATCGACGAGGCGATCGTCGGCTCCATGTTCTCCAGGCGACGGTCTCGCAAGAGCGCGTGCGGATAGTGTCGCTCGACCTCGCGCGCGATCTCGGCCATCGTGCGAACCGCTTCGGTAGGATAGCCTCCCAGCGCCGTTTCGCCGGAGAGCATTACGGCGTCGGTTCCGTCGAGAATCGCGTTGGCGACGTCGGTCGCCTCGGCGCGCGTCGGCCGGGGCGACGTCATCATGGATTCGAGCATTTGCGTTGCCGTGACGACGGGTTTGCTGGCGCGATTACATTTCGCAATGATCTCTTTTTGGATGATCGGCACCGTTTCGATCGGCACCTCGATCCCAAGATCGCCGCGCGCAACCATGATCCCGTCTGCGGCGGCGATGATGCTATCCAACTCGGCGAGCGCTTCGTGTTTTTCGATCTTGGCGATGACGGGAACGCGCAGCCCTCGTCCTGCGATGAAGTCTTTGACGATTGCGACGTCTTCGGCCGACCGCACGAACGAAATGGCGACGTAATCCACGCCGTGGTCCAAGCCGAAGGCGAGAAACTCGAGATCGCGGGGCGTTACCGATGAAATGTTCAGCGAACCGTCGGAGTAGTTGATCCCCTGCGCGGAGCGAAGCTCGCCGCCGAACTCGACCGTCGTCTCGATACCCTCCGCGCTCTTTCCGACGATGAGCAGCGCGATTTGGCCGTCCTGGAGATAGAGGCGCTTCCCCACTTCGACGTCGGCCGGCAAATCGCGATACGTCGTGCTGACACGCTCCTTGGTTCCCGCGACCGGCTGGGTGGTGATGATGAATCGCGCGCCACGCTCCAGCCGGATGGAAGGCGCGCCATCGGCGAGCAAGCCCGTGCGCACCTTTGGACCGGGCAGATCTTGCAGCACCGCGGTATGAATGCCAAGCTCTCGAGAGATCTGCCGAGCGGAGCGAATTACGGCGGCGTGCTCTTCGGGGGTGCCGTGCGAAAAGTTCAGGCGCAATACGTTAGCTCCGCATAAAAAGAGCGAACGCATCACGGCCGGATCGCGCGATGCCGGACCGACGGTCGCGACGATCTTCGTGCGCTTATGCAAAATTTGTTCCATCGACGAGTCAGCCTTGTGCCTCGGAACCGGCAGGCTCCTGCGGACACAGCAACGCACTTAACGCCGTGAAGTTCCAGCGCGATCCGCGGGACCGGCGCCGTCCGGAACGATTGGCGGGAAGCTTCCTCGCATCGCTCCTGCTGCACGTTTTGCTCGCGGCGCTGCTCTTTACCGTGCTGGTGAGCTCGTCGGAGCAAGGCGCGAACGAGAACGTTGCGGGCGGCGAAGTAGTAACGGTTTCGCGGACTTCCCCGGTGGTGGTCCCCAACCAACCGGCGGCCACTCGCGCCGTCGCACCCGTGCCGCACGTGCCCGAGATTGCGCCGCTGCGTCACGCTCCCTTGACGGCGCCGCTCGCGCAGCGCTTGCCCGTCAATCGTCACGAGCTCGCAAAGTCCGCACCGACCGCGCCGCCGAATCCGCCTCCAATTCCGCAAAGCACGCCCCAGCCCAACCCGCAGCCGACTCAAAATGTCGCAGAGACTCGCCCCAGTTACCAAGTGCCCTCGGCGCCCGTCAGCATTCCGACGGTTGGACCGATCGCCGTTGCGTTGAAGCTCCCACCGACCGCTGCGCCGTCACCGGCGCCTTCAACTGCACCGGTCGCCCAAGCATCGCCGAGGCCGTCGGCTCCAAGCCCGAAGCCGAGCGTAAGGGCGGCAACACCTGCCCCGACGATTCCAAAACCGGCGTCGACTGTGGCTGCCATTGCTCGCGCCAGTCCGGCGCCAAAACCGGCGCCGACCGTGGCTGCTATTGCTCGCGCCAGTCCGGCTCTGGTCAGCGGCGTGCCGAGCCCCAGCCCGACCAGCACGGCCGCTATAGCGCGGACCGCTGGGGCGGCGCCAAAGGCCGCGCCGAGCGGCGGCGCTTCCCCAGGACCGCGCACCGGCAATAGTCAGGCCCATAATGCCGCCCCGCCGCGCCCGATTGCGATACGGCCCGTGCCGTCGCCCAGCGCGCAGCCGGCTCGGGCATCGAAATCGCAAAACGCCCCCAATATCAATGCAAAGCTGCGTGCATTGCTTCCGAACAACCCTGTGAATCCGCAGAGCAAGCGGTACACGCCGACCTACTCGTTGCGCGGCCGCCTGGAGCCGACGCCGCCGCCCGCGGTTCTCGCGCGGACGAAATACATCTACGAAGTTAGAGGAACCGGAAACGAGGATCGCGTGAAGATGTGGGTCATTGCGGCCCACAAGGAGGGCCCGACGACGATCTGCACGGGATGGCTTGTCAGGTATCCGCAGGCCATACGGGGCGGATATGCCGTAGCGGCAGGCCCCGACTCGACAATCGTGCGCAGCAGCGCGCCGGGCGGCCCGGCAAACGGTACGCAGATCGCAATTGGTGGCGGTGGTGGCGCGCAGGCGCCGCTCAGTCCGTTCGACGCGGGCATCGCGCCGATCGTCGACGGAATGGTTTCCCAGGCGTGCAATGGGCGTCTCTTGGTACCCTACGCACCGTCGCCCGGTTCGTCGCCGTGACCAAGCCTCTTTCCCCCTTGCGTTCCGATGTAAGTCGCACTACAATTTTGCTGTGCCGACGTAGTCGGCAGGGTAACACCAAGGAGGGCGGTTGGAACCGCAAAATCCGCCGGGCCACCGAGCCCGCGAAATACGCGCCGAGTAAAGGGCGCCCCTAGCGCGCCCACGGCGGCCGGACGATTTTCCGGCGGCGCGCCACTCGCAAGATCGGAAAACAGAACGAGGGGCCGCGCCCACGTGGGGTTGCGGCCCGTCGTCCTTTTCGCTATCCTATGAGATGGATTTCAAAAGGAGCGTGGGTTTTGTCCCGCGCTTCGCTGCTTGAGAGAGCAACCGTCGACGACTATGAGAGGCGATATTGCAGCGGCCTTCGAGCGCGAGCTGGATGCGATCGCGCATGACAAAGCTTTTGCTGGGCTCGAGATCGTGCAGCATCACGCACGTTTGGTTCGTGGTGCGGCTCAACTGCGCGTGACGATCGATGCGGCGGACGGCGCCGATCTCGCGCTCTGCGAACGAATGGCGGCGCGCATTAACGCCATCCTCGCCGGCCTAAATGCGGATTACAGTCTCGAGGTCGAGTCGGCGGGCCTCGACCGCCCGCTCGTGCGACCGAAGGATTACGAACGATTCGCGGGTGAGCGCGCACGGATCGTCACCTCGCTGACGGTCAACGGTGGCAAGACGCATCGCGGCATCTTGCGGGGCTTGCGACGTGAAACGGTCGTTCTGGAGACCGAACGGGGTGAGCTCTTGCTGCCGATGGGCGCGATCAAGTCGGCGAACTTGGAATACGACGTGCGCCTCGATCTACAACGCGACAAACAACAACGGAAACAACACAATGGCAACGATAGAACACACAGGAACTGAAGACAAACTCATCGACGTTCTGCACTTCATTGCGCGGGAGCGTAACATTTCGTTCGAAATGTTGCTCGAAGCGCTCGAAGCGGCATTGCTGACCGCATACAAGCGTCACTTTGGAAGCGAGTCCAACGCGATCGTGCTAGTGGACCGCCAGAGCGGGGCCTATCGGGTCTTTCACCGGCGTAACGTCGTCGAAGAAGTTACCGACCCCAAACTCGAAATTTCCCTAGAAGAGGCCAGCAGCCCGTATCAGGTGGGCGACTTTTACGACGAAGAAGTCACGCCGAAAGATTTCGGGCGGATTGCCGCGCAAACGGCCAAGCAAGTCATCGTTCAGCGCATTCGTGAGGCCGAGCGAGACACCGTTTACAATAAATACGTGCGCAAGATCAACGATCTGGTTACCGGCACCGTGCAGCGATACGAGCAGCGCAACATGTACGTCGCGCTCGAAGGCCGAGACGAGGCCGTCATGTACCTCGACGAACAGGTCCCCGGCGAAGCGTATCGCATCAACGATTTCATTCGAGCCTACGTACTCGACGTCAAGAAGTCGCCGAAGGGACCACAAGTGATCCTTTCGCGCGCGGCCGAAGGCTTAGTGCAGCGCCTTTTGGAGCTGGAAGTTCCGGAGATAGCCGATGGCACGGTCGAAATCATGGCGATCGCTCGCGATCCCGGCGGACGCTCGAAGGTCGCGGTGAAGAGCAACCGGCCCGAAGTCGATCCGATTGGCGCGTGTTTGGGTCCCAAGTCGAGTCGAATCGCCAACGTTACCGATAACCTGCGTGGCGAAAAGGTCGACATCATTCGCTACGATCCGGCTCCGGCGACCTTCATCATGAATGCGCTCGCACCCGCGAAGGTAATCGGCGTCGAGCTTTTCGAGGACGACGCCGTTGCGATGGTCATCGTTCCGGATTATCAGCTCTCCTTGGCGATCGGCAGAGACGGACAGAATGTGCGGCTCGCAGCGAGATTGACCGGCTGGCGATTGGACATTGCCAGCGAAAGCGAGTCGACACAAGCTCGGGACCGGTACCTGGTCGAGCGGGCGGAACAGGCAGCGGTCGAAACGCCGGCCGGCGAACCGGAACAGACGAGCGAACAGCCGCCGGAGGGCGAAGGAATTGATGCAGAGCTGATTCGCAAGCTCGAGGAGTTCCGGCGCGAACGCCTGGGAAGCGACGATAGCTAATCCCGTTCGAACTTGCGTCGGCTGCCGCCGGAGGTTGCCACAACCCGAGCTCGACCGTTTCGTGCGTACCGCAAAGGGTTGGCATCCCGATCGGAGTGGCCCTCGCGGCAAGCAGTCCGGACGTGGGGCCTACCTTTGTTCGCCGCAATGCATCGAGCGCGCCGCGAAAAACAAGCGGTATCCGGGGCTTGGCGCGGCGGCGGTCGAATATGGTTTAATAAGGAACTCGTGGAAGCAAACGAATAGATGATGCCGCGTAGCGACAACGCCCTCCGATGAGGGCCAACCTTTGATTACCTAGCGGAGCCAAGCCGTCGGTTGGGGCTCCGCGCACTCCAACTGATGATGGGACTCGAGTGCCCTGCGCTCGAGAGTGAACTTGGCCGGAAAAGTACGGATCTTCGAGCTCGCAAAAGAAGTCGGGCTCACCTCAAAAGAACTCACGGCGCTCTTCAACGACCGTTTGGGAGGCGTCTTCGAGGCGAAAAACCAGCTGAGCGTCGTGCCCGACCAGATCGCCGATCTGGTGCGCACCGTTCTGATTAAGAGTGTCGAAAAGCCACCCGCCCGGCCGAAGACGAGCGCTCCGAGCGCTGTTTCTCCCACGGCGGCAAAGGCTGCGGCCGCAAAGCCGCCGGCCGGGACCCCCGCCCCGGCCACGACCCCCGCCCCGGCCACGACGACCGCGCCGGTGGCACGACTTCGGCCGGTCACGGCGCGCGCCGCTCGACCCGCCGAAGCGGCCCCGCCGGTACCCGAGGCTGCGGCGCCGGTCGTCGAAGCGCCGGCCATCGCAGTCGCCGTCGTTGAAGCCCCCGCGCCTCGCAGGCCGGCGCCTGCGCCGCGGCCGGCCTCGGAACCGATCTTCCAGCTCCGTCCGGTGCCTGCGGGGCAGCCCTCCATCCAAAAACGGCAGGCGCCTCCCCCGGCTCCAACCGCGGCCTCGGCCTCGCCCGGACCGCGAACTGGCCTTCCGGGAAGGCCCGGGGTGGCGCCGCGACCGGGCGAAGTCATGCCCGGCCAAGGCGGGAAGGGGACGGGCGCCCCGGCGCGCGGTCCCATCGCGCCACGGCCGCTACCGCCGCAGCGGCGCCCGGCTGGAAATGGACCATTCCGGCCAATGCCCCCCGGCAGTCGTCCCGCGCCGGGCCGGCCCGGGGCCGGACTGACCACTGAGGCGCCCACGCCTTCGAGCGGAGCTCGCCCCGGAGACCGCGCACGCAGCCACGAGGAGAAGGCCACTGCAAAGAAGGATCGCGAGAAGGAGCTGCTCCTCGAGAAGGAGCGTCTGCGGAAAAAGAAGGGCGGATCCGCTCCCGCGCCCGCGCGCGCGCTGGAGACGATCGAAATCCCCGATTTGCTGACCGTGCAAGAGCTCGCAACGTCAATGATCGTTCCGGCGCGCGACGTGATCACGGAGCTGATCAAGATCGGAACGATGGCGACGATCAATCAGAATATTTCGAGCGACGTTGCCATCCAAATCGCCAAGCGCTTCGGATACAACGCGGTCGTGAAAGAGGCCGGCGAAGAAGTCACGGTCGAGCAAGAGGAAGACAAGCCCGAGATGATGACGCCGCGCCCGCCCGTCGTCACGGTACTCGGCCACGTCGACCACGGCAAAACCTCGCTGCTCGACAAGATCCGTCAAGCGAACGTCGCGGCCGGCGAAGCGGGCGGCATCACGCAGAAAATCGGCGCGTACACCGTCGAGCGCAACGATCGCAAGATCACCTTCGTCGATACGCCCGGTCATGAGGCCTTCACGGCGATGCGCGCACGAGGCGCCAAAGTCACCGACGTTGCGATCCTCGTCGTGGCCGCGGACGATGGCGTCATGCCCCAGACCAGAGAGGCGATCGCGCACGTGAAAGCGGCGCACGTTCCGATCGTCGTTGCGATCAACAAAATGGATAAGGCCGACGCGCAGCCGGATCGCGTAAAGCAGCAGCTCGCCGAGCAGGGCTTGCAGCCCGTCGATTGGGGCGGCACCGTCGAAATGGTTCCAGTCTCCGCGAGAACGGGGGACGGCATAGAAGGTTTGCTCGATACCGTACTGCTCGAAGCAGACATTCGCGAACTGCGGGCGAACAAAAACCGACGCGCGACGGGCGTGGTGATCGAATCGGCATTACATCGCGGTCGCGGCGCCGTCGCGACGGTGCTCGTGCAGAACGGCACGCTGCGCGTCGGCGATATCGTCGTGGCCGGCGGCACGTTTGGGAAAGTCCGCGCGCTCATTGACGACAAAGGCAAACAAGTAAAGAAAGCCGGCCCTTCGATTCCCGTCGAGGTGATGGGCCTTTCCGACGTTCCCTCGGCAGGCGACACGCTCAGCGTGGTTAGCGACGAACGCGTGGCTCGCGAAACCGCCGAGAAGCGGGCGACGCGCCGGCGCGATGTTCGCATGGCTGCCACCGGAACGCAGCGCGTTTCGCTGGAGACCTTCATGTCTATGCCGGCCGAAGGAAACAAGGTGCTCAATTTGATCATCAAAGCCGACGGCCAGGGTTCGCTGGAAGCTCTGCAATCCCGCATGGAATCGCTCTCGACGGAGGATGTCGAAATTCGCGTCATCCATGGCGGTGTGGGTGCGATCTCGCCCAACGACGTCAACCTCGCCAGCGCGTCGAACGCCGTTTTGATCGGATTTAACATTCGTCCCGACGAGACGGCTCGGCGTCTGGCCGAGAACGAGGGCGTCGACTTGCGCTTCTACCAGGTCATTTACGAGATCGAAGACGATCTCAAGAAAGCGATGCGGGGCATGCTCTCGCCGGTCGAGCGGGAGGTCGTGCTGGGTCGCGCGGAAGCACGCGAGGTCTTCAAGGTCAGCCGAGTCGGAACGATCGTCGGCGCGTACGTTACCGGCGGGAAGATCACGCGCAATGCGAAGGCGCGGGTCATTCGCGACGGCACCGTCGTGTTCGATGGTGAAATCGAAAGCCTGCGCCGCTTCAAGGACGACGTTCGCGAAGTTGCCGAGGGCTTTGAGTGCGGCATTCAGATCGCCAAGTTTCAAGACATCAAAGAGGGCGACGTCATCGAGGCGTATGCTCTCGAGCAGGTCGCGCCGGAGCTCGCGCGCGCGTGAAGCCACAGCGGATCGCGAAGATCGATCACGAGATCCAGCGCATCCTCGGAACGCTGATCTCGCAGGAACTGCAGGATCCTCGGCTCGCGTTCGTGACGGTAACGCGCGTTGAGGTGAGCGACGATCTGCGGCACTGCAAGGTCTTCGTTTCGGTGATCGGCGACCGGCATCAGGCGCGGCAATCGCTCGACGCACTTCAACATGCGAGCCGGTTTTTGCGCGGCGAGTTGGGGCACAAGATCGACTTGCGCTACACTCCCGAGCTGATCTTCGTGGAAGACCGCTCCGCCGAGCGCGCCATCGAATTGGCAAAGACGCTGCGCGACGCGGCGCAACTGACGCCGAAGGAGAGCGAATGATCGAAAGCAAGCCGCGGATCGCGTCGGTCAAAGAGGTCGCCGAGGAGCTGCATCGCCGCAGCTCCTTCGTAATGGTCAGTCACGTCAAGCCCGACGGAGACACTCTTGGAGCCGGACTCGCGCTCGGTCTGGCGCTCAAGAAGCTCGGAAAGAACGTTTGGTATTTTCAACAAGACGGCGTCCCGCGCAATCTACGCTTCTTGCCCGATGCTGAACTCGTCTCCAACGAGCTCCCGCCGGCGGCTCGCGAGGACGCGCTCTATGTGTTCTGCGACATGAGCGATTGGCGGCGCGCGGGCGATCTTTTGCCGCCGGTCGCACGCGAGAACATGCTCGACATCGATCACCACCTGGGCAACTCGCTCTTCGGCAAGCTGAACTTCGTGCTGGAGAACGAGTGTTCCACGGGAAGCGTCGTCATGCGAATTCTGCGCGAGCTCGCCGTCGCCGTCGACGCGCGGATCGCGACCTGCATCCTGGCGGCGATCATGACCGATACGGGCGCATTCATGCACTCGAACACGACGCCGGAAGTACTCGAAGTTTCGGCGGAGTTGATGAGGCTCGGCGCCGACAAAGAGCGCATCACGCGAGAGATCTTTGCCAATAAGCGAGTTGCAGCAACGAAACTCTTGGGCTGCATCATCGGCGCCATGGGTTTCGCACACGGCGGCCGTTATTGTTACTCCTACGTGGATGACGCGATGCTCGCGCAGCCCGGCGCCGATGGAGAAGACACCGAAGATACCGTCAACGTATTGCTCGGACAAGAGGGCGTCGATGTCGCAGCGCTTTTTAAGGCGATCGAGGGCGAAATCCGCGTCTCCTTGCGTTCGAGCGGACGCCTCAACGTTCAGGCCGTGGCCCGGTTTTTGGGAGGCGGCGGTCATTTCCGCGCGGCCGGCCTAACCTTCGAGGGAACGCTGAGCGAAGCAATCGGCAGCGTCGAGGCGGCGTTGGTCGCACAAGGCCTCTAGGAGTCTGTAGGGCTNNAGCCCTACAGACTCCTAGAGGCGCCCGCACAGCGGCGACATGATCGGCTTCGTCAATCTCTTTAAGACGGCCGGCCCAACCTCGGCACGCGTCGTCTCACGCGTTCGCCGAATCTATGCGATCTACGGAGGCGATCGAAAGATCGCCGCCGGTCATCTCGGAACGCTCGATCCGCAAGCGGCGGGCGTACTTCCCGTTGCGATCGGAAAGGCCACACGGCTCATCTCGTTGCTCGAAGATCAGCGAAAAGGGTATGCGTTCACGCTGGTGCTAGGTCGTTCGACGACGACGCAAGATGCGTCCGGGGAGACGGTCGAGGAGCGCGCGGTTCCATCGAACTGGCCGCGTCTCTTGAGCGAGGCGCTCCCTCGCTTCGTTGGAAAGCTCGCGCAAGTTCCGCCCATGTACTCGGCCGCGCACCATCAGGGCCGGCGGCTCTACGAGCTGGCACGCGAAGGAAAAACCGTCGAGCGCAGATCGCGACAAGTAACGATCTATGGATTGACGCTGCTCGGCGTTGAGCTTCCGCATACGGCGCGATTGCGCGTCGCATGCAGCGAGGGAACCTATGTCCGCACACTCTGCGATGAACTTGGAGCGGCAATCGACGTCCCCGCGCACATGGGCGCGCTCGTTCGCGAGGGCTCGGGGCCCTTCGTCCTCTACGAAGCGCTCACGATCGAAGATATTGCCCGCGCGCCGGAACGAGCGCTGATCGCTCCGGAACACATCATTCCGCTCCCCACGATCGTTCTCGATTTGCGTGGATCGGCCGACTTTCGCGCCGGCCGAGTCGTTCCGCTTCCCCAAGGGGCGACGGCCCGACACGTCTTTGTGCGCGACGAGTCGCGAACGCTAGTCGGCGTTGGCGAGGCACTTGGGACGCTTCTTGCTCCCCGCAAGGTCTTCGTGTGAAGCTGTACCACCAGATCGAACGAAGCAGGGAGAGGCCACTGGTGCTGGCGATCGGGTTCTTCGATGGATTCCATCTTGGCCATCGCGAGATCGCGCGGCAAACCCTGCGGTTGCGCAAACCCGGTTGGCGCGCGGGCGTGCTGACCTTCGCAAATCATCCGGCAACGCATCTGCGACCCGGGACCGAACCCCCGATGATTTGCACGGAGCAGGAACGGCTCTGCCTTCTCGCGCGCGCCGGCTTTGACGAATGCTTTTTCGTGCGGTTCGACGAGCGTATCGCGACGCTGTCGCCCGCCGCCTTTCTCGACCTCCTGATTGCTCCGCTTGGAGTTCGCGGCGTCGTCGTCGGCGATACCTTCCGCTTCGGTCATCGGCGCGCCGGCGATACTGCGTTCATGAGCGAGTATCTGACGCGGCGCGGCATCAGGGTCGTTGCGGTCGATCGGGTTGGCGAAGACGGCGAGCGCGTTTCGAGCACACGCATTCGCGGCCTCATTCGAGAAGGAGATCTTGCTTGCGCGGATCGGCTGCTGGGCGGCGCCGGCTACGAGATCCGCGGGCCGGTGGAGTTTGGCGCCGGACGCGGCCATACGCTGGGATTCCCAACGGCCAACGTCTGCGTCCCTTCGAAGCTGATTCCCAAGGATGGAGTATACTCCGCGACGGCGCGCTACGACGGTCGCGACTATGCGGCCCTCGTCTCGATTGGAACCAATCCCCAGTTCAACGGTAGCCGGCGCACGGTGGAAGCGTGGCTGCGCGGTTTTGCGCACACGATCTACGGGCGCGAGTTGTGGATACGGGACCTTCGGTACGTTCGCGAACAGCGGTCTTTTCCCGACGTCGCCGAACTCGTCGAGCAAATGCAGCGGGACGTTGCGGCGGTAGGTTATCCCAGTTATGGCTAGGAGGGTTCGAGCTACTGCCATCGTTCTTGTCTTTGCGCTCGCAGCATGCGTTCACGCCGGCAGCGCCGGTTCGACCGGTTCGGCCAAGGTTGCTCGCGTTGGCGAACCGGCACCGCCGTGGACCGAGCCGAGCCTGCCCGGCCCAAGCCTTTCGCTGGCCGCTTTGCGCGGCAAGGCCGTCTATCTCAACTTTTTTGCGAGCTGGTGCCCGCCGTGCAATGCCGAGGCTCCGGCGATCGACTCCATCGCACGCGACTATGCCGCACAGGGCTTGCAAGTTGTCGGAGTGGACGTGCTCGAAAACGCGCGTAAGGCATCCGACTTTCGCAACGAGCATCATTTGACGTATCCCGTCGTCGTCGATGGGGGAACGTTGCGCGATCAATACGCCGTCAACGGGCTTCCGGTCCACGTCTTCATCGATCGACTCGGAATCGTACGGCGGATCGTCGTTGGCGAGATGTCGCCGGCAGATATGCGCAGCAACGCCGAACGTCTATTGCGGTGATGTTCTTGCGGCAGCGCCGGAGATTTGCCTGGAGCCTGGGCGTTGTGCTTGCCGCCGGCGTAATCGGGGGCTGCAGCGGCGGCTCGGGGTCCGGCGTCATGATGCCGCTCGCAAACTCGGGCGGGGCGGCAGGGAACACGGTCGTTCGGATCTTCGTTCCGACGACGCAGCAGAATGCTTTCGCTCGAACTCCACTGCTGCCGCCGTCGTCCGTCGGCGCCGCTGCACCGGTGCTGGGCGGTCTAGTCCCGCCGGCGGCAGGGACGTCACCGGCTGCAAACCCGACTTCGCCGCCTCCGCCCGGTTCGCAAGTGCTCGCCATCAACGTGAATGGCCCGACGGCCATCAGCCAAACGCTGGCGGTTGGGCCTAACGCCGGAGGCTGCGCACCCGCGGCGGGCGGGACGAGTTGCCAACTGACGCTCGCTCTTCCCTCCGGAACCTATATGGGGACGATCGGAGTCGCCAACACTGCCGCTTCGACGGCGATCGCTTTTACGGTGATGCCCAACGGACAGAACGTCTTCGGCGTCACGCTGAGCGGCGCGGCCGCGCAGGTCGCGATCGTTCCGGCATCTTCGCTGAGCGCGCAGAACGCACAAGGTGGAATCGATCTCTATGGTTCCGGCCGCCACCCGCTGCTCGTGGAAGCACTCGATGCAAACGAAAACGTCATCGTTAGCAACGCTCCCGCAACCTTTACGTTGAGTCAGGCTGGAGGCTCGCTCCCTGTCGGCGTCATGCAACCGTCGACCATTGCGCCGAACCTGTTCTACGTAACGCCGAACGGCGTCGGCAACGCAAGCTCGGCTCTTTTGCGGGCGACGGCCGCTTATCTTGGGCCGGCGAACCCATGCTCGCAGCCAAGCGCCGTCTGCGGCGGTACCGTCCGTGTCGATTTGCGCCAAATTCTGGCAGTTGCAAATTCGAATGCGAACGACGTCGCCCTCTACGTCAACGGCCAAAGTCTTCCGCTGGCCACGGTGCAAAACGGAGTTACGAATCCGCAGGCGCTGATCTTCGATTCGGCCGGCGATCTTTTCGTCGCGGATCAACCCGGGAGCGTGACCGAGTACGCACCGCCTTACAACACCGCGCCGACGACGATCAGCAATGGCGTGAACCATCCGCAAGCGTTAGCGATCGACTCGCGGGGAGATCTGTTCGTCGCTAACGGCAGCGGAAGCAACACGGTGACGATGTACTCGCCACCCTATAATGGACAGCCGGCGGAGACTATCTCGTCCGGAATCGAGGATCCGGTCGGCGTCACGCTCGACTCGAGCTCCAATCTCTTCGTCGTTAACGAAGCGGCGAACACCGTGACGCAGTACGCACCGCCCTATGTCACGGCGCAGACCACGATCTCGAAGGGACTCAATGCCCCAAACTCTCTCGCGCTCGACGTCCGCGGAAATCTCTTCGTGGCCAATCTCAATTCGACGCCGAACTCGGTCGTCGAATACACACCCCCGTTTGCCGGTGGAAGCGCGCCGATTGCGACGATCACGGATGGCGTGAACGAGCAAGGTGCGATCGGTTTGAACGGCTCGGCCAATCTCTTCGTTCCGAACCAAGGCGCGAACACCGTGACGGAGTATGTCGCACCATATGCCAACCCGCCGGCCACGATCGTCGGTGGCCAAAGCCAGCCGGTCGCCTTGGCGATCGACGCGCTTGGCAACCTCTATGTCGCCAACTACGGCAACAATACGGTTACGGTGTATACGCCGCCATACGCGAGCGGCTCGTGGACGACCCTAGGGAACGGCATAAGTCTCCCACTCGCACTCGCGCTCTCACCGGCGACCAATGCCGCGACCGCCCTTATCCCCTAGGCCGCGCGAACCTGCAGGGCGTCGCCGACAAGCGTCACACGCGCGGCCGAACCGTCACGAAACTCGCCGCGTAGAAGCGCGGTAGAGAGTGGCGTGGAAACGTAATGCGAAACGGTGCGCGCGACGTAGCGGGCTCCGCTACCTGCGCCCATCGAAACGCGCGCGAGATAGAGCTTTGCTTCGTCCGATAGTTCGAGCGTAACGTTGCGCGCGCCCAGCCGTTGCGCGAGGGCGTCGACGTGGATCGTTACGATCGCCTCAATCTGCGAAATACCCAACTCCTCGAATGGAACGATCTCTTCGATGCGATCGAGCAGCTCGTGCCTTAGAGCCATTGCGAGCTCGTCCTCTTCGAGGTTCGTCGTTAGGATGATGATCGCGTGGCGAAAGTCGATCGCGCGGCCTTTCGCGTCGGTGACGCGACCTTCGTCGAGAATCTGCAGAAGAATTGCCGCGACCTCCGGATGGGCCTTTTCCATCTCGTCAAAGAGCACCACGCAGTAGGGCCGCCGGCGGACGGGTTCGGTAAGCTGACCGGCTTCATCGTGTCCGGCATAGCCGGGCGGTGCCCCGAGCAGCCTTGAAACTCCGTGCGACTCGGTAAACTCTGAAAGATCGACGCGTACCAGTGCGGCCTCGCTTCCGAAGAGCGCCTCCGCGAGCGCTTTGGCCAACTCGGTCTTCCCTATGCCGCTTGAGCCGCGAAAGAGAAACGTTCCCAGCGGTTTGCGCGGATCGTGCAGACCGGTGCGCGCGCGCCGGATCGCGTTCGAAACGGCGGCAATCGCGCGCTCCTGACCGATGACGCGCTTGGAAAGCAACGTCTCGAGCTCCAACAGACGACTTGTCTGCGACTCGGTCAATGCTGCTTGCGGGATTCCGGTCCAACGAGTCACGACGGCCGCGACGTCGGCCGTCGTGACGGGAGGCAACTCGACGGCTCCTTTGTTTGAAAGGGCGACCGATGCGGCCGCTTCATCAATCAGATCGATCGCTTTATCGGGCAAGAACCGATCGGCGATATAGCGCGCCGAAAGCTGCGCTGCCGTCTCGATCGCATCGTCGGTAATGGTGACGCGATGGTGCTGCGCGTACCGCTCGCGCAGGCCTCGAAGAATCTCGGTCGTCTGCTCGATGCTCGGCTCCTCGACCATGACCGGCTGGAATCGCCGCTCGAGTGCTGGGTCCGACTCGACGTGCTTGCGGTATTCGTCGAAGGTCGTGGCGCCGATGCACTGCAGGTCGCCGCGCGCCAGTTCCGGCTTGATCATCGAACTCAGATCGAGGGGGGCCCCTTCGGCGGCACCGGCACCGACCAACGTGTGCAACTCGTCGATAAAGAGCACGACGTCGCGAGCGCTACGCTTTACTTCCTCGAGAATTCGTTTGACCCGACCTTCGAACTCGCCGCGATACTTCGTTCCGGCAACGAGCGTCCCTAACGAAAGCGCGAGAAGACGCTTGTTGCGCAAGGCAGCCGGAACGTTTCCGGCGGCGATGCGCTGGGCCAGCCCCTCAACGACGGCAGTCTTTCCAACGCCCGGCTCTCCCACGAGGCATGGATTATTCTTGCTGCGCCGCGCCAGAATGGAGGTCACTCGCTCGATTTCGCCGTCGCGTCCGATTACTGGGTCGAGCTTGCCCTCGCGCGCGAGTTGCGTGAGGTCGCGCGAAAAAGCCGCCAACGTCGGCGTTCCGCCGCGAAGCCTCTTGCCCAGCCCTTCGAGTGGCGATTCGCTCTCTCGACCCTGCAGTTTTTCGGCAAGTAGCGCGCTCCCGGCGATAAGACCCGCGGCGGCCAGCGCGGCGCCGACAAAAGGTAACGCGTTAGCAGCAGTTCGCTTTTGGGCACAAATGCCGCACAGCCGTCGTCCACCGGAGGAGACGATGCTGGGCCGGTTCGCGCAAGTCTCACATAAGCCGTTCATCACCGAAGTCTACTCAGAATTACATCGGCGGGTTTCGCCGCTTGGTAAAGCTCAGGGCTCTGCGAGAAAAATAACCCTGACCGAGGCGGATTCGCCAACGCTCCCTTGATCGAGGTTGGTAGGTACGGCCGGTCTAGAGGTGACGCGCGCGATTAGCATGCCCGGCTGCTCGGCGTAACCGTTTTCGGGGTAGGCGATGCTCTTAATTGAGACGATTCGCAGCCCCGCGCTTCGTGCGATGGTTTCGGCGTTGGCGCGCGCGTCGGCGATCGCTTTGGTTATCGCTTGCATTCGCGCTGCCGTCCGATCCGAAAGACCGAAAGCGATGCCGATGATCGACGTAGCGCCGGCGCCGATGCAAGCATCGGTAACGGTCCCAGCCATGGCGATCTTGCGAACCGTAACCTCAAAATCTCGCGAGACGGTATAACCATATTGTTCGCCTGTCGGATTGGCTGGCATGACCTGCGGCTGCGGATGGTACCTCACGTTGTAGTAATCCAGCGCGACGTCGGCCCGTGCAATTCCCAGCTTGGCAACGCCGGCGGCGATGCGGTCGTAGATCGCATTGTTCTGCGATACGGCATCGTTTGCGTTCGCCGCATTGGTCTGGAGTTGGGCCCTGACCGTCGCGATATCCGGCGGCAAGGAGACGCCGCCGGTACCGGAGGCCGTTATTTCGGTTATTGCAGGCTGCGCCGCCGCGGCGAAGCTGCCGGTAACAAAGAGCATGGCGAGCAGGCAAAGGAAAGTACGCTTCATAATGCCGTAGAGTCCATCGCTCGACCGCTCTCCACCTGTAAGGTTTTACGAGAGCGCTTGGGCCGGCGCGGCGAGGAGGAATAGAGTGCTCGGTGCAGTGGTCTTCTGGATCGTACTTGGCTTGCTCGTGGGCCTCGTTGCCCGCTGGATCATCCCTGGTAATCCACCGGGAGGCGTGCTGACCGATGTGTTCGTCGGCATTATCGGGGCCGCGATCGGCGCCTGGTTGTACGGCCCGCTCCGTCATGTGGAGGTCAACGGCTTCAGCCTGCCGAGCCTGGTCTGTGCGTTCATCGGCGCGGTCGTTCTCCTCTACCTGCTGCGCGTGTTTCGCAGAGGTCGATCCTCCGCCTGAAGGGCGCCACGCTTCGTCGCTGGAAGCGCAACGCTTATGACCTACATCATCACCGAGCCGTGCATCGGCACCAAAGACAAGTCGTGCGTGGACGTCTGTCCCGTCGATTGCATCCACGGCAAGGACGAAGACGAGATGCTGTATATCGATCCCGAGGTCTGTATCGACTGCGGTGCTTGCGTTTCGGCGTGCCCAGTGGAAGCGATTTTTGCCGACTCCGACGTTCCGGAAAAGTGGCAGAACTACACTGTTATTAACGCCGACTACTTCAAGAAGGCATGAACCCGACAATATCCAGCGACACTTTCAACACGTTCTTCGCATGGGCGCCATGGGTCGTTGGCGTCGCGATCTATCTCGCGTTCTACTTCGCCAAGCGCCGCGAAATCGCGACAGGCAAGGCGTCCGCCACGCAGACAACAGCCTCACAGACCTTCGCGTGCGCGAACTGCGGCCGCCGCGGCCCGCGCGACCAAATGGTGCCGCAAGATCACGGCGGCGCCGTCGGCTATAAATGCACTAACTGCGCTCAGGAAGCTCTGGCCCACACCTAACACTTCGACCGGCGCATCGGGGTTGTCGAAGAAGTCCACCGGCCCGTGCTCGAGGCCTTGATCGATCGGCAGCATCATCAGCGTTCCGTTCGCCGGCCCGTGCTCGTACATCAGCCGATGAAGGCGCGTGCGCTTCCCGATCGAGAGACCCATCGCGTCGAAGTGATGGCGGCGGCTTCGGCGAACCGCGAAGGTTATCCTGAGGCCGCGACCAAAGGGCCGCTCGTGATTGCGCGCGTCGGGTTCATCGGACTTGGAGCGATGGGCGAACCAATGGCCCGTTCGTTGCGCCGAGCCGGATTCGAAGTAACGGCGTGCGTGCACCGGCGCCGCGACGCACTTGAACGGTTACGCGCCGACGGCGTGGCCGAAGCGGAAGATCCGGCGTCGCTGGCGGCCGGCTCGGAAGTGGTCGTTCTCTGCGTTCCGGACGCGCCGCAGGTCGAGGAGGCGCTCTTTGGCCCGCGGGGGGTCGAAGCCGGAGCGGCGCGCGGGTTGCTGGTGATCGATATGTCGACGATTTCGCCGGTGGCGACGCGCCGGTTTGCGCAGCGTCTTGCGAACCGAGAGGTTGAGTTCGTCGATGCGCCGGTGAGCGGTGGGCCGGTTCGCGCGGCCGACGGCACGCTGACGATTATGGTCGGAGCTTCCCTCGCCGCGTTCGAGCGCGCGAAGCCGGTGCTCTGCGCGATGGGTCTGCCGCATCACTTGGGGCCGGTTGGCATGGGTGAGACCGTCAAACTTGTTAACCAGATAATAATCGCGAACGTCATGATCGCAAACGTCGAAGGGCTCGTCTTTGCAAGAGAAGCGGGCGCCGATCTCGGAGAAGTGTGCGCGGTGCTGGCCTCGGCTACGGCGTCAAACTACGTTCTCGAAAAATGGCTGCCGAGAACCTGGCTGGCAGGCACGTTCGAGGGCGGTTTTGCGCTGGATCTCCTGCGCAAAGACCTCGCGGCAGCACTCGACGCGGCGAAGGTCGCCAACCTCCCCATGCCGGCCACCGGGCTGGCTTACCAACTGTATACTAGCCGTTGCGCAAAGGGAGACGGCGCGCTGGATTACAGCGCGATCGCAAAAGCCTATGACTGCAATTCAGGAGCTTAAGGCCCCGCGAGGCGCGTCGCCTAAAGGCCCGGACCTCAACAAGAAGATTCTCGTCGTGGACGACGAGTCCGCGATCTTACAAACGTTGCGCTTCAATCTCGAACGCAGCGGATATGCCGTCGTTACCGCTGGCGACGGTCGCACGGCAATCGCAATGGCGCAGCGCGAGCAGCCCGATCTGATCGTGCTCGATATTATGTTGCCCGTGCTCGACGGGGTCGAAGCCTGCAAGGAGATTCGCAAGTTTAGTCCCGTTCCCATCATCATGCTGACCGCAAAGGATCAGGAGATCGACAAGGTTTTGGCACTCGAGTTGGGCGCCGATGACTACGTCACCAAGCCGTTTGCCCTTCACGAGTTTCTCGCCCGCGTGAAGGCGCGATTGCGCCGTCAAAGCTCCGTTGCGCCGGGACACGACGAAGCGATCGCTCTGGGTGAGATCGTTCTCGATCCGTCGCGCCAACAGCTAACGGTTCGGGGCAAGGCGGTCGCTCTCGCGCCTAAAGAGTTCGGACTGCTTCGCGTCCTCATGGAGAATCACGGTCGCGTCGTGACACGACAGACGCTGCTCGATAAGGTCTGGGGTTACGATTTCGAGGGCGAGCAGCAAACCGTCAGCGTCCATATTCGCTGGCTTCGCGAAAAGATCGAGGAAGACTCACGCGCGCCGCGTCACATTTTAACCGTGCGCAGCCGCGGCTATATGTTCAAAGCTTGACGCCGGCGGAATGGTCTTTGCTGGCGCTGGTCGCCGGCATCGTCGGCGGCCTCACGATCGGACGAGTTCGCGCCGTGCGTCACGAGTCGCCACGGGTTCCTGCGCCGCCGCAGGCTCCCGTGCCTCCGGTACCGGTCGAAAGCACGTTTGCGCCATTGGTGCGAGCGTTGCCGCTCGGCGTCATCATCGTGAACCGCACCTGCCACGTGGAGTTTGCTAACGCCGCGGCGGGAGCGACCTTCGGTTTCGACCCGGAACGCGCGATTGCGCTTCACATCATCGAAGCGGTTCCGAACGTCGAGTTGGAGCGACGGATCGCCGACGCGCTGCAGGGCGAAGGCTCGGTCGCCCCACTGATGCTCACGAGAGCCAGGATCGCGCGGACCTATCGCGTTTCGGTTTATCCGTTGACCGAAGAGGACCAGGAATCGAGCCGCGTCGTGGTCGTCTCCGACGATCAGACGGCTCTCGTCCGGCTCGACCGCGCGCGCAAAGAGTTTCTTTCCAACGTCTCGCACGAGTTGCGAACGCCGCTCTCTTCGATCAAGCTGATGTTGGAGACGGTGCTCGAGGCTCCCGAACAGGAAGCGCGCGAGCTTTTCGTGCCGCAGGCCCTCGCGCAGGTCGACCGTCTGACGGCGCTCGTGGGACAGTTACTGGAGCAGGCACGTGCGGAGTCCGGGCAGCTTCAGCTCGCTTTGCGCGACGTCGACCTGGAAGAAGTCGCTCGCCCGATCGTGGCCTCCTTCGAGCAGCAGGCATCCAATAAAGGCGTCTCGCTCGAGTTTGCGGCGCTGCGCCCGGTTCGCGTCGAAGCGGATCCCGACCGGTTGTCGCAAGTCTTTGTCAATCTCATCGATAACGCGCTGCGTCATACGGCCGAGGGGGGGCGCATTCGAGTCGAGATCGATGCGCGCGATAGCGATGCGGTACTGCGCGTGCGCGACACCGGGGACGGGATTCCGTACCGAGACCTTCCTCATATCTTCGAGCGTTTTTACGTCGTGGACCGGTCGCGAAACCGCGGTACCGGTGGCGCGGGTCTGGGACTGGCCATCGTCAAGGGAATCGTCGACGCTCACAGCGGCGCGATTTCGGCCGAATCCATGCTCGGGCGCGGCACGGCATTTACGATCCGGTTGCCGATCATGCGCATCAAGCGTTAGGAGCCCGTAGGCTCTTAAGACTCGTTAACCACGGACGGGCATCCGTTGCGCGGGCGACGAACAAGCCAACCCGATGTTCGCCGATACCGCCGAGGCAGCCGCGATTTCGACCGGCGCGAAGCTCAAGGTCGAGAATCTCGACGTTTACTACGGCTCGTTTCAGGCCATCAAGAACGCGTCGCTGGCCGTACCGGTGAATCAGGTCATGGCGTTGATCGGCCCGTCGGGGTGCGGCAAGTCGACCTTTATTCGCGCGCTCAATCGGATGCACGACTTGACTCCCGGCGCTCGCGTCGAAGGCCGGGTGCTGCTCGACAACCGGAATATCTACGCTCCCGAGATCGACCCCGTTACGATTCGCTATCGCATCGGCATGGTTTTTCAGCGTCCGAATCCATTTCCAAAGTCGATCTTCGATAACGTCGTGTACGGCCCGCGCAATAACGGGGAGACCGATAAAGCCACCCTGCTGGAGATCTGCGAGCGCAGTCTTCGTCGCGCCGCTCTATGGGACGAGGTCAAAGACCGTCTCGACCGCTCGGCGATGGCGCTCTCAGGCGGTCAGCAGCAGCGTCTCTGCATCGCCCGCTGTTTGGGCGTGGACCCCGAAGTAATTCTCATGGACGAGCCCGCGTCGGCCCTCGACCCCATTGCGACGAGCAAGATCGAGGACCTGATCGAAGCCTTGAAAAAGGAATACACGGTCGTAATCGTTACGCATTCGATGCAGCAGGCGGCGCGTATTAGCGACAATACTGCTTTCTTTTTGATGGGGGAGCTGCTCGAAACCGATACGACCGCGACGATCTTTACCAAGCCGAAAGATAAGCGAACCGAGGACTACATCACCGGCCGATACGGATAAGTGTGTAAGAACCCGACTTAAACTAATCTTAACAAACAACCGCTAGACTCTTATTACGCTTACCTCCTCGCCTACTTAAGGAGAATCCCTGATCGTGTCACATTCTCAAGTTCGCCTTGGCCTTTTGGCAGCGGCAATCGTTCTGACGAGCACGTCGTACGCACTGGCGGAAACGCAGGCAACACCAGTGGCGCAGACGAGCTCCGCAGCAGACTTCGGTTCGCCTCCGTCGGGCCAGATTCCGATCCTTTATAACGATCGCCACGTATATAGCAAACCCGACGTGCTCAAAGCGGGGCGCGTGTTGGCGGCCTACGCCAAGGGCGGGACGATCTATCTGCCGTTACGCTCGATGTTCGAACAGATGGGCGCGACGGTTTCGTACGATCCGTCCAGCCAAACCGCAACGGTCACCAAACCCGGCGCCACGATCAACGTGACGGTCGGCAAGCCCGAGGTGATTATCAACGGCGAGTCGCGTCCGCTCGACGTGCCGCCGATGATTTACCACGGCGTCGTGCTGGTACCGGTGCGTGTGATTTCGGAGAGCATGGGCGCCTACGTGCAGTGGGTTTCTGACCGGCGTTTAGTGGTCGTGCGGTATATACCGGCGACTCCACCGCCGACCGAGGCTCCGGCTGCGCCGATGCCGGTGGAAACGGTTGTGCCACCGCCGCCGCCTCCGCCGACGCCCAATCCGCTCAAGCTGGGCGGCTACGTTCGTTCGTTTTACTTCACGCGACAGAATGCATCGAATAACCCCGGCACGCAGTTCGACTTTACGCCGGGCGCCAAATACAACTCCAACGGCGTCAATCAGGCGAGTTGGAACACTGGTATCGCGCCGCACGCCGAGTACGATTTTCCCAACAGTGGCTGGATCGTCGGCGGCACCTATTTCTATTCCAATCCGATCAACGGTCCGTGCGTGGTTCCCGCCAATCATGCCAAGGGTGCGGTGTGCGTGATCCAGGCGCCGCCCAATACCAATCCCGACGACACCCTGCCAGGCTTTACGTTGAGCACGTTCGACGAGGCGTACCTGAAGTACAAAGCCTACGGCTGGAACGGTACGCTGGGCAATCAGCTCTTCAACTCGCCGTGGGCCAACCCGTCGGACTCTCGCTTAAAGCCGGCGGCGTTTGAAGGCGGCGATCTCGGCTATACTAGCCCGAGCGGCTGGACGGTCGAGGGTGCCGATATGCTGGCGTATGAAAACCGGACCAGCTCGACCTTCAGCCGGCAGACGCTGCTGACAAGCTACCCTGCGGGCGGCGGAGGCTTGCCGGGGACCATTATCGTTCCGGGCGGCCAAGGCATCGACACCAACGGCTTCACCTACGCCAAGCTGGGCTATGCCAATCCTTCGGGCGCAGGAGTCGCCGTTGATGGCTATTTCTACAACGTGAGCGATCTGGTCAACATGTGGTGGGGCGATGGAAGGTACACGTTTGCCGGCAAATGGGCGCCGTACATCGCAGTGCAAGGCGGTACGGAGAACAACGCCGGGCAGTCCTTCATCGGAAAGATCGACAGTCAAATCTTCGGCGTACAGATCGGTGCCAACCTAACGAAAAATCTCTTGCTGGCCGCCGGCTACGATCAGATTCCCTGGAAGACCGATACGGTCAATCTTCCCGCGGGCGTAACCTGCAGCAACTCCAACTATCAGATCTCGGCCAAGTCGACCCTGGGCTACTTCCTTCCGCTCGACGCCGCGCAGTGCTTCACCAATCCCAACGGCACGACGCAGATCGAATACGGCGGCTGGGCCAGCCCGTATACCGACAACTACGCGACCGATCCGTTCTTTACGACGCAAATCTCGCAGGGCATCGCCGACCGGCGCGCGCCGGGCAGTTCGGAGAAGGTCGCGTTGACGTTTACCTCGACCAATAAGCGTTGGGTCTTTATCGCTAGCGACGCGTGGTACAACTACGGCAATGCGCTCGCTCCCGAAAACACCAACGAGTGGAACCTCGACGGGCAATACCACTTCAGCCGAGTTGGCAAGGGGCCGTATCACGGCCTGCTGCTGCGCTACCGGTATGCGCAGCGATCGCTGTCCAATACGTTCTGCGGCGCCGCGGCGACGGACTGCCCGCCGGGCTCGACGCTCGGCTCGACCGACCTCGGCGGCTTGCCGCTCTTCAAGTACAATCGCGCACAACTCGAGTACGACTTCTAGGCCCTATATCGCTCCAGGTCACGCGCGGCGCGGGAAATAAACAGGGCCCATGCCCTCTTCCTGCGCCGTGCTGCTGCTGGGAATGCATCGAAGCGGCACCAGCGCGATTGCACGCGGGCTCGGAGCGCTCTCCGTGTACCTCGGCGACGACTTCCTCGACGCGCAGCCGGAAAATCCGACCGGATATTGGGAAGACAAAGGCATCGTGGCGCTCAACGAGCGCCTGCTCGGGGCCCTGGGACTCAAATGGGACGATACGTCGGCGATCGATCGCCGGGCGTTTGAGCGGCGGCGGGTTCGAGCGCTCCGGCGCGACGCGATCCGATATTTAAGCCGGACGTTTACTTCCACGCCGCTGTGGGGCTTCAAGGATCCACGAACGATTCGCGTGCTGCCGTTCTGGCAACGCGCGTTGCGCGAATGCGAGGTCGAGGACTCCTACGTCGTGGCGATTCGAAACCCGCGAAGCGTTGCCGCCTCACTCTTTGCGCGCCAAGCGATGGACGCGGACGCGGCGTACCGGCTATGGCTCGTGCACATGGTGCCGTTCTTCAACGACATAATCGGCAAGCCGTTCGTCGTCGTGGATTACGACCTTTTGATGCGGGATCCACGCGCACAACTCGAGCGGATCGGCCACCGGCTGGGAGTTCCATTCGAGGCCGGCTCGGTCGAGATCGACGGCTTCGTCTCGGGTTTCTTGGATGCGAGCCTGCGGCACAGCGTCTTCGAGCCCGACGGCTTTGACGACGGGAGCGCCGTGGCGCGGTTAACTCGAGATGCCTACCTCCGCCTCTACGCGCTCGCCGCGGACCGGGCCGATGGGCCGGGATCCTCGTTGCCCGGGGATTGGGCCGAGTTCCAAGCTCGGCTGAACCCGATACTCGAGCCGCAACCGAGGCGCCGCCCCTGGCCGTTCCAGCCTCTTTGGGCACCAAAAAAAAAGAGAGAAATTAACCAAGGTCATCTCTAGCCGCCTAGAAAAGATGACTCAAGCCATCTTTTTCTTCGGAGGATGATCACCATGCACTTTCCCCTTTCGGGAACGCGGGCCGCCGCGTGGAGGGCCGCGGCGCTCTCGGCCTTGGCGGCAGCAATCGCTCTGACGAGCACGTCGTACGCACTGGCGGAAACGCAGGCAACACCAGTGGCGCAGACGAGCTCCGCGGCAGACTTCGGTTCGCCTCCGTCGGGCCAGATTCCGATCCTTTATAACGATCGTCACGTGTATAGCAAACCCGACGTGCTCAGGGCTGGGCGCGTGTTGGCGGCCTACGCCAAGGGCGGGACGATCTATCTGCCGTTACGCTCGATGTTCGAACAGATGGGCGCGACGGTTTCATACGATCCGTCCAGCCAAACCGCAACGGTCACCAAACCCGGCGCCACGATCAACGTGACGGTGGGCAAACCCGAGGTGATTATCAACGGCGAGTCGCGTCCGCTCGACGTGCCGCCGATGATGTACCACGGCGTCGTGCTGGTCCCGGTGCGTGTGATTTCGGAGAGCATGGGCGCCTACGTACAATGGGTTTCTGACCGGCGTTTGGTGGTGGTGCGGTATATACCGGCGACACCACCGCCGCCCGAGGCTCCGGCTGCGCCGATGCCGGTGGAAACGGCAGTGCCACAGCCGCCTCCCTCGCCGACGCCCAACCCATTGACGATTGGCGGCTACTTCCGGTCGTATTACTTCACGCGGCAGAATGCCTCGAATAATCCCGGCACGCAGTTCAACTTTACGCCGGGTGCCAAATACAACTCCAACGGCGTCAATCAGGCGAGCTGGAACAGCGCGATCGCGCCGCACGCCGATTACAATTTTCCCAACAGTGGCTGGATCGTTGGCGGCACCTATTTTTATTCCAATCCGATCGACGGACCGTGCGTCGTTGCCGCCAACCATGCGAAGGGCGCCGTCTGCGTCGATCAGACGCCCCCGAATACAAACGCCGACGACACGCTGCCCGGTTTTACGCTCAGCACGTTTGACGAAGCGTACGTGAAGTATAAGGCGTACGGCTGGAACGGCACGCTCGGAAACCAGCTCTTTAACTCGCCGTGGGCACTTCCCGCGGATTCGCGGTTGAAGCCGGCAGCGTTCGAGGGCGGTGATTTGGGATACACCAGCCCGAGCGGTTGGACGTTGGAAGCCGCTGACATGCTCGCGTTCGAGCCTCGAACCAGCTCGGATTTCTCGCGGCAGACGCTGCTGACTGGTTACCCCGCCGGTAACAGCGGCCTTCCCCCCGACATCGACGTGCCGGGCGGCCAAGGGATCAACACCAATGGCTTCACCTACGGCAAGCTCGGCTATGCCAACCCCTCAGGATCGGGACTTGCCGTCGACGGCTATTTTTATAACGTTAGCGACATTGTCAATATCTGGTGGGGTGACGGCAAGTATACGTTCCCCGGCAAGTGGGCGCCCTACATCGCACTGCAAGGCGGCACCGAAAGCAACGCCGGACAATCCTACATCGGCAAGATCGACAGCCAAGACTTCGGCGCCCAGTTCGGAGCTAACATCACGAGAACGCTTCAGTTCGCTGCCGGCTACGATCAGATTCCCTGGAAGACCGATACGGTCAATCTTCCGTCGGGCGTAACCTGCAGCAACTCCAACTATCAGATCTCGGCCAAGTCGACGCTGGGCTACTTTCTTCCGCTCAACGCCGCGCAGTGCTTCACCAATCCCAACGGCACGACGCAGATCGAGTACGGCGGCTGGGCGAGCCCATACACCGACAATTACGCCAACGACGCGTTCTTTACGACGAGCACCACGCAGGGAATGGCCGACCGGCGTGCGCCGGGCAGTTCGTGGAAAGTAGGCCTCACCTATACGTCGATTAACAAGCGATGGATATTTGCCGCCACAGACGCTTGGTATAACTACGGCAACGCGCTCGGTCCAGAAAACACCAAACTATGGACCCTAGACGGACAATACCACTTCAGTCAGGTTAAGAAGGGGCCGTATAAGGGCTTGCTCCTACGGTACCGGTATATTGAACGGTCCCTTTCGAATACGTATTGCGGAGCCGCCGCGACCAACTGTTCGCCGGGCGCGCCGATCGGATCGACGTACTTCGGCGGACTACCAATTTTCAAATACAATCGGGCAATGCTCGAGTACGACTTCTAGAAAGGCTCGGATGAAAAGGCTTCTGACGAGGGCGGTGCTGCTTGCGAGCGCGGCACTGGCGCTCACAAGCGGTGCGCATGCGGCCGCGCAACAACCGCCCGCAACGATCCTCAACGTATCGTACGATCCGCCGCGCGAGCTTTACGACGATTACAACACGGTCTTCGCTAAGTATTGGAAGGCGAAGACCGGACAGAGCGTGACGGTTCAACAGTCGAACGGCGGCTCGGGTAAGCAGGCCCGAGCCGTCATCGACGGTCTCCAAGCGGACGTCGTTACGCTCGCCCTCGCCTACGACATCGACGCGATCGCCGCGAAGACCGGATGGATTCCCCGAAACTGGCAGTCGCGGCTTCCCAACAACAGCACGCCATACACGTCGACGATCGTCTTCTTGGTCCACGCCGGGAACCCGAAGCACATTCGGGATTGGAGCGACCTGGTACGGCCGGGCATCTCCGTGATTACTCCCAACCCAAAGACGTCGGGCGGCGCCCGCTGGAACTTTCTCGCCGCTTGGGCCTGCGCGTTGTCGAAGTCCGGTCGCAACGCCGGCGCGGCGCGGGCCTTCGTGACGAAGCTCTACAAGAACGTACCCGTGCTTGATTCGGGCGCGCGCGGCTCGACCACCACGTTCGTCGAGCGCGGCATCGGCGACGTGGAGATTGCGTGGGAGAGCGACGCAATGCTCGCCGTCGAGAAGCTCGGCCCCGGCCGTTTCCAGATCGTTCGGCCCTCGCTGAGCATCCTCGCCGAGCCTCCCGTTGCGTTGGTAGACGGCGTCGTGGATAAGAAGGGAACGCGACGGGTCGCACAGGCCTACTTGAACTACCTGTACTCGCCGCAAGGCCAGGAGATCATCGCCCGCCACTATTTTCGCCCGCGCCTCGCCTCCGTTGCGAGACGCTACTCGTGGCAGTTTCCGGCGATCAAGATGGTGACGATCGCGCAGTTCGGCGGATGGAATAGGGCGCAACAGACGTACTTTGCCGACGGCGGCGTATTCGACCAAATCTATCAGCCGAACCAGCAATAGCGATGCCCTTATTTGCGGCCGGTTTGCGCCGCAAGAGCATCATTCCGGGCTTCGGGCTGACGCTGGGATTTACGGTCTGTTACCTCTCGCTCATCGTGCTGCTTCCGCTGGCCGCAACCTTCGTCGAAACCTCGAAGATCGGCTGGCACGAGTTTTGGCGAATCGTGACGGGGCCGCGCGCCGTCGCCGCGTACGGCCTCAGCTTCGGAGCCTCGCTGATCGCCGCGGGAATGAACTTCTTCCTCGGGACGCTCGTCGCGTGGGTGCTGGTGCGGTACCAGTTTCCATTCAAACGAATTCTCGACTCCCTCGTCGACTTGCCGTTCGCGCTTCCGACGGCGGTTGCCGGCATCGCGCTGACGACGATCTACGCGCCCAACGGCCTCTTCGGACGCCCGCTTGCGGCGTTGGGAATTCACGTCGCGTTCACGCGGCTCGGCATCGTCGTCGCATTGACGTTCATCGGGCTGCCGTTCGTCGTCCGGACGGTTCAGCCGGTCCTGGAAGATCTCGATAGGGAGCTGGAAGAGGCGGCCGCGAGCCTCGGCGCCACTCGCTGGAAAACGTTTACGCGCGTCTTGTACCCGGCAATCGCGCCGGCGGCGATTACCGGTTTTGCGTTGGCTTTTGCTCGAGGCGTCGGCGAGTACGGCTCCGTCATCTTCATCGCCGGCAACATGCCGATGCGAACCGAGATCGCTCCGCTGCTTATCGTCACCAAACTCGAGGAGTACGACTACTCGGGCGCGACGGCAATCGCAACGCTGATGCTGCTAATCTCGTTCGTGCTGCTGCTGGGCATCAATATGCTTCAACGATGGAGCGGCGGTCGGGGAGAGCGCGACGCACCGGAGGAGCCGCTTCTAACCCCGGCGATGGGTTTGAGTGGTTAACGCCTTACCGGCGAGCGCCGCGCCGGCCGTCAGCGAGTCGGCCTTCGTCAGGCGGCTCCTGATCGGGACGTCGGTCCTTTTCCTGGGCACGTTTCTCCTCGTGCCGTTGGGCTGCGTCTTCGCCGCCGCGTTCGCTCAAGGCGTTGCCGCGTACGCTGCAAGTTTTCACGATCCCGATACGCTTAGCGCGATTCGCTTAACGCTGCTTGCTGCCGCAATCGCCGTCCCGTGCAACCTCGTATTTGGAGTCGCGGCAGCCTGGGCGATCGGCAAGTTCGAGTTCTTCGGGAAAGGTTTTTTGATCGCGCTGATCGATCTGCCGTTTTCGATCTCGCCCGTTGTGGCCGGTTTGACCTACGTGCTGCTCTTCGGCAGCCACGGGTGGTTCGGGCCGTGGCTGGCGGCCCATAACGTGCAGATAATTTTCGCCATTCCGGGGATCGTGCTGGCGACGATCTTCGTCACGTTTCCGTTCGTGGCGCGCGAGCTGCTTCCGACGATCGCCGCGCAGGGCAACGATGAAGAAGAAGCGGCGTTGACCTTGGGCGCCAATGGCTGGCAGACGTTCATGAGGGTCACCCTTCCCAACGTGAAATGGGCCCTGCTCTATGGCGTGATCCTCTGCAACGCGCGCGCGATGGGCGAGTTCGGCGCCGTGTCGGTAGTTTCGGGCCATATTCGCGGGCTGACGAACACGATGCCGCTGCAAATCGAAGTCCTTTACAACGATTACCAGTACGTGTCGGCATTTGCCGTCGCGTCGCTCCTAGCCCTGTTGGCGCTGGCGACGTTAGTCGTCAAGAGCGTCGTGGAGTGGCGAGCGGCGGCGATAGAAAGGCCGTCAGCGTGAGCATCGCAGTTCGCAACGTTACGAAAACGTTCGGGAGCTTCACCGCGCTCGATAACGTTAGCCTGGAGATACCGCAGGGCAGTCTCGTCGCGCTGCTGGGCCCCTCGGGCTCGGGGAAGACCACGCTGCTGCGCATTATCGCGGGCCTCGAGAGCGCCGATTCGGGCGAGGTGCAGTTTGACGGCCGCGACATCGGCGACCGAACGGCGCGCGAACGCCGGGTAGGATTCGTCTTCCAACATTACGCGTTATTTCGACACATGACGGTTCTCGAGAACATTGCCTTCGGCTTGCGCGTTCGCCCGCGCCGGTTGCGCCCTTCACGCGCCGAAATAGCAGCGCGCGTTGGGCAGCTGCTCGATCTTATCCAACTGCGCAATCAGGCGGGGCGTTATCCCGCCCAGCTTTCCGGCGGCCAGCGGCAACGCGTCGCTTTGGCCCGGGCGCTTGCCGTGGAGCCGAGCGTTCTCCTACTGGACGAGCCGTTCGGCGCGCTCGACGCCAAAGTCCGTCAAGAGTTGCGTCGTTGGCTGCGCGAACTTCACGACGAGGTGGGGGTCACGAGCGTCTTTGTGACGCACGATCAAGACGAGGCGCTCGAGGTGGCCGATCAAATCGCCGTGATGAATGCCGGCAAGATCGAACAGGTCGGCACGCCCGACGAAGTCTATCACAACCCCGCCAGCTCGTTCGTCTACAACTTTTTGGGGAACGTCAACCTGTTTCACGGGCGCGTCGAAGACGGAACGGCGCGCATCGATAGGGAGGCCACGGGCCACTTGCTCTTCGTTCGCCCGCACGCGCTGGAGATCGGCCGCGCGTCGGTCGGGCCGAACTCATTGCGCGCCAGGACCACGCATATCAATGCCGCCGGTCCCGTGGTGAAGATAGAAGCGCTGACCGAATGGGGGGCGCGCGTCCAAGTCGAGATCTCTCAGGATCGCTTTGCCGCCCTAGGGCTACGCAAAGACGAGGAGGTTTTTATCACGCCTCGGGACCTGGCCATCTTCACAAACGACCAGCGCGTGAGCTAGGAAGCGAACAGCCGCGGGGGTTCCCCCATGTCCAAGTGAAATACCAGGGCCGTCATGGCTTCGTCAATGATGGCGCTGGTCAAACCGGGCCCTGGGCCCGGTTTTCGCTTGGCCGAGGTGCCGATACCCTCGATTGGTCGGACAGACGTCCTAATTCACGTCGAGAAGGCCGGCCTCTGTGGAACCGATTACCACATTTATTCGTGGGACGCGTGGGCGCAGCACCGCATTAAGCCGCCGATCGTGGTCGGACACGAGTTCATGGGAACCGTCGCCGCGATCGGCGATGCGGTACGCTCGGTTCGCGTCGGCGAGCGCGTTTCGGCGGAAGGACATATCGCCGACCTCACTTGCCTCCTCTGCCGGACGGGCAACGCTCATATCTGCGAGCGAGTCAAAATCATCGGGGTCGATCGCGACGGCGCATTTGCCGAATACATTTCGATTCCGGAGTACAACGTGTGGCGGCTCGATCCGGCGATTCCCGACGAATACGCCGCCATCTTCGATCCCCTTGGCAACGCCGTGCATACGGTCATGGCTGCCGGCGTAAGCGTTAAGAGCGTCGCGATCACCGGCGTCGGATCGATCGGGCTCATGGCGATACCGGTCGCGCGTGCTGCCGGAGCGAGCTTCGTCTATGCCATCGACGTCAATCCCGCGAAGCTCGAACTCGCGCAACGGCTCGGTGCGGATGCGACCTTTCTTTCGAGCCGCTCCGACCTCGTCGACGAAATCAAACGCCGTACGCGCGGCGACGGCGTCGACGTCTTGCTCGAGATGTCCGGAAGCGGCGCCGCAATCGACCTGGGTCTCCAACTCGTGCGCAACGGTGGAACGGCCGCGCTGCTCGGCATTCCGTCCGATACGGTCAATCTCAATCTCGCAGAGCGCATTATCTTCAAGGGTCTGACCGTGCTCGGCATCAACGGCAGACGCATGTTCGAAACCTGGTATCAAACCGAGGCGCTGGTGAAGAGCGGCCGCGTCGATCTGAAGTCGATCATTACGCACGTTCTTCCATATCAAGAGTTCGACCGCGCGTTCGAGTTGATGCGCAAAGGCGAAGCCGCTAAGATCGTTCTCGATTTCAAAGGAGCGAGTTCAAAATCATGAATCAGGCGTTCGAAGAGAAGCTGCAAACCGATCTGGATGCCCTCAAGAAGGCCGGCACCTACAAGCATCTGCGTCATCTGACGACGCCGATGGCTGCGGAAGTCCATATGGAAGAGGCCGGCGACGTCATCGTGCTCTCGAGCAACAACTACTTGGGACTCGCCGACCTTCCCGAAGTCGTCGAGGCGGGAAAGCGCGGGCTCGACCAGTACGGCGCGGGCACCGCCTCCGTTCGCTTCATCTGCGGCACATTCTCCATCCATCGCGAGCTGGAGGAGCGGATCGCGGAATTTTTGGGCACGCCGGCGTCGCTTTCGTACGTCTCTTGTTGGAATGCGAATACCGGGTTGTTTGCGACGATCTGCGATGCGGGGGCTGCGATTATCTCCGACGAGCTCAACCACGCTTCGATTATCGACGGCGTCCGGCTGGCGTCAAAAGCTCGCCGCGAGCGCTTCAAGCACAGCAACATGCGCGAGCTGGAAGAGAAGCTGCAAAGCGTCGCGGATTGCTTTCCAATCGTCATCGTGACCGACGGCGTATTCTCGATGGAAGGCGATCTCGCTAAGCTGCCCGAGATCGTCGAGCTCGCGCGAAAGTACGGCGCCATTAGCATCGTCGACGATTCCCACGGTACCGGCGTCATGGGAAAGACCGGACGCGGCACGATCGAGCATTACGACTTGACGGGGCAAGTCGACGTTATTACAGGAACGCTCGGGAAGGCACTCGGCGGCGCGGCCGGCGGCTTTGTCGCCGGGAGCGACGCTTTGATCGATACGCTCATTCAGCGTTCTCGGCCCCAGCTTTTCTCCAACGCGTTGCCGGCGACGGTTGCCTGCAGTTCGCTCGCCGCGATCGAGTATCTCGAGGCGCATCCCGAGCTGGTCGAGAAGCTGCGCGAAAACACGCGATACTTTCGCGACGCGCTCAAGCGCATGGGTTACAAACCGCTCGAGAGCGAGAGCGCAATCGTTCCGATCATCGTCGGCGAAACGGCCTTTGCCATCGCGGTCAGCGACAAGCTTTTGAAAGCCGGCGTCTTCGTTACGGGCTTTGGCTTTCCGGTCGTGCCGGAAGGAACGGCGCGGATTCGCGTGCAGATCAGCGCCGCGCTGACCAAAGACGAGATGGATCGCGCGCTGGCGGCCTTTGAAAAGGTTGGGCGCGAGACCGGCTTGCTCAAATGAGGCCATGAGCTATCGCAAGCTCTTCGAGGTTCGCCCCGGGAGCGTGGTAGCGCTCTCCGAGATCGACTCGGACTTTACGGGAAAACACAGAGACAAGGCCGCGGCGGCCGTCCAAATGAAGCGTGACGATCTCCGGCTCGGCGATTTGCAGTATCTCCTGTACGCGGAGCACCAGCGTTCGCTGCTCATCGTGCTTCAAGGGATGGATGCCTCGGGTAAAGATGGTACCATCCGTCACGTTTTCGGCGCGCTCGACCCGCAAGGCGCGAGGGTCCACGCGTTCAAGCAGCCATCTCGGGAAGAAGCGGATCACGATTTCCTTTGGCGCGCCCACATTTACGCGCCCGCAAAGGGCGAGCTGGTGATCTTCAATCGTTCCCATTATGAGGACGTGCTGATCGTGCGCGTGCACGATCTCGTTCCCGAACCCGTCTGGTCGAAGCGCTTCGAGCTAATCAATGAGTTCGAGCGAAATCTCGCGCTTGCGGGAACGACGATTCTCAAGTTCTACCTGCACATCACGGCGGAAGATCAGGGCAAGCGCTTCGAGAAGCGCCTCGATGATCCGACGCGCCAATGGAAGATCAGCCAAGCCGATTATACCGAACGCGCGTATTTCAAGCAGTACATCCGAGCCTACGAAGACGTCCTGAACAAGACGAGCACGGCGTACGCGCCGTGGTTCGTCATTCCATCGCGACGAAAATGGTTTCGCAACCTTGCCGTATCGAAGATTGTCGTCGAGACTTTGAAATCATTCGACATGAAGTTTCCGCCGCCGGCAGTGGACATCGGCGAGATTCGGCGCAAGTTCCACGCCGCCGAGGCGAAGGAGGATGGCGTCACAGTTTAGCGCGGTACGCTTTGGGGCGTTAAAAAAGGTAAGCTGGCAATATGCTCCGCTCGATCGTACTCCTTGGGGGTTTCTTCGCGTTTTCGGCGGGTAGCGCAACGGCGAAGGTAATCACCGAGTATCCGTTGCTCGTAGGCGGCAGCCTCCCGCATCGGATTGCCAAGGGCCCGGACGGCAACATGTGGTTTACGGAACAGACCGGCCAGCGAATCGGGTGCATCAGCATGGCCGGCGCGGTCGCCGAGTTCGCGTTGCCTGCGGGCGGTAATCCGATCGGCATCGCTGCCGGCCCGGACGGAAACATGTGGTTCACGGAGTCGCCGGGCCATCGGATCGGCCGGATCGATGCCGGCGGCAAGATCGCCGAGTTCTCGGCGGGTTTGAGTGTGGCCAGTTCTCCGCAGGAGATCACAGCCGGTCCGGACGGCGCGTTGTGGTTCACCGAAGACGTCCAGTCAGCCGACGGAAGTGGGGGCAAGATCGGCAGGATCACGACCTCCGGTACGATCGCCGAGTTTCCGTTGCCCGATGGTAGCGGCGTGCTCGATGGCATCGCGAGCGACTCAGAGCGCATCTGGTTCACATTGGGTTTTCCGGCCAATGCGATCGGTTCGATGGACGTTCGCACTCACCGCGTCTCGGTGTTTGCGCTGCCCGACGGTAGCAGCTTTCCGCAAGGCATCGCTCTGGGGCCCGACCATAATATGTGGTTCACGATGCCCCAAGACCATCGGATAGGCCGGATCACTCCCGACGGCAAGATTGCCACGTTCGCGATGCCGGATCAAGGCGACGGGACGGGCAGCCCCTCAAATATCGCGCTCGGGCCCGATGGAGCGATGTGGTTCACCGAATTCAATCAGTCGCGGATCGGCCGGATCACCACCGCAGGCACGATCGCCGAGTTTTATGATGGCATTAGCGACGGCAGTTCGCCAGACGGCATCGCGCTCGGTCCGGACGGCAACTTGTGGTTCACGGAATACAACGGCAATCGGATTGGCAAACTGCTAAAAAACTAGGTCCAAAGGGCGCCGGTTCCAGACGCGCACGTAATCGATCTTTATCGAAGCGGGAGAGGGCGTGTGCTTATTTGGCGGACTCACCCATCCCCCCACGGCCAGGTTCGCGAGCAGGTACATGGGCGAGCGCAAATATTTTCCACCGCGCCCTTCGATCTGTCTCGAAGTCACGCGCAAGCGCGCGACGCCGTCGACGTACCACGTCAATGCGTTAGGCTCCCAGTCGATGGCGTAGACGTGGTAAGCCTGCGAAAGATTCGGGCCGTCGTAAGTGCCCTGTAGCGAATCGTTCTTGGAATGCTTATCCGAGAAGTGGACGGTCATGTAATCGCGACGCGGCTGCGCGCCCTGCCACTCCATGACGTCGATCTCCGGCGGCCACGAGCCGTTCGCCGGCAGCAGCCAAAAGGCGGGCCAGAAGCCGCGACCGGCGGGCAGTCTCGCGCGCATCTCTGCGTATCCGTAAGTGAACGCGAAGGTTGGCTGAGGCGGCCCCGTTTCAAATCGGCCGCCGGTCGTCACCATGCCCGAGGTCCACGGGAAGCGGGGCTTGACCGAATGGCGTACGGCGACGAGCGACAGCACGCCGTCGCCGACGACAAGCTGCGACGCGCGGTATTGCTCTCGCTCGCGGTAGCGGATCCCGTGCTGGTTGTTCGTGCAGCTGTCGTGCCTACCGTTCGGATAGCACCAGAACCACTTCGACTTGTCGAGCTTCGAGCCGGCGAACTCGTCATCGAAGAGTAGGCGCGCTTTCATGCCGGCGGGGTCGGCGTTGAGCGTTGGCGGTGCCGTCCCGCCGTTGCCGCTGCAGCCGGCTACGAGCGCCAGCAGGCTGAGAATGATGGTCGTTAGGCTTCGCGGCATGCGGGGGATAAGCGTATGCATGAACGTGTCCGAAATCCTCCGCGGAAAGCCCTTCGGTCTCGGCGGCGTGCCGTTCGGCAACGAGTTCGCTTACGTCACCGACGAAGACGCGTACGCTACAATCGAAGCCGCCTGGGACGCCGGGGTGCGCTATTACGACACCTCTCCGTGGTACGGTCTGGGACTGGCAGAGCGTCGCCTGGGCACGTTTTTGCACAAACAAACGCGCAGCGAGTACGTTCTCTCTTCGAAGGTCGGTAAATTACTCACCGCATCGCGCGACAACAACGCAAAAGAGTACTTTCCGTTCACCCCTTCGCC
>PMUK01000189.1 GCA_003166915.1 Candidatus Cybelea palsarum
GACAGGTCGCGTCAATCACGTTTAAGCTACCTCGCTCGGTAGCCTGGCGACGAACCTCGGGTGACACGCCATGGGCCGCGAGCACCACGACGGCTCCGTCGGGGACCTCGTCGATTTCCTCGACGAAGATGGCGCCCTGTCGTTCTAGGTTGCGCACGACGTGCAGGTTATGCACGATTTGGCGACGAACGTACACCGGGGCTCCGAATTTGCTGATCGCGCCCTCTACGGTCTCGATTGCGCGCTCGACTCCTGCACAAAATGAACGGGGTGACGCGAGGATGATCTCGTGCTCACCGCAGGCGCGCGCCCAACGTTCCAGGGGCCCGCGAGCCGCCGAGAGCGAGCCGAGGGCGCGCAGCCCTCCGAATACTGGTCCGCGGGTGGTGGTATCTGAGATGGAGCGAACGACGGCCAGGGGGTTGTTCGGTAGGTAGTCCATGACCCAGGAGGACTCCATATCGACGGCGAGCGCACCGGAGGCTGCAAGAGTCTCACGTTCGCTGGCCGGTACGTACTTAGGTGAGGTCACCACCGGACCGGTGTGCACCGCAAAGCGTGAACGCATGAACTCTGCACTGAGCATCGCGGCACCGGGAAGTGTCCGTGACGCGACCGATTCGGTACTCCGCAGCTCGCTGGCAATGATCAAGTCGCCCGGAACGAGTTGTGGTGCGAGGGCACCCGCGACGCCGACGAGTGCCACCGCCGTCAACTCGTCGAGGCGCGCGGCGAGTCTCTCGCCCGCTCGTTGGGCACGGTCACGCCCAGTGCCAATGATCGTGTCGGCGCCGCCGTAGGCAATCGACTCGATGCGCAGCGGCGAGAGGACCTGGAGATTAGCCGTGTGCATCACCTTGCTTCATGTAACGACCGAGTGCCATGAGCGGGAACACTAGCCGGTATAAATGGTAATTAATATAGAAATTTCCGGGAAAGCCGGTGCCGGTGAACCACGGCTCGTCCCAGGAGCCGTCTTCACGCTGGGTTTCTACGAGATAAGCGACACCGCGATCCGTCGACGCTGAGCGTTCCGCGGCCGCGAGCATTCCCATAAGGGCCCAGCCGGTCTGAGACGCGGTTGAATGACCGCAACCTCGATACGAGGATTCGCGGTACGATCGAAGGTCCTCGCCCCAGCCGCCGTCATCGTTTTGATGTTGCTCCAGGAAGATCACCGCTCGACGTATGGCGGGGTGATGCGTCGGAACTCCGGCCGCTACCAGTCCGGGAATCGCTGCGCCCGTGCCATAAATATAGTTTGCGCCCCAGCGTCCGAACCAGGATCCGTCCTCTTCTTGGGAACTAAGCAGCCACGCGATGCCGCGCTCCACCGAGCTTTTCACGCGTTCACGTCCGGCGAGGGCTTCGAGGACGTGGGCCGTGACGTCGGCACTCGGCGGGTCGATCAACTCACCGAAGTCGCAGAAGGGAAGTTCGCGACAGAGTGTCCGGACGTTATCGACGTCAAAGGCGGCCCACCCGCCGTCTCGCGACTGCATCCCTTCGATCCAGGTCAACCCGCGGCGCTCGGCGTCGAACGTAGGCTCGGCCGTCCGGCTAAGAGCCATCACGACCTCCGCCGAGTCGTCGATATCGGGATACGCGTCGTTTTGGAACTCGAACGCCCATCCGCTCGGTTGTAGATTCGGTCGGCGGACGGACCAGTCACCGGGGACGGCGATCTCTTGACCCACCAGGTAGCGCGAGGCTGAGCGCAAGACGGGGTCATCGGGGGACAGGCCCGCGTCAGCGAGTGCCGTCACGGCAAGGGCGGTGTCCCACACTGGTGACTGGCAGGCTTCGAGACGACGTCCTGCGTCATCTTCGATCGTGAAGCCGTCGAGCCCCACGATGCCCGCTTGCATGACAGGATGGTCGAGGGCGTAACCCTGTAGTCGAAGCGCAATCAGCGAGTAGACCCATGGTGGCTGAATGCCACCCCACGAACCGTCGGCCTCTTGACGCTGCACGATCCAGTGTTCAGCTCGGCGAAGCGCCGCTCGACGCACGAACGTGACCGGGTGGCGTTCGTACTTGTGCAGTAGCACGTCGAGTGCCTTAAATCTTCCTGACCACGTGGTGAGCGGATCGCGTGGAGCAGGCTGGGCGCCGGACATTAGCTCTTCGACGTTGAAGTTGAGGAGATGTGTCGGCCGATGCGCGCAAACGACGGTGAGGGCCACGACTGTCTGGCGAGCCCAGCAAGCAAAGTCGTAGATATTGAGCGGGAGACGAGGGCTGAGGTAGATGAGTTCTGGCGGCATGACGGGCAGATCACTCCACGGCCACAGGTTGAACATGGCGAGCCAAATTCTGGTGAAGACGCGACTATTTTCAATGCCACCCGCCGCGATGATATAGCGCTGCGCACGTCGGAGGTGTTCGTCGGCGTCAGAATCGCCAGCGAGGCGCAGCGCGACGTAGGCCTCGACGGTCGTCGACAGCTCGGGCGGGCCGCCGAAGAAGTTGGCCCAGGTTACGTCGGCCCGCTGCTGGGAGGCGATCCACCGGCCGGCCGCGGCGGTCTCCTCCTCCGTGCGGATGCCGAGGAACTGACGGAGCAGCAGGTCCTCAGCGTCCATCGTGACGTTGGTCTCCAGCTCGCCCTGCCACCAGCCGCCGGCGTGCTGCTGGTCCAGCAGGTGCTCGCGGGCGCGGGCCAGCGCGGCCGCCGCGCCGGAGAGCGCAGCCGGCCCATCCGCGTCTGCCCGCGGGTGGGTCATCGGGCTGCTCACCATTGCCGGGCCGTGATGAACTCGGCGATCCCGGCGAACTCGGCCCTGACGTCGTCGGGCATGTCCGTCTCGGCCAGGCACTTTTCCGCGGCCGCGAGCTGCGCCGCCGCCTCGTAGCCCAGTGTGCCCGACCGCGATACGACGCCAACATTGCCGCGCCTATAAATGTGGCCTGGCATGATGCCAAGCATCGCTTTTCCAGGACTGATGATTCCGGCACAGTTCGGTCCGACGAGTGTCGTGCGCCGCTCGCGCGGATAACGCAACAGATAGCGCTTGACCTTCATCATGTCCTGCGCAGGGATCCCGTCGGTGATGATACAGACGAGCCTGAGCGCGGCGTCCGCCGCCTCCATGAGCCCGTCGGCGGCAAATGGTGGCGGAATAAAGGCGAGACTCGCATCCGCGCCGGTGGCCCGCACGGCCTCCTTGACCGTATCGAACACCGGCCGATCGAGATGACGCTGCCCGCCCTTGCCGGGCGTGACCCCGCCCACCAGATTCGTTCCATATTTCACCATGCGGTCGGTATGATACGAACCCTCCGCACCGGTGATACCTTGTACGATGACCCGGCTGTTCTTGTCTAAAAAGATCGACACGCCCTTAGCCTCTCGTCTCCGAAGCGAGTCGCACCGCTTCGCTTGCGCCTTCATCCATCGTTTCCACCGGGGTCATGCCGGCATCGGCGAGGATGCGCCGGCCCTCTTCTTCGTTGGTTCCCGTCAAACGAATGACGAGTGGAATCTTTCGTGATCTCGTTTCCCGCATCGCTTCGACGACGCCGCGTGCAACTTCGTCGCCGCGCGTGATGCCGCCGAAGATGTTAATGAAAAAGACCGTCGCGCCGGTGTTGTTGACGACGAGCTCGTAGCAGTTGCGGACCCGTTGCGCATTCGCGCCGCCGCCGACGTCGAGAAAGTTTGCGATCTGGCCGCCGGCATTGCTGACCGCGTCCATGGTCGCCATCGCGAGTCCGGCGCCGTTAGCCATCGTGCCGACGTCTCCGGGGAACCGCCGAAAGTTGCGAATTCCGACGCCGGCTTGCGCCGCGAGCGTTTCGTCCTCATCTAGCGGCAGCACCGCGTGCCAGCGCGCGAACTCGGGATTCTTGAACAAAGCATCGTCGTCGAGCTCGACCTTGGCATCGGAAGCAACGACGCGGCCGTCGGTCGTAAGCGCGAGCGGATTGATCTCGACGAGCTTCGCGCCGTACCGGAAAAACAGTTCGTACAGCGCGCCCGCGATCGCCGGAAACTGCTTACGATAACCCGGATCGAGCTGTGCCGCAAATGCGAGCTCGCGCCCGATGAAGGGCGAGTATCCGATCGCTGTATCAACGGGAAATTTCGCGATCGACTCGGGATGCCGCTCCGAAACCTCTTCGATATCCATGCCGCCGTAGCGACTGACGATGAAGACGGGCTTGCGCGCCGCGCGATCGATCGCCACCGCACAGTAGGCCTCCTTCGCGATCTCCAGCTTCTCTTCGACGAGTAGCGATTTTATCGGTTCGCCTTGCGGATTCTGGCGATTGGGCGGCATCGGCGTCGCCAAAATCTCCTCGGCGACGCGGCGCCCTTGCGCGGCATCGCTCGCCATCTTGATCTTGCCCGCCTTCCCGCGGCCGCCCATGAGGACTTGCGCTTTGACGACCCATTCGCCCGGGTTCTTTTCGATGAACTGCTCGACCGCGTCGGGCGTAAACGCGTGCTCGCCGCGCGGCACGGCGATGCCGGCACGCTTGAAAAGCTCCTTGCCCTGGTACTCCATTAAATTCATAGCGGGCCCTCAGGTTCGCCCGCGGTCACGTTTGTCATCCTGAGCGCAGTAATGTCATCCTGAGCGCAGTCGAAGGACGAAGGACTTGCTATCTCCGTCGCATTTCGTGAATGCCGCCCGCTGGGGCGTTTCGATGGTGTCGACGAGGGAGCTGATACCTCCCCTCGCTGCGGGTTCGATTCCCGTGCGCTCCAGCGCAAGATCGACGCGCGTTGCGCGATCGATGTGTACGTGGTAGTGTGAGGTAGAGGTATCAGCTCCCTATCGACGTCGCAGGAGGCATCTAACGATGCCTCCTGTTTGCTATTCCAGACGCCCCAACAGCGAGCGCGCGATGATGATCTGCTGGATCTCCGACGTGCCTTCGTAGATCTCCGTGATCTTTGCGTCGCGATAGTGACGCTCGACCGCGAACTCCGTCGTGTATCCGTATCCGCCGTGAATTTGCAGTGCTTCGCCGGCGTGTTTGCGTGCAGCCGTTGAAGCAAAGAGCTTTGCCTTGCTCGCGGGAATCGCAAAGGGCTCGCCCGCGTCGGCAAGGGCGGCGGCGCGATAGGTGAGCATCCGCGCCGCATCGAGATCCATCGCCATCTGCGCAATTTTGAACGAGACGCCTTCGAACGCCCCAATGGGCTTTCCAAACGCGATGCGCTCCTTGGCGAACTTCACCGACTCGTCGAGGCACGCGGCGAGAATCCCGATCGCCTGCGCCGCAATGCCGATGCGACCGGCGGTTAATGCCGTCATCGCGTTGCCGAAACCGGCGCCCTCTTCACCGAGCAGCGCTTCCGGACCGACGCGCACGTCGTCGAAGGCCAAATCGCAGGTGTTGCTCGTGTGGATTCCCAGTTTTTCGGTCACGCGCTCGATCGTGACGCCGGGCAAGTTCGGCTCGAAAAGAAAGGCGCTGACACCGCGAGCGCCGGGGCCGCCGGTGCGAAACATTCCCATGATGACGCCGGCATAGCTGCCGGTGCTGCACCACTGCTTTCGGCCGTTGAGGGTATAGCCGCCGCCGGAGGGCTTTGCAGTAGCGCGTAGGGCTACCGCGTCGGACCCGGCATCCGATTCGGTCAGCGCGAATCCAGCGAGAACGTCGCGGCTTGCCAAAAGGGGCAGCCAGCGCTCCTTCTGATCCTTCGTACCGAGTTTTAGAATCGCCGAACAGATCATCGAATGAACCGAGACGGTCACCGCCGTTCCCGCATCGACGCGCGCGAGCTCTTCGATCGCGAGCGCGTATGAAAGATAATCCGCTTCCGCGCCGCCGTACTCTTCGGGCACGAGGATTCCCATGATGCCTGCGCCGGCCAGCTTGCCATAGAGTTCGCGCGGAAAAACGTGGTCGCGATCCCACTGCGCGACGAACGGCGCGATCTCGCGTTGCGCGATCTCCGCCGCCAGCGCGCCGATCTGCCGCTGATCCCCGCTTAGCTCAAACTGCGAAATGCGACGCTACTCCACACGCACGAGAAGGGCATCGCCCTGCCCGCCGCCAGAGCAAATCGTCGCCACGCCGTAGCCGCCGCCACGTTTGCGCAGCTGGTTGATCAGCGTCGTTACGATGCGAGCCCCCGACGCGCCGATGGGGTGCCCCATGGCGACCGCGCCGCCGTACTGGTTGACGAAGCCGTCGTCGAGCCCGAGACGGCGACCCGACGTAATCGCGACGGCCGAGAAGGCTTCATTGATCTCCCACACGTGAATGTCATTCGTACTCAAACCAGCGCGGTCGAGCAGCTTGCGTGCCGCCATCGCGGGCGTCAAGCTAATGTAGGGCGAATCCCAGGCGACCGTCGCGTGCTCCACGATCGTCGCCAGCGCTTTGTAGCCACGCTCCTGCGCGTAGCCGGCGCCGGCGAGAATCAGCGCGCCAGCGCCGTCGTTGACGCCCGGCGCGTTTCCGGCGGTCACGGTACCGTTGCGTTCCAGAGGTTTGAGCTTCGCCAATGCCTCAATACTTGCGTCGGCCCGTACCGCTTCGTCGCGATCGACGAGCGTGTGTGGATGCTCGCCCGTAATGAACGGCGCGAACGACGCGTAATCCAACGTAAACTCTTCCGAAGGCTCATGGTCCCAGACCGAGGCCGAACCACCCACCGCGACCGGCACCCGCACCTTCCCTTGACGCGGGAGACGCTCGGCGACGACTTTATCCTTCGCTTTGGTCGCGACTTTGACGGCGACGATCTCGTCGGCAAAATGTCCCGCCGCGTGTGCTGCGGCGGCCCGACGATGGCTTTCCATCGAGAAGATGTCTTGCTCTTCGCGCGTGAGACCAAGCTCGTTGGCGACTTTGCTGCCCTGAGTTGCCATCGTCATCGGAAAATATTGATCCCAGAGGCCGTCGAAAATCATCGCATCGACGACCGTGCCGTCGCCGAAGCGATAGCCCCAGCGCGCATCGCGCAGCAGATACGGTGCGTTGGACATCGACTCCATCCCGCCGGCCGCGATAACGGAGTTGGCTCCCGCGTTAATCGAGCGCATCCCATTGACGACCGCGAGCAATCCCGACGCGCATACTTTGTTGACGGTATCGGCCGTTACGGTCTTGGCGAGCCCCGACTTAAAGAGCACCTGACGCGCCGGATTCTGTCCCACGCCGGCTTGCAGCACTTCGCCGAACGTCACATGCTCGATCTCGGTTGGATCGATCTTTGAACGCTCGATCGCGGCGGTAAGGGCGACGGCGCCAAGCGTCGTCGCGGAGAGCGGAGCGAGCGCTCCCCCGAGTTTGCCGAACGGCGTCCGCGCCATTCCGAGTACGACGGTCTTTGAATTCAACTCTGTCATAAGGTCTGCGATTCTATTTTTCTCGTATAAACGCCTAGGGAGGCTGGGGGCGGTCACGTCCCGTGAGGGGCGTGTGAAGGAGGAGCGAAGCCAGGATGGCGAGAGCGACGACGAGCCGAGTAGCTTTTTCGCCGGATGCGAAAAAGCGAGCGTCCCCGAACGGGACGTGACCGCCCCCAGCCTCCCTAATGCTTTACTACGATTGGACAGGTTTCGCACTCGAATTGGATAGTCACATGCGTTACACCGAAGTGCTCGCGGGCGCAGTCGTCGATCTCGCGTAGGACGACTGTCGCCTCGCTCAAGCGGCGGTCGTCGAGCAACACGTGCGCCGAGAGCGCGTGCGAGCCGCTGCCGATCGACCAAACGTGCAGATCGTGAATTCCTGTTACGCCGGGAATTTTTTCGATGTGTTGCGCGAGATCCGCGCTGTTCACGTCGCTCGGAACGCTTTCGAGCAGCACTTCGGTCGCGTCGCGCATCAGCCGCACGACGCCGACGACGATGATTGCCGCGACAAAGAGCGAGAGCAGCGGGTCGATCCAGGCGACGTGCGTCAGGCCAATCGCGATTCCGCCGGCGATCACGGCCAGCGCGCCGAGCGCGTCGCCGAAGACGTGAAAGAGCGCCGCGCGGACGTTCATGTCGCGTTTGCCCGGCGCGCGCAACGAGACTCCGACGCCGGCGTTGACCGCAAGCCCGATTGCCGCAATGATCGTCATCACCCCCGCGTGCGGTTCGACGGGTGCGGCAAAGCGCCGCAGCGCGAAATACACGATTCCGACCGTCGCGACGAGCAGAATCGTTCCATTGACGAGCGCGCCGAGCACTTCGATGCGGCCATAGCCGAACGTGCGGCGCGGGTCGGCCGGACGCGCCGCACCGGCCGACGCAACCAACGCCAGCGCGAGCGCGACGGCGTCCATGCAGACGTGTACCGCATCGCCGGTCAGCGCCAAGCTCCGCGAGACGGCGCCGCCCCAAAACTCGAGCAGCGCGACGAGCGCCGTCGCCAAGAGTGCAAAACTCAGACGGCGCGCAACGTTCGTCGCGCCCATTACGGCGTCTTGCGGACCTTCAAGCACAAGGCGAACAGCATCGCACCGAACGTCACGAACGTCTTGCTCTCCGCGGTACGGACGACGTCGGCACTCCATTGCCCTTGCACGTCATCGATCGGCGTCGATCGCGGAATGAAAGGTGGAACGCGATCGCAATAACGTTCGAATTCTTCGCCAAACTGCGAGCGCAGGAATGCCTCTTCATGCGGCACGATCGCAGCGTAGACCGCGCTCATCGCGGCCAGCGAGCCGCCAACGAGCAGGGTTCGCATGAACGGGCAGTTGCGACCAGTGAAGGCGATGGCGAACCCCGTCGCGGTAACGAAGTTTCCGATATAGAGCGGATTGCGAACGTAAGCGTACGGGCCGGCCGTAACGAGCTTGGGCGCCGTTACCACGTCGTTGCGCGTGGTCTCGCCGGAGTAGCCCACGGCCCAGCAACGAATCAGCTCGCCCGCAATGGCGATCGGCAGGCCGAACGCAATGCTGCCTGCGCTCGGTTTGCCGCGCTTTACGAGCGCCAATGCCGGGAGGCTCAGCAGCAGGCCGCGGTTCTTAAAGACGAATGCGCGCACTAATTGTTCTCCGCCGCTAGTGCCGCTGCGTACACGTCGCGCAGCGAGCGATCAAGCGTAATCTTCGGCTGCCACCCCGTCGCCTCGCGCAGCTTCTCCGAACTGCCGACCGAGAGAGGAATCTCGGTGGCGCGTACGCGTTGCGGGTCTTCGCGCACTTCCACCGGCACCCGCGCGATCGAGATGAGCTCGCGCAACACGTCGCGGATCGTCACGGCACGACCGCTGCAAACGTTATAGATTTGCGCGCCTTCGCCGCGGCGCGCGAGCGCCAGATAGGCCTCGACGACGTCGCGAACGTCCAAGAAGTCGCGAGCCGAGCTGAGGCTGCCCACGTACATCTGTTGCTCGCCGCCGCCGGCGATGCGGGCGAGTTGCGCTGCCAAAGAGGCAACGACAAAACGCTCGCTTTGATTTGGCCCGATATGGTTGAAGGCTCGCGCGACCACGACGTCGAGTCCGAGGCTTCGGGCACTTGAAAGAAGGAAGGCCTCGGCGGCCGCCTTGCTTGCACCGTACGGATTGGCAGGACGCAAGTCCAGGCTTTCGGTAAGCGGATACTCGCTTCGATCGCGTATCCCGTAAACTTCAGCGGAGCTGGCGAAAACGATGCGCGGCGACGGGTCGGCCCCGTACGCCCGCACCGCTTCGGCCAGCCGCGCGCTCCCGAGCGCGTTGGTTTCAAAGCTTTCGATCGGCGAGCGCAGGGAATCCGGTACGAACGTTTGTGCTGCGAGATGAAAGATAACGTTCGGGCGTGCCGCTTCCAGCGCGGCGCGCAAAGAATCCGAGTCGCCCAGATCGATCGGGAAAAAGTCGGTTCGGTCGTCGTGAGGGCCGCCGCAAGCCAAAACGTCGTCGCCTTGCCGGCGCAGCGCGCCGACGAGAAACTGACCGACAAACCCGCTCGCTCCCGTAACCAACGCTCGCACGACAAACTCTAAGCGCCGACACGCACAGAGAGACGGGCAATATCGGCCTCCACCATCATCGCGACGAGCTGCTCGAAAGCTATTTTGGCCTCCCAGCCTAGCTCGCGGCGCGCTTTGCTCGCATCCCCAATCAGCAGGTCGACCTCGGCGGGCCGAACGAAGCGTGGATCCGTTACGACGTAGGGCTCGAACGAACCGAGACCGGCCACCTCGAACGCGATCCGCACAAAATCGCGTACGCTATGCGTGCGACCGGAGGCGATCACATAATCCTCCGCGCGCGGCTGCTGCAGCATCATCCACATCGCGCGCACGTAGTCGCCTGCATAACCCCAGTCGCGGTGCGCGTCGAGGTTCCCGAGGCGCAGCTCGGAGCGCAGCCCCAGCTTGATCCGCGCAACGCCATCGGAAATTTTGCGCGTAACGAACTCCTTGCCGCGGCGCGCGCTTTCGTGGTTGAAGCAAATTCCGCTGCACGCAAATATACCGTACGATTCCCGGTAGTTGACCGTGATCCAGTGGCCGTAGGCCTTTGCGACGCCGTAGGGACTGCGCGGATAGAAGGGAGTCGTCTCGCGCTGCGGCGTCTCGACCACTTTACCGAACATCTCCGAGCTCGAGGCTTGGTAGAACCGAATCCCCGGGTCGACATGACGAATCGCTTCGAGCACCCGCGTGACACCGAGGGCCGTAAACTCGCCGGTCAGGACCGGTTGGCTCCACGAAGCAGGCACGAACGATTGTGCCGCGAGATTGTAAATTTCGTCCGGACGAACCTCGCTGACGATCGACGTGATCGAGCTTTGATCGAGAAGATCGCCCGATACTATCTCGATCTCATCGACGATATGCTCGATGCGCTCGTGCACCTCGGTGCTGGTGCGCCGCGTCATCCCGACGACGCGGTATCCCTTCTCGAGCAGCAGCTCCGCGAGATAGGAGCCGTCTTGGCCCGTAATTCCGGTAACGAGTGCGGTCTTGCTCACCAGTGCGGACGGCCTTGCCGGAGGCGCTCCGCGAGCGTGACTGCGATAAACGCCGCGACTTGGCTCGGCAGCGTTCCGCGGCCAAACCCGGCGTCGTAGCCGAGCTCGCCGGCCAACAGATTCGTCACGCGCGGGCCGCCGCAGATCAGCACGACGTTATCTCGCACGTTCTCCGCCTCCAGCAGCTCGCTAAGCGCGGTGAAGTTCCTGATGTCGCTTCCTTTCTGCGTGACGGCCTGCGATGCGAGCAATGCATCGATCCGTCGCTCCTTCGTGAAGCGCACCAACTCCTCGACGGCGACTTGACTGCCGAGGTTATGCGTTTCGAACTCGTGATAGCGTTCCAAGCCGTAATCGCCCTTATACCCCTTCATATTGAGGATCGCGTCGATGCCGACGGTGTGGGCGTCGGTGCCAATGCAGGCGCCGGCTACCCGGACCTTGCGGCCGACCCGCTCGTGCACCAGCGCGTCGATCTGCTCCATGGACATCGCGTGTGCGCCCGCCGAAGGCGCCACGATGCCGTCAACGTCGACGGCCTGCGTCGTGGTTGCGTAGATCACGAAGAAAGAGAAGCCCGATGCGATTGGCCGCCCTTCGACGACTTGCACGTCGCGAAAGCCCATCTTGCCGGCGAGTTGGCGCGCCGCCTCATCGGCCGCTTCGCTCCAATCGACCGGCAACGTAAACGAGAGCTGCACCTTTCCGTCATCGCGCGTATCGCCGAAGGGCCCGACGAGCTTCGTCACCCCGGCCGGCCTAGGGCGAGACGTCGTTCTTCAAAGGGGTTCCAATAATCGGCAGCGCGTTCGAAGACTCCATCGACGCCGCGGCCGCCTTCGGGCACTCGAGAGACGTCGGCAAAGAGCGCCGCTTCTATGGCCGCCATCAGCCCCATTGCGGCAACGCGTTCGAGCAACGCTTCGCACGAAGCAAGCACGTCGTGCGCGCGCCGTTCGATGATCCCGCCAGGACGCAGCGCGATCTCGTCGCCGAAATGCCGAGCCGTGCTCATGATGTAGCGCGCATTTTCGAGGGAGAGCGCGCGGTCGCCCAAAAATGGCGTGTGGATCGCTTCCGTCGGCATGCCGCACAAATGGATGTTCTGACCCGTCATCACCGACGTTAGGTTGAACATCGCGTCGATCAGGTGCCCTTTGAAGATGTCGCCGGTCATGTGTTTGGTCGGCGGCATATACTTCAGCGGCGCATCGGGGAAGATCTCGCGCGCTAGCTGCGCCTGCGCTACTTGATAGAGAAAGCCGTCTTCGCGGTCGGGGTCGATCTCGTAGGCATCGCCCAGCCCAATCTGAGCGTCCGGCAGCCCGGCGCGATGTGCGAACTCTTCGTTGATGAACTGCGATGCGAGCACCGCCGGGGCTTGCTCGACCGCGTCGGCCGTCGTTAAGTAATTATCCTCGCCGGTGTTGATGATGATTCCCGCGCGAGCGTTGAGCGTGCGGCTGAAATGCTGATCGACGAAGGTCCGCTTCATGTTGATATCGCGAAAGAGAATGCCGTACATCGAGTCGTTAAGCAGCATGTCGAGCCGTTCGAACGCCGCCATCACCGCAATCTCGGGCATGCAGAGGCCGCTGGCGTAGTTCGTCAGCATTACGTAACGGCCGAGCTTTTCGCTCGCTTCATCGAGCGCAGCGCGCATTATCGCGAAGTTGGCCTGGGTCGCGTAGGTGCCGCCGAAACCTTCCGTCGTGGGGCCGAACGGCACGAAATCCAGCAGCGACTGGCCGGTCGACCGAATCACGGCAATCACCTGCGCGCCGGCTTCCGCGGCGGCGACGGCGGCGACGCGATCTTCGTAGATGTTGCCGCTCGCAACGATGACGTAGAGCAGCGGCGGCGGCAACTGCGGTAATTCCGCGAGCCAAGCAGCGCGCTCTTCGCGGCGTGCGGCGATCCGGTCCAGTGCGCGATCGACGAACCCGGCCAACGCCCCGCGAGCCGCGGCGTCCGGAGTGGTCGCGAACTGGTCGAGCCCGCACCGGCCTGCGGCGATCTCCGCGCCGAGTGCGGCCGGCTCCAGACCCGTTTCCGCCAAGGCTTTGCCGAAGGGCAACGCCACGCCGCGAGCGCGCTCGTGAGGCGCTACCGCGTCGAGAATCGCATTGGGCAGCGGGACTTCCTGCGGCGTAATCCCGTCCACGCCGAGTAACCGCAACACGGCGCGTTCGACCGAAACCGTCGAGTGGGCGGCGATAAAGGCTTCTACGGGCGCGACGATAGCGCCGGCGAGGTCGCGGCAGCGTTCTACGCTGCGGCGGTCGATTCGAAGGTCCACGGCGGCCTCTTATCTTACGCCAAGCGCCAGATAGGCGGCAATTCCCTCGCGCCACGGGGGCATCGCGATCCCGAGCTCGCCCAGCTTCGCGCTCTCGAGCGCGGAATAGCGCGGGCGAATCGCCCTAGCTTTCCACTGGTTCGCCGCAATCGGCTCGATCGCAAGTTCGACCCGAGCCTGTCGCGTCGCCTCACGGGCGAACTCGTACCAGCTTACTGGCCTGGCGGAGGCGGCGTGATAGAGGCCGTATGCGGTGGTGCCGATCAGCTTGCGCAGGGCATCGGCGAGATCGCCGGCAAACGTCGGCGATGCAACGACGTCGGCAACTACGCGCGCCGGCTCTCCGCTCTCGGCCGCCGCTAGTATCCGGTCGATAAACGTGCGGCGTCGCGAAGACGAACGCGAAGGTCCGTAGACCCCGCAGGTCCGCACGACGAACGCGCGCCCTCCGGCGGCTTCGACCAAACGTTCGCCCGCGAGTTTCGAAGCGCCGTAGAACGATAACGGGTTCGGCGAATCGCTCTCTATATACGGACTGCCCTTCGCACCGTCGAAGACGTAGTCGGTGCTCATCGTGACGAACAGCACGTCGCGTTGCGCGGCAAGGCCTGCGGCGCGGCCGACCGAAAATGCGTTTATTTCGAGCGCCGTCTTTTGCTCGTCTTCGCAACGATCCACGTCGTGAAAGGCCGCCGCGTTTACCAGCACGTCCGGCCGCGTTGAAGTCAGCGCGTCGGCGAGCCGTGCGCTCTGCTCGATCGCTAACTCGTCGTGCGGCGGCGCGACGATCTCGCAATCGCTCCATCGCTGCGCGATCGCCGTTCCGAGCTGTCCCGACCCTCCCAGCAAGAGAACGCGGGTCACACCGTCGACCGCCGGCCGTTGGAGTTTCGCTGAAAGAGCAGCGAAACCGTGACGGCGAGGGCGGCTGCGAAGTTGCCGAGCACCATGATCTCCACAACCGTGGCAAGCGTCGAATGGAAGGTGACGATCGCGGCAAGCGTACTGAGCGTGCAGATCAACAGCGGCACCGTAAACGCTAGGCGATGCGTGGCAATCCCATAGAATGTAAGCGAATTGGTCAAGGCGAGCAGCACCATCGCCAAACCGTATTTGACCAGCAACGGCGCCGCTGCATCGAAGGCATGTCCGACGAGCGCGTGAAGCACGTCCAGACCGAAGAAGTAAAAGATGAAGAGCCCGCAGAGCGCGGCTGCGACAAGCATCGCTAAGCTGCCCGCCAAGACATCACGAGTTCGCGCGCCGCGCGCGTGGCGGTCCGCTGCCTGTGGGAGAAGCACGGTTGGAACGAATCCGACGAGATAGAGCAACATCTTCCCGCCGAGCGACGCGGCGGAATAGAGTCCCGCCGCGTGCTCGGGAAAATAGTGCTTCACTAAAACGACATCGGCCGAACCCATCAACGCGATGGCGATCGTCGCTGCGGCGGCTCCGGCTCCCGCATTGAGGATGCGGCGCCAGTCGTAGCGCACGCGATGGCGCGGCGAGGCGGCATATCGCCGTTTTAACCGCAAAGCGAGATAGATCAGCGCACAGAGAGGCCCGACGAAGAACCCGATGACGGCGCCCCCGAGCCGCAGGCCAACGGCAATTAGCGCGACGATGCCGATGACTTTTGCCACGCCTTCGGCCGCATTGGAAAAGCCGTATCCGACGAAATCCTGGGTCCCTTGGGCGATTGCCCGTAGCGCGTTGACAAAGAGTGCCACGCCGGCAATCAATCCCACGAACGGCACCGACCAAATCGGGACGTGCAGAAAGCGCGCAAACGGGAACATTCCGGCAGTCGCCACCAGGAGGTACAGCAGGGCCAGTTTTGCAAAGCCGCCCGCGATGCTGTCGGTGAGCCCGCGGAGGTGGCCGTCGTCGTGCAGCGCTCGAAACTCCGCGGCGAGCTGCGCGACGACCGGCGCGATGAAAGCGACCGGGAGCGCAGCAATCAAAGCGGTGTTAATTAACGCGTAGAGTCCGCCGTACGCGGCGACCCCGAGCTGCCGGCTCGCAACGGCATGCACGACGAACCCGCACACGTTGAGCACCATTCCGGTGGTAAAGACCAGAAGGCTCTGCTTCACGATGGCGCTGGTGCGCAACCGCTGGAGTCCACGCCGGAGCAGGAAAGGACCCGGTGGACTCACGCTACCGTTCATAGAACCGTCGTTCTCATGGAAGTCGAGACTTTACCTCTTGCCGGCGCCTTGATGCTGACACCGCGCGTGCTTGCGGACGAACGAGGCTCCTTTCTGGAACTTTTTTCGCTCGACCGGTATCGGCAATGCGGTATCGGGGACTCGTTCGTGCAGGATAACTCTTCGCTCTCACGCCGGAACGTCTTGCGCGGACTGCATGGCGACGCGCGCATGGCTAAACTCGTTTCGGTCCTGCGCGGCAGCGTTTACGACGTCATCGTGGACGTTCGGACGACGAGCCCGACGTACGGGAAATGGCACGCAATGACGCTGACGGCAGTCGACGCGCGGCAAGTCTACGTTCCCCGCGGCTTCCTTCACGGCTTCTTAACGCTGGAAGATGAGACGGTTTTCTGGTACAAGCAGAGCGCCGCATACGATCCCGGGTTCGAGTTTGGCGTCGCCTGGGACGATGCCGATTTAGGAATCGAGTGGCCGCTCGGTAAAAAGGGCCCCATTCTCTCCGCTCGTGACGCCGCGAACCCGCCCCTTCGCTCTTTGCGCGACCGTAACAAACTCGCTCCGGCCTAGGTAGAAGCCGCCAAAGGGACCGAATCGAGGGGAATGGCATTCCGTGATCAGAGTGACGAGGCTCTGGTGCATCGAGTGCGTTCCGGGGAAAGGGAGGTCTTCGGCGTGCTCGTCGATCGCTACAAACACGGTATAGCGAATTTCATCGGCGCCACCGTCCGCAACTCGGCGGAAACGGCGGATTTGTCGCAGGAAACATTCTTGCGTGCCTACGCGCATTTGAACACCTTCAACCCGCAGCTCGGGAAATTCTCAACCTGGATTTATCAGATCGCGCGCAACGTAATTCGAACCTATCTCGCCAAATCGCAGCGCGTCCCGCCACTGCAGGAGCTTTCACAAGAGCAGACGCTCGAGACGGCCCTTGCCGATCCGTCGCCGCAAGCGGATCCCGCCGGCGGCTTGCTGCGCCAAGAGGCCGAGCGGGAGTTGCGCGCCGCATTAGCAGAGCTCCCGGACCGCACGCGAACGGTGTTGGCCCTGCGCTATTTCGATAATATGGAGTATCAGACGATTGCGAGCACGCTGGGGCTATCGCTCGGGAACGTAAAGACGTTGATCCATCGCGGGAAGATCGCGCTAACGAAAAAGATGCGCGAACGCGAGGCGCGCGCCCTCGGCGTACCGGCTCGAGCGCCGGAGAAGGGAGCTTTGAATGCGTTGCTCATCGTGTGAGCCGATGCTGGACGATCACCTCGAAGCGACGCTGAGCGGGCGGCAAATGCGCGACGTCGCGCTCCATCTGCGCTCGTGCCCTGCCTGCAACGCGCTGTTCGAGGAGTTGCGCGTGATCGATGCCCTGCTGACCACCACGCAGCCGCGCGGACGGATCGGTTCGGATTTTACAGCCGCCGTCATCTCCGCTGCCGCAGCCGCGCCACCGCACCCCCGCAGGCGCGTGGCGCTCTGGGTGCCATTACTCGCTTATCTTTGCGTTGCCTGGGCACTCCTGGCTTTTGCGGCGCTGAATGCCCGTGGCGTTGCTGGGCTCTTCGAACGGTTCACCGCTGCGGGCGCCCGCGGCTTGGCGGCAATCGAAGCGGGTCTGCGGGCTGTCGCTCCCGAGACCGCGGTTGCAGCGGCGGCCGTCACGGGAATCCTGCTCGTCGATCTTCTTCTACTCGCCGCAATCTTCTACGGCTATCGCCGGCTGCGCCTAATCCTTAGCATCCACCTTGCCCGCGGGTCGCGCTCGTGAGCCTTCGGCGGGTAATCGTTTTTGGGATGGCGCTAGCCGCGCTTGGAGTACTCGCCCGGCCCGCGCTCGCCGCGACGCAGGCCGTGTACCACGGCGGGACCTACTTCGGCTCGGTCGTGGTCGAGCCGGGCCAAGTGGTCGACGGCGATCTCACGGTCATTTTCGGTGATGCGACCATCGAGGGGATCGTCGAGGGCAACTGCAACGTCGTTGGAGGGAGCTGCTTTACCACGCCTGGGGGCATCGTCACCGGCCAAGTGAATCAGGTTGGTGGCGCGGTCACGCAGGCAGTCGTCCCGTGGGCGCCGCCTGACTCCGGCTACAATCCTTTCGTACCCGATCATCGGCTGCTTTGGCGGCTTTCCTGGAATCTTCTCGCCCTGCTCGTCTTTTTGATTTTCCCGGTGCGCACGAGAATGGTCTTGGATCGGCTGGAGCGTCATCCCGGCCTTAGCGTCGCCGCCGGTCTGATCGGCTGCATCGCGGTGATTCCACTCGCGGTGCTGCTGGCGATTACGATTCTGCTCATTCCTTTGATCCTGCTCGAGATGGTCTTTCTGCTCGCGAGCGCCTTCCTTGGAACGGCGGCACTCGCGCTGTTGATCGGCCGGCGTCTTTGCGAACTCGTCAGCCCCTCGACCACTCCCTCGCCGCTCGTTGCGTTGCTGTGCGGCATCGCCCTGATCACGGCAGCCGAGTTGGTGCCGCTAGTCGGGACGCTGGTCCTCATCCTCGTTGGGCTGATCGGCTTGGGGGCCACGATCCTCTCCTTTGCGGGGGAATCGCTGAGCGCCCCAGTCGGCGGGCCACCGATAAGCGGACCACCGATGACCGCTGCCTAAGCTACGCACCATGACCACGATCTCGCGAGCCGCGAAGTTCGCCGAGCGGACGGCTCGCTTGCGAGCCTCGACGATCCGCGAGATGCTCAAAGTCACGCAGCAGCCCGACGTCATTTCCTTCGGCGGCGGTCTGCCCGCCTCCGAACTCTTTCCGACTGAGGCGATCGCAGAAGCTGTGCGCGTGGTGATGCAGCTTCGTGGACCCGCCGCGCTGCAGTACAGCGTCACGGAGGGCATACCCGAGATGCGCCAATGGGTGGCGCAACGTTTGAGCCGCCGCGTCGGGCATACACTCGACGCCGAAACCGTGACGATCGTGAACGGCTCGCAGCAGGGTCTCGATTTGATCGGGAAGATCTTTCTCGATCCGGGCGATCACGTCGTACTCGAAAATCCCACGTATCTGGGCACGATTCAGGCCTTTGACGCCTATCAAGCCCGGTATCTCACGGTCGATACCGATGAAGACGGCTTACTCCCCGAGTCGCTCGAGCGCGTGCTCGATCACGCCGATCCGTTTCCGAAACTGCTCTATCTCGTACCGAACTTCCAAAATCCGACCGGCCGCACGCTTTCGGCGCGACGCCGCGAGAGCGTCGTCCGGATCTGCGAGCGCTTCGGCCTGCCGATCGTCGAGGACGATCCTTATTGCGAGCTGCGCTTCGAAGGCGCCGACTTACCTTCGTTGATTTCGTATCAGACCACGGCACCGATCATCTACCTGGGGACCGGCAGCAAGATCATGGCGCCGGGCATGCGCGTCGCGTGGCTCGTGATTCCCGACGAAGAGATTCGCGAAAAAATCGTGCTGGTCAAACAAGGGGCGGACTTGCATAGCGGTACGTTCGCACAGTACGTCTTCCATCAGTACGTCAGCGATGGCGCCGCCTTCGACGCGCACGTGCGCGAGATCGCGCAAACGTACTCTCGGCGTCGCGACGTCATGTCCGAAGCGCTCGCCGAGTTCATGCCCGAAGGCGTTCGTTTCACGCGGCCCGCCGGCGGAATGTTTCTGTGGGTGACGGTACCGGGCGTCGATACATCGGAGCTGCTGCGCATCTGCGCGGCCTCGAAAGTCGTCTTCGTTCCCGGTGTGAGTTTTTATCCCGGGCGGGACGTTCACGACGGCATGCGTCTCAACTTTTCCAATGCGTCGGAGAAGAATATCCGTATCGGTGTAGAACGGCTCGGCCACGCCATTACGGCGTACAACCGTTAAAGGAGCACGCACTCGTGGCAGCAGGTTTGGTCATCGGCATTTTTTCGGAATCGAACGCAAAAGCACTCGAAGACGCCCTTTTGGCGCAGCAGATCGATCCGAGCAAAGTCAAGGTCTTTGCGAGTGAAGGCGACGATTCGGAACCTTCGTCGCTAGACTTCATCGAGGTTTTCAGCGAGACCGAATCCATTAGCGGGCTGTCCGACGACATGACCAGAGGCACCGGCGTCCTTGCCGATTCCGGAGGCACCGCCGTTCCCGGAGTCGGGGGGCCGGAAGCGCGATTTAAGGCTTTCTTTCCGGAGGAAGGCGTGTCGAAGCATTATCTCGACGATTTCCCGGTGCCCGACGATGAAGTCGACAACTTCGACGACGCGATTGCCGATGGCCGCGCGGTCGTGCTCTATCCGGACGCCGGAGCGGATGAGCAAAAGATCGCCGCCGCCTTCAAGGCTGCGGGTTTACTGAACGTTCGGTCGTACTGATCGGAAGCGAAACACCGCAGGATACCGAGTCAAGGAGTGAGCCGATCGCGTAGCGCGGCGAGGTCTCGCACGACTTCCCCCGCGCCCAGCGAGCGGAGGTATTGTCCGCTGCGAATTCCGCAGCTTACGAGGTAGAGCTTCGAGCAACCCAACGCCGTCGCGCTTTCGGCATCGACTTCCGTGTCGCCAATCCACACCCAAGCCTCCGAAGCCTTTCCCCTTACGGTACGCCTCGCAGCGGCCGCTTTTCCGCCACTGCCGAGCTGGGGATCGCAGACGACGAAGCGTTCTAAGAGGGCCGTCAGCCGTAGACGTTCGAGTTGCGCGCGCGCCGCTCGAGCGTCTCGTCGCAGCGTGACGACGACGAGACGATGGCCGGCGGTTATCCAGGCAGCGATCGCCTCGGCCGCCCGCGGCTGGGGTGCATCGAGAGCGAGGTAACGCGGTTGCTCGATGAGATCGATCCACGACTTGCGCAACTCGGTCTCATCCGCGCGGACGCCACCGGCCATCAAGAGGTCGACCGCGCCGACGCGGCGGCGGCGGAGCCGCCAGTATCCCTCCGGCGCGCGCGGCTTGCAACCGTACCGCGAGCAAAGGGCGACGTAGCAGGCGTAATGGCGATCGCGGCATTCGAGCACCGGGCCATCGAGATCCAAGAAGATCGTGCGGCGCCCGCGGCTCACCGCGTCGCGAACTCCGTCTCCCGAAAGCGCGCGACCTCGCGGGCCAGCCCATCGGCGAAAGGGACGAACGAGTGAATCCCGAGCGTTTTCTTCATCGCGCGGTTGTCGAACCGCAGCGAATCGCCGTTACGTCCGGAAAAGCGAAACGCCCCTTCGTAGCCCGTGAGCGCGGCGACATGTTTAGCAACGTTGAGAATTGAAATCGACTCGCCTCTGACGATATTAATCGGATCGATCCGCTCGGACAGCATGGAGGCCGCGACGATGGCGCTGACGGCGTCGTCGACGTACAGGTAGTCGCGCTCGGTCGTTCCGTCTCCGCTGAGCTGCGGCTCGGCACCGCCGAGCATCGCTCGGATAAGGCTGGGAATGACGCGCTGGTAGCGTTCTTCGCCGGGACCGAAGATGTGTCCGAGCCGCAAGATGCTATAGGCGCAACCCGTAGTGCGGGCGTAGCTCCGTACGAGCTCCTCGCCAAAGAGTTTCGAGGCGCCGTATAACGTCGCGGGCCCAACTTCGCTGGTTTCGTCGATCTCGCGCCCGCTGACGCGCTTGTAGACGTCCAGCGAGCTCGCAAAGAGCAGATGACGCGGCGTGCTGGGAAGGCTGGCGAGGAGCGCCGCGGTGCCGTTGACGTTGCTCGCCACGATCGGATCGATCAGATTTGCTGAGGCCGCGTCTTTTGGCGTGTAGGCTCCTAGATGGAAGATGACGTCGATCATGTCGGCGCGCAGCCCTCTCCAATACCCACGATCCAGCGCTTCGAGCGCGACGCTCGAGCGTTCCAACAGCAGTATGCGCGCATTGCCGGCTTCGCGCAGGCGCGCTGCCACGCAGCGGCCGATGAAACCGCCGGCACCAGTCACGAGAATCGTCGTCACGGCGGCGCCGGCGCAGCCGCGTCGCCCGACAGCCGCTCCACTTCCTCGACCGTCGTCAGCACCGGCCCGACATCCATCCCTCGGATCCAGAGCAGCCCGTCGGGCAACGGGTTCACGCGTTTTGCGATGGCAGGACGTTCTCCAAAAAGCGCAAGCCGGCAATAGATGTCCGGCATGTTGAGCCCCGCCTTCGTGAAAAAATAGTGAGTCGTAAAGAAGCGTGCGATATTGATTTCCGTGACGTACGGCAGGCCCTCGTGCCCGTACGTCATGTCGACGCCGAAAATACCGTGTGGAACGGAGTCTACCGCACGAATCGCCTGCTCCGCGAGCCTATCCGCTTCGGCATCGGCGAACGTTTCCGCGACGCCGGTAATTCCGGTAACGCCCGAAAGCGTGCGGTTGCCGAAGTTCCAACTCCAACGGCGACGGCTTTGGGCGACGACGAGCTCACCCTCGTTCCAAATGGAGAGCCAGGTCGTCGTCTTCGCGGTGAGGCACTCGCTTGCCGTGAACGAACCCCATCCGTCGTGATGCTCGATCCAGAAGCGCGCGAAGTCGTACGACTCCGTCGGCAGCGAACCCGCTCCTCCGGCCCCCGCGATCGCGCGCACCCACACCTTCGGTCCGAGCCGTGCGAACGCGGTTTTCAAATCGCCGGCGTCATGCAACAGCATAGTTCGAGGCACGCGCACACCCTCGCGCTCCCATACGACGTACGACCTGTACTTGTCCAGGCAGATCTCGACTGTTTCGGGGTCGGGCATGAAAAGCACGACGCCTAGCGACCGGATGTCATCACGCAAACGCGACACGGCTCGTACTTCGTGGTCGTTCTGTACGTGCAACAGCGCCGGCTTCGTGCGGTCGAGCAAGCGAAGGAGCTCTTCACGAAACTTTGGGGACACGGCCGGCGGGATTACGTACCGTTCGTCGACGTCGGCGAGGAAAATATCCGTCGCGCTCGCGCAGCTCCCGATGAGATAGTACGGTCGCGGCGCCTCGCGAAGCGACCGAATGAAGTTGTTCGACGGCGCGCCGCCGGCGCCGCCGACCTGCACTCTCGTTACTTTATCCGACATCAACTCACCGCGCCCCGATTGCGCCCGCTCATTCGCTCGAGCGCTACGAATATCAGTTGCTTCCAAAACTCAAACGCGAACGCCGCGCTGACGAACGGGTGATAGAGCCATTCTCGGCGCCCGTCTCGCGCCAGGCCGTAAAGCGCCGCTGCCGCCGGCAAGATTCCCGTCGCCCCGTAGAAAGGCCAAAGATAGGCGCGAAACCGTCGCATTCGGTTCGCGGCCTGCAGACGATGCCAGACCGGCTGCTCCCCATCGGTTATTCTCTTGCGGATGCGCGGCCCGAACTTCGCAAGAGCGTCCCCAATGCCGCTCACGGTGTGGTGCTCGACGTACGCTTCCGGCACGAACGCGATATCGCATCCTTGCAGAATGAGCCATCCGACCGGCGCCACGTCGTCCTCAGCCGTACCCGCAGGCTTTGCATAAGGCAATCGCACGGCGAAGGCCTGGGCCAGCGCGATAAGGGGTACCGGACCGTTGCGAAAATCGTACAGGACATAGCCCGGCTCGCGCCGCTTGACACGGTAGGTTCGGTGGTAGGACGCAGGCGATGTCGCGCCGCCATAGACGAAGTGGTTGAAGGGATCGGTAAACGCATTGATGTAACGCGCGGTCGCGCCGTCCTGGGACGTACTCACGACCGCCGGGAACGCTCCCATTATTTGGGGATCTGCAAACGGAAGCGCCAACCTTGCGAGTACGTGCTCGTCGCCAAAACGGTTATCGGCCGCCATCACGATAGCAACGTCGCCCCTCGCCATTCCGAAGAGCATTCCGACGCCGGGCTCGGCACGGCGCATCGGATTGTGGAATACTTTTGCGCCAAAAGACTCGGCGATCGCAACCGTCTCGTCGGTCGAGCCGCCGTCTGCAATCAGCAGTTCGACGCATTCGCGAGGGTAGCGTTGGCGCGCAATCGAGTCGAGCACGGCCGGAAGCCGCGCCGCTTCGTTGAGGGTCGGCATGATCACGGAAAAACGAACGGTGGACTCGGTCATCATACCTCGACTCGTTGTCCGCCCAGACTCGCCGAGCGGAGCGCCGTTTCGATGACACGAACGACCCCTGCGCCAAAGATTCCATCCGAGCGCACCTCCGAGCCACTTCTAATTGCGGCGGCAAAGTCGTTGACGAGTTTTCCGAGCGCCTCGCGGTTGTCGACAAGCGGAACGTGGAGATCTCCCAAACGATACGAGACCATTTGCTGCTGCAGTGTCGTGCTCGACGGGTCCAAAACGACGCCTTTATCGTAGATGTAGATCTTTTCGGTAGGCTCCACGTCGTCCCAAACGGCCATCTTTAGGCTTCCGGAGATTATCGCGCGCCGCACTTTGACCGGTGAGAGCCAACTCAAATGCACGTGCGCCAGACAGCCGCTCGGATACCACATCGTCAGAAATGCGACGTCGGCCGTCTTGGCGTGAACGCACGCGCCGAGTTGGAGGGCTACCGAGATCGGCAGCTCGTCCAAGACGTAGTTGATGATGGATACGTCGTGCGGTGCGAGATCCCATACGACGTTGCTCTCCTGAAAAAGCCCGAGGTTTACGCGAACGGAATCGATGTAATAGACCTTGCCTAAGGCGCCGCTCTCGCGCAAATCCCGCAATTTCTCGACCGAACCGGTGTAGAGAAATGTGTGGTCGGTCATCAGGCGAACGCCCGCGCGGTGCGCGCGCTCGCAAAGATCTTCTGCGTCGCGGAAACTCTCCGCTAGCGGCTTCTCCACCAATACGTGCTTGCCGGCGTTAATCGCGCGAATTGCGAGCTCGTGGTGCGTGCGCGGCGGCGTCGCGAGAGCGATCGCGTCTACTCGCGGGTCGCCCAGCGCCGCTTCGATGTCCTCATGTCCCTCAACGGCGGGATAGAGCCGCTGCAAGCGTTCCAACCGAGGCCTATCGCGTTCGACGATACAACGAACCGACCACTCTTCCGAAGCATGGAAATTTCGAACGAGGTTTGGTCCCCAGTAACCGGCTCCGATTACGGCGACGCCGAGCGGCGCGCGTTCCATTACCGAGGCTCTAGGCAACGAGCAACGGACGGCAGCTCGCGAGAGCGTCGACCACGCAAACGATCTGGTCTTCGGTCAGCTCGGCAAACATCGGCAGTGAAAGAACCCGGTTGGCGCTTCGCTCCGTGCGCGAAAACGAGCCCGGGCCGAGGCCGAGGTCGGCGTAGGCGCGCTGCAAGTGAATCGGAATGGGATAGTGAACGCCGGTGGCAATGCCACGTTCGCTCAATGCGGCCTGCACGCGATCTCGATTCTCGACTTCTATAACGTAAAGATGATAAACGTGGCCCTCGTCGTGCAAATTCAGCGGCGGCTCCATGCCGATTTCGCGGAGAAGTCGATCGTACGAAGCGGCATGACCGCGGCGAGCATCGTTCCAATCGTCGAGGTGGCGAAGCTTAACGTCGAGCACGGCGGCCTGCAACGAATCCAGCCGGCAGTTGTCACCCTTGACGACGTGTTCGTACTTCTTTGCCTGCCCCAAATCGCGCAGCAAGCGTAACGTTTCGTAGGCACTTGGATCGTCGCAAACGATCGCGCCTCCGTCTCCGTACGCGCCGAGGTTCTTTCCGGGATAAAAGCTGAAACATCCCATATCGCCGAAGCTTCCGGCACGCCGGCCTTTGTAGCGCGCGCCATGCGCTTGGCAAGCGTCCTCGATAACGCGCAGGCCGTGGCGCCGGGCGAAATCCACTATTGCATCCATCGGAACGACCTGACCGTATAGATGCACCGGCATGACGGCTTTCGTGCGCGGCGTCACCGCCGCTTCGAGCAGCTCCGAATCGATCAAATAGGCGCGATCCATCTCGACGAGCACGGGGCGCGCCCCGACGGCCGAAACCGCGAGCGCCGATGCGATGAACGTGTTGGCCGGAATGATGACCTCGTCTCCGGGGCCGATCGCGCAGGCGCGCAAGGCAAGCTCCAACGCTGCAGTACCCGATTCGACGCCAACGCAGTAGCGAGCGCCGACATAGGTCGCAAAGTGTTGTTCGAAGAGCGCTAGGTCGGGGCCGAGAATGAAGCTCGCGCTCTCCATCACTTGCATCATGCGAGGAACGACCTCTTCCGATAACGCGCTAAACTGCGCTTTGAGATCGACAAACGGAACCTGCATCGCCATCGTCACTCAAGCGCGCTTCGTCGGGTCGCGGACGAGCGCCTTCAGCAGCGAAAGCACGCAAAGCACGCCCACGAGCTCGGCGATTTGCTGCATAAACGCAGTGATTTGCACGAGCAAGACGTCGCGCGAAGAGCGATCCGCGAGAATCCAGCCGTTCGCGGCAAGAGCGAGGCGAACGTGTGGAAGCACGTGCCACGCGCGCAACGCCATCCATCCTGGATCGTAGCGTTCGTTTAGACGGACGAGCCGTGCGGAACCGCGTACGCCGCGAACGCGATAGAGCCATGGCGCGAGCTGCTCGAACGGTAATGCGCGAGTTCGTACGACGCTTTGATGGAGCGGAATCGCCGGAAAGAACCGGGACTCCGCCACTAGCTCGCAGAGCCCCACGCAGGAGACCGAGTCGACGTTTGGCGGAATCGAGATCCACGAAAAGGCTCCGGGGCTCGCAGCGAGCGTTTGGCCGTCCGAGCCGGCCAATCGTCCGCGCACGTAGGCGAGCAGCCACGCACCCGGTGTGACCGGGTTTGCCAGCGTCGACTGCGTGAGCACCCCGCCGATGCCTTGGGCGAGCGCGGGCTCACGAGCAAACGCGAGACGTGCATCGATCCACGACGCCGAGGGATCGATCGAATCGCTCGCTCCGTGCAACGGAGTAACGACTGCATAGCCCAATGCGTCGCCAAAGAACATATCGCATGGATCGAGACGATCGACCACGGCGACGATTCGCGCGCTATCACAAGCGGAGATCAATGGCGCGGCGCCGGCTACCCCAATGCTTTGCGTGGCGGAACGCGGCCGCGCCACGCCCAACGAGGAAGCGGCCAAGCCGACTTCTCCATTCGACCGCGATATCAGCCAAGGACGAGCAATGATGCGGCTGACGCCCAGAGCGCGCAAGGCCTTCGTGTCGCCGTCGCGCTCGTACCGGGCGAGTGCCATGTCCACCGGATAAGCGGGAAGGTAATCGTTGAGAGCTGCGACTTCACCGGGATACGTGATGGCGTCGGGATCCGCCCCGTCGCCGGCGCCGGTGCGCAATTGCAGCGGTTGAAAGGCCGGAAGAAGAGCGACCCGAGAAAAGGGCGGCGCCGCGATCGTGGGGTGCGGATAGGTTTGCGCTGCGACCCAGAGGTCGCTGGGCGGATGGATTAGCCAGGTGATCGGTAAGATGGCGCCGGCGATGAGCGTGACGTATCCAAGCGCTTTGGCCCGAGCGGTCAGCGCCGTGGCAAGCGCGATTAGGAGCGCCGCGAAGATGCCGCCGAAATCGTATAGCTCGCGGAAGACGCCGCTCTCGGGAATCGAGCGCACCGTCCATTCATATGCGGCGTCGAGCGGACCGTGAACCCCCAGCGCGCCGAGATAGACCAAGGCGGCTGCCGCGGCGGCCCACCTCACCGCGCGGAGGCGGCGTGCCGCTACGACACCTGCCAGAGCGAACGCACAGAGCACCCATACCGAGACCTGCGCCGCCAAACCCAACCGATCGGCGTATCCGGGAAAGTAGCCTCCCAATGAGAGCAGCGCAACGGGGGAGAGCGATTGGTTTGCCTGCCATGGCACGCTATACGGAGTTTGCAAGAGGGCGCCGCGCTCGGCGAAAAGTCCAACTATGGAGGGCAACGCAACGAGAACGCCCGCAACCGGCGCCAGCCACTTCTTCGTTACCATAGCGAAAACGACGAGCACGCCGGCAGCGACGATGAAGAACTGCAGTTGCGCTTCGATCAAGGCCAGCCACAACGCCAAACGCACGGTCGAGGCATCGCGGCCCCGCGTCATTTCGGCCAGCAGCCCGATGAGGCCGGCGTACGCGAGCACCATGACGAGATGCCCGGCGACGACCTCGTTATAGACCCACGGATTGAAGAGCGCGAAGATGCCGGCGCCGACGGCCGCCGGCGCCGCATTTCCCCATTGCGACGCCAGGTTTTCCGCGGCTCGCATACAGCAGTAGCCCGTCGCAAACGCGAACGCGGCTAAAGCGGCCAGCGGACCCGCTGCCCACATCAGCCCGACGAGCGGAAGAGCGATCAGATAAGTCGTTGGATGGGCGTTGGCGACGCCAAACCCAACGGGCAGCCACCCGCAGATTGATTCGTTGAAGAATGACGGAATCGCGAGCCGGTCGATCGGCCAGTTCCAGTCGTGGCGCAGCGTTGGAGTCCCTTTTGCGACGACGAACGCGGCAAACGCGAGTGCGCCCGCAATCGCACCGCTCTTCACCGTGGATTCGAAATCGAAGTCGCGCGGCGGGAGTCGGCGACGAGGCCAAGACGGATTTCGATTGCAACTCCGATCGTGGCAATGACGATGGCGACGTACGCGCAGAAGGCGGAGATTTGTGCGGATTGCGGCCACAGACAGGCGACGAGGAGAGCCCCTGCGCAAGCGTACGCCGCAGAGCCGGTCGTCCGCTCGACAATCCAGCGCGGGACGCTTTTGATACCTTGAATGACCGGCATCACGAATCGAACGAAGCCGGCCTTTCTTATTAGCGATATCGAAAGAAAGATCGTCGCGGCCACAACTGCCCAGCAGCCTATCTCCACGACGACTCCCATCTCGGCGGGAAGGATGATCCCCAGAACCAACGCGAGGGCGCCGGCCAGCACGCTGTAGCGCTTGAGGGCCGCCAGCATCCCACCGGCGGACAACCCGACGTACAGTCCCCGAAAGAATCCGCCAACCGCGAATGCCGTGATGGCGGTGAGCGCGGCACACGCAAGCACCAGGAGCGCTTCGGCGCCCGGCTGTCCGGCAAGGAGAGCCCCCACGGTCAGGATGATCGTGACAAGCACCGCCGACTGCAGCACTGCAGGAAGAGTGACGACCGAAGGCCGCTTTGACTCCGCCGTAGCGCCGGCCGGCACAAAATGGAGTGCCATCACCGTTACGGCCGAAAAAATGACGGCCAGATAAACGATCGTTGCCATTCTCTCGGCATCCGTTTCCGGCAGTAGGCTCGAGCCGATGATCGCTACGATCGCCGTCACGATCGCATAGCGCAACGAGTGTCGAAGTGCTGAGGCGACGGATGACTTTTTCATCGACTCACGAGAGAAGCGGCCACAGCTTCGGCTTGAGCGCAAGCGCGGTCAATAAGCCGAGCGCGATCAACGATACGATTCCCGCGACGATGTAGTACCGCTGCCCGACGAATCGCAGAGCGATCGTTCCACCCTGCGGACGAGCCGGCACGATCCATCCGTTGGAAACGCCGTTTACAATAACGTGATCTAGAAGCTTCCCGTCGAGCGTCGCCTGCCACTCGGGATGATACGCATCGCCGAATACCAACAGGAAAGGGGCCGCATTTGCCTTTACTGGTACGGTCACGTCGACCGAGGTTGGAGAGCGTCGCTGCCAGTTGAGTGCAAACGATCGCGTCTTCGGCAGCGTCACTGGTTCCATGCTCAAGAGGCCAATCTTCACTTCGCGATCGGCGCTTTTTACGACGTGCGTGCCCCGGGAAAGGAACACCGGCTGCGTAACGAGCTTGCCGTCGACCCGAATCGGCGGCGACGTCAGCGATTGCGGACGGTGGAGTGCCCTCGCCGGCATCGCATGAAGGTAATAGTAGAGGCCGGTAAGCTTCACGCGCGCTCGCGAGACGAACCATATGCCCAGGACGCGCTGGTATCGATCGTACCAGTTGTTCGGGAACGCGTGCATGAAGTTGATATCGAATTTTCCCTCCTGTGGCAGCGGGAAAAGCCGATACGTCACGCTGCCGCGAACGCCGAGAGCGACCGCGAGCCAAGAGTTGCCGCCTCCGATCGACGAGATACTGCCGACGAGATCTGGATCACCCTCGAGTGCGCCGGGCGGCCCGGCGACCGCTTGTGCACTAAACGAGCCATCACGTCGAACCGGCGAGGATCCGGGCGCGGAGCGGATTTGAGTGAACGAGAGATCCGGCGCGACTGCCGCCGAAATTACTCCCGAACCCAAGTCGCCGCGCTCGCCGGTAGCTGATTTAAAGAGAAACGTAACATCGTTCCAGCCCGGCCCTAACGTGAGGTCTGCCGTGACACTTACGGGCGCGGGACCGGTAAGCTGATCGGGCGTGTCGTATTCCTGCTCGCCGCCGTTTACGCCGGGAACCGTCAAGGTCCGTTGCACGCTGCCATTGACCGCCAGGCTCAGAACGCTCCCAACCTGGAGTCGGCTGACCTCCATCGCAGCTCGGGCGACCACGTTGCCGGACCCGGGAACGAAGACGCGGACGTGCGCACTGCGAGCGAAGAGAAACCACGATTCCGGGTCGCCTCGCTGCCAATCGTAGACCGTCGGATCGTCGTGGTACCACGAAGCCGGCATGAGTATCGCCGACGTCCCAACGATGCCTGCGTCGGAAATGTACGGAAGCGTGTGCGAGAGATTTTTCGCGAAGGTCCCGCGATACGAGGCGCCCTTCTCGAGTTGCGTCGCAACCAACCCGTCAGGACCAAGGGGACCAACTGCACTCGCTTGGAATCGGTATCTCCCCGCGGACGGCAGCGTCACGGTCGTATTGAAGCCGTAAACCGACTGGGCAAGGGCGGTATTTTGCGGAAGGGCTCGTAGCAGAGCCGCAATTCGTGCTTGCCAATCCTTGAGATCGTCCGCCCTCACCAGCGCAACGTCCAAATCGGGATCGATGTAACCGTCAGAAACCGTGTGCCGTCCTGCCGAAAGCGTAACCTCTCCGTATTGCGTCCAGTCGCCCGTACTTTGCGGAGTAAAATTTTTGTCGTCTACCGAGAGCGTCTGCGGCGGAGCCAGTGCGAAGAGTAACGACTGGTCTCGTGCGAAGACGTCATAAACACCGCCGAGTCTGATTTCAAAAGGGATCGACCAGTCGGCGGCCGCTGACGACGAGTGGATTCGGACGCCGTGGATCAATGCCTCGTTGACGGCCAGGTCCCGGGCTTGCTCCGCCGATTCGGGGAGGATCGGTGAGAGCGCAAGCATCCCCGAAGAAAACTCGTCGGCGGAACGCGCTTGCGGATCGAAGCGAGCCTCACCGCGCGCCATCGCCGCAACGTTTCCGAGATAGCCATCGGAGAAGGTGGGATCGGTTCCGATTACGGGGTGACTGACGCCGTAGACGAGCGGCAGAGCTCCGCTCAAATGATAGACGTGTAGCGGGCCGTCCGAGCGCCGCGGTACGGCGCCGAGAACGCGATGGAGGAGATCGTGCGTCAAGGTCGTGGTGTTGAACCGCCATTCGTCGGGCGAGCTGAAATCGATCACCGGAATGAAATCGTCGCGCTGCAAGAACGTGTCGACGCCAAGGACGCGAAACATGTCGGCCGCAAACGGTAGACCTTCGCGCGTTCCACGGTAGGCTCGGCGGACCCAGAGGTCCGTCCCCTCGGAAGGCTCGCTTCCCAACAGCCCGTAGATCATTGGACGGTCGATCAGCGAGTTCTCGATATAGAACTGCGGATTTCCCCAATCGAACTGTTCGAGAAACTGCGTCGGGAAGAGCGCCACGCGGTGGCGGTCGTCGTTGCCCAACAGCGCGTTTTCGCGGTACTCCCAGGCGGGGAGCGTCGAAGCGGGATAGTTCATCTTCAGAACCAAGACCGGAATGAAGATAATGACCGGCATCGCGACCAGCAGTCCGCCGAGGCCGGCAGGAAGCCACCCCACGGGTTCTCGACGCGCCGCATTCCAATCGCGCAACCAGCCTAAAACCGCGTACGACGCCAGCCCGTAAAGGCCGCTGATCCCGAACTCCACGCCCGCTACCCATTTATACGAAAACCGGAACATTTGAAACCCGGGGAAGTACCGGTAGAACGCATCGTAGACCGGTGTCGTTACTGCGTCGCCGAGCGCGTCGTGATAGTAGCCGACGACGATTGGAACCGAGACGATGGTTACGATCAGAAAGTAGAGGGTGATGGGTCGCTGGTTGCGCGCAAACGCGACGCCGCCCAGCGCGACGATCGGCACGAACCAGAGTAGTCCGCCGAACGGACCCGCAGCATACGGCGCCGCCCACGGGAAGTACGGCCGGCTCGCAAATGAGACGAACGTTGCCCAATGCCCGAGACCGCGAAGGACGTTCTCGAACGACGTCGCGGCGTTGTGCAACGACGGCCCTTCGCTCAAGACGCCGCTGAGCCAAACGGTACGGAAGTAATCGCCAAAAGGCACGACCCAGTAGAGATTGATCAGCAAGGTCGCTGCGCAGGCCGCGATGATGAACGGAATCGAGCGCTTTGCCACTGCGCCCGGATCTGGGCTCAAGGCCAACGTCACGACGACGAAGATGGTCAGCAAAATGACGTTGATTGCAACCAACGGGGGATTCACGCCGCCTCCCACCAGCACGAGCAGCGCGATGCCGAGCGCTGCCCGCCACGCGTTCATCTCGCCGCGCATCGCGCGGGCCGTGATACCGACCATTGCCGGCACGGTAGCGTACGTGAGCAGCCAGACGATCTGCGCTTGTGAGTTCAGCGCGACGTACATATTGAACAGATAGGCGACGGAGCCCGCGATGCGCGAGGTCTCGTCGAGCCACGGCGCGACGTTGCGGAGGCAATAGTACATGGAGGCTAGGCAACCCGTATAGACCGCGAAGACTGCGAACCGCTGCGCGACGAGTTGAGGAACGTGAAGGGCCTGCGCGATTCCGTAGACCCACGCGTACGGAGTTTCATACGGGAACCAAAATCCGGTGTGCGTTCCGAGGTACAGCGAGGGATTCCACGCGTGCAGCAGCGAGAATAGAAACTTCAAGGGATCGATGTGAAGGTCGGCTTGCCCGTCGTTGAGTTGGACGCCGCTGCCGTACCCGAGCGTCACGAGAAGCGCAAGCGCGACGAAGAGCGCCGGAACGAACGCTCTTCTCAACATCGCTCGGTCCGGCCAGCGCAACTCCACTGCCGCGGAGGCGCGGGCCGCTTCCTGTTTCACGGGTAAGCCTTTCCGTAAAGCTTGAATGGACCTTCCAAACTCACGCGCTGCTCGACGAACGGCGCAGCGAAGAGTTCGTCAACGACCTTTGCCACAGCATCGAACTCTACGTCGCGCAAAATGCACCGGTAATCAATCCGCAGCACGCAGTCGAAGCCCTGCGACCCTTCATCGTGACAGGCCGGACAGAGCGACGGACGCAACGCGACCGCCTGTCCGATTGGCGCGCCCCGAACCTCGCTCGTCATGCCGTAGAGCGCCAAGGTCTTCACGCCTAGCCCGGAGGCAAGGTGACTGAAACCGGCGTCGTTTCCTACGAAGACTTCGCATTCCGCCAACCGCCTCGCAGCCTCGTCGAGCGGCTCGCGGACGATGCTGATTCCCTCGACGGAGCTAAAATCTTCCTGCACGCGCGCGGCCTCGCTCTCTTCGTGCGGTCCTAAAAAGAAGCGCACGCTTCGTCCGCTTGCCACGTGCCGCCGTGCCAGGGCGGCAAATCGCTCGTACGGCCACCGCTTGGACTCGTTTCCCTTCCAGGCCATCGATCCGGGATGAATGCCGAGCGTCCCGGCGATGCGATTCCGGCGCCAGGAGTCCGGAATCCAGTACTCGAGATCGTCGCTTCCCGCCGATAACCCGATGGCGCGCGCGAGCCGCAAGTTTTCGGCGAGGCGATGGCCCCCGCGCAGCGCGACGCGAACGTTGGGAGCGGTCCGCGTAATCAAACGCGCGCTACCACCGTATTCGTGCATGTAAAGCTTCCTCGCGCCCGCTCCGCGCGCCAGCGCGGCGTACTGCCAACGTGTCGCCGGAAACGGGAGGATGCAGATGTCGTATCGCCGCGGCCTCAGTTCCGAGAGCGCCCCGAGAGCGTCGGCCGCGGTCGGGCGCAGGGGCAGTTGCGTGACGTTCTTCACAATGTCCAGCGCGCGCAGATATTCGCTTACCGGCGGATGCATCGTCAGGGCATCGACCGACCACGAGTCGCGGCGCAGGCCGCGTAGAATCGGGCTGCAAGCCAGCGCATCACCGAGCCCTGGCAGCAAGATCGCCAGAGCGGTACGTCGAGCCAACCGGGTTTACTCTCCGACAGTGATAGGAATGACGATTTCGTGCGAACCGGCGCGGTCGATCTTCTTTGAGAAACGCTTCGGCTGGTCGTAGTAGCGCAAGATGCGCATTCGATAGAAGATCGCCAGCGTATCCACGAAAACGTTCCAGACGGCCGGCAGGCGAAGCCGGCTGCAAACCCGGTTGAAGTTCACGACTACCGGCGCCTCGACGATGCGGTAGCCGAAGTGATGGACGTTTGCGAGCAGCTCGAGGTCGAACGCAAACCGCTTGACTAAAACTCGCGGCAGCACCCGTTCGAGCACTTCCCGTTTGAAGAGCTTGATGCCGGTCTGCGTATCACGCACCGGCAATCCAAAAAGCGACCGCACCAACATGAAATAGCAGAAACTGTAGATCCGTCTCAGGCGCGGATACTCCACTTTCGATTGCGGATGGAACTTCGAACCAATCACCACGTCGGCGCCGCGCGAATTCATGATCGCGAAGAAATTCTCGAGTTGCTCGGGGTGCAGATCCATATCGGCATCCAGGAACGCGACGTACTCGCCTTTCGAATACGCCGTACCGCAAATGAGCGCGTTGCCTTTGCCTTTGTTGCGCCGGCACCGCACGATACGCACGCAGTCGGGCCACGCGCGCAACGCGTCGATCGCCGCGGTGTGCGTTCCGTCCAGGCTTCCGTCGTCGACGACGACGATCTCGAAATCAATCCCGAGCCCACGCATCGTTTCGACGGTTTCACACACGTTCTCGGCAATTGAACGAGCCTCGTTATATGCAGGCATCAAGATCGAGAGCATGGTTCGTGAAGCTTGGCGTTCGTAAAAAGGCGAGCCTCCTGGCTTTAAGTTGATCATAGTTAATATTACGCGATCGGCGCTTCGCGGTTTTCCGGCGGGCTCACGAGGTTGCGCTCGAACTTCGCGACGATCGTGTGCCAGGCGAGATCGAGCTCTTCCACGTCAAGCATGCGGGCGAATGCGATGAAAACGGTTCCGCCTATTGCGATCTGGCCGAAAAGGAACCAGGCGCGCGAGGCCAGCGTCGCGTCGGGCGTCACACCCAACGCGCCGATCCAATGCAGTGCTGCGAGCATCGCCAGCGAGCAGACCAGGATTTTTCCGATCGAGATGACGAGAGCCCCCCAGTCGATTCCCGAGACGAGCCGCGCGGTCAGCATCAGCAAGAGCACGACCTGCACCGTCTGGCTCGTCGAGTTTGCAAGCAGGAGACCTCGCGCCCCCAAACTGGGAAGCCACACCAACGAAAGCAACACGTTGAGGACGACGGTAATGACCGAGATGGTGACGGGCCAGAGCGTTTCGCGGCAGGCAAAGCAGCAACGGGTCAATACGACGTTCGCACCGAGCGCGATTAAACCAAACGCAGCGTAGGGCAGCAGTCCGGCAGTCAAATCGGTGGCGCCGGCCTGAAAGGTTCCGCGTTCGAAGAGCGTCTGCACCAACGGATGAGAGAGAACGACGAGGGCGCAGGCGGATGGAATGGTGATGAAGTTCACCAGGCGTAAACCGGTAACGACACTGCGCGCTACGCCGCGGCGGTTCTCTCGCGCAAACTGCGCGGCGAGCAAGGGGAAGATCACGGTCGCAATGGCGGCCGCAAAGATCTGCTGGGGAAAGTTAACGAGCTTCGTCGCGTAGTTCATGCCCGCAATGTAGCCCGGCGCGAGCGTCGACGCGAAGAAGCGGTCGAAGAAAAGGGCGAGTTGGCCCGCCGCCGATCCGACGATGATCGGCCCGAGCAAGACCCAGATCTTCTTCAGCCCGGGATGGTGCAGATCGATGATCGGCCGATACTTGCCGATCGAGAGAAAGGATGGAAGCTGAACGAGCATCTGCGCGGTTAAGCCCAGCGCTGTCCCGACGACGAGAGCATAGATTGCCATGCCGTGGCTGAGCAGGACGACACAGGCGATCGTCACGACGTTGACCGCTACGCCGACGAGGGCCGCGGATCGGAAGCGATGATAGGCGTTGAGCATCGCCGACAGAACGCCGCTCAAACTGACGGCGACGATGCTGGGCATCAGCCAGCGAGTCATCCGGATCGCGACGCCCATCTGTGGCGCCGGAAACCCGTGCGCGATGATCGGCACGTACCAGCGCGCGGTAAAGAAGCCTACGATGGCGCAGCCCGTAACGACGATCGCCAGAATGTTGAGTGTCGTACTGGCCAAGCGCCAAGCTTCGTCTTCCTCATGGTTCGCGAGATACTCGGAGAACGTCGGAACCAGCACGCTCACCAGTGCGCCGTTGAAGACGCCGAAGAGGATCGTCGGAATCGTCGCCGCGGCAAGAAAGGTATCCATCTCCCAGCGCGTCCCGTAATAGCGCGCGCTGACGACCTCACGCATGAAGCCAAGCAGCGTCGATGCGAAAGTGGCTCCCATGATAAAGAATGTGGAGCCGGCGATGGAGATGCGATGGCGCGGCCGCTCCCGCTGTGGAACCGCCCGCAGGTACGGCTTAATGCGCTCCGTCCCTCCGTAGGACGGCCGGAACGGTCTTGGCGATGATGAGCAGATCCCCCAGCGGCGTCCACGAATCCACGTACCGATTGTCGAGTTCCATCCAATGCTCGAACGAAACATCGCTGCGGCCATTGATCTGCCACAGGCAGGTGACGCCCTGCGGAACGCTCAGGCGGCGCAGCGCGATGGCATCATAGTGCTCGACTTCGCTCGGCAAAGCGGGGCGGGGACCGACAAGCGACATATCGCCGCGCACGACGTTGACGAGGTTCGGCAGCTCGTCGATACTGGTGCGCCGAAGAAAGCGGCCGAGCGGATGCAGCCGGGGATCGTTGCGGATCTTAAAGACCGGGCCGTCGACTTCGTTGAGATGCATAACGCTGTGGCGCAGTGCGTGCGCGCCGTTGACCATCGTACGAAGCTTGAACATTTTGAAGCGCCGTCCGTGCATGCCGACACGTTCCTGCGGGAAAAACGGCGTGCCGCCGGTAACGCACGCGATCGCCAGCGCCGACAGAATTACAACGGGTGCGCTAATTACGAGCAGTAGGCCGCCCGCTACGACGTCGATCCATCGTTTGAGCGTCGGCCACGACTCCGGAACTTCGCGCTCGCCCACAGCGCTAACGGTCATTCGCATCGCGTTCAACTTAACAGCGCCCGCTCGACGGTATGCCCCACGATGTCGAGACCTTCGATTTCACCGAGCATCGTTCCGGGAGAGGAACTCAAATGGATGAAGGGTACGTACTCGCGCGTGTGGTCCGACCCGGGGGCCGTTGGATCGCAGCCATGGTCGGCCGTAAGGATCAACTCGTCACCCGGCCTCAAGAGCGCCTCGAGCTCCGGTAACCGCGCATCGAACTCCTCAAGGGCCGTACCATAGCCGCGGACGTCCCGGCGATGGCCAAACTTCGAATCAAAGTCGTTGAGGTTCGTGAAAATGAAGCCGTTGTCAACCTGGTTTAGCAACTCGAACGTTTTCTCCATCGCGTCGCCGTTGTCGGCAGCGCGTCTCGTTGAAGAAATTGATCGACCGCAGTAGATATCGGATATCTTACCGACTGCGTGCACCTCGATATCCCCCGCTCCGAGTCGATCGATCAGGTTGGGGGGCGGAGCGACCGCATAGTCACGGCGATTCGGCGTTCGGCGGAAAGCCCCCGGTTTTCCCACAAAGGGCCGGGCGATCACCCGGTTGACGTTATGGGGGGGCTCGAGCATCTCACGCGCCTTCTCACTCCACTCGTAAAGCCGCTCCAGCGGCACCACCTCTTCGTGTGCGGCGATTTGGAAGACCGAGTCCGCCGAAGTATAAAGGATGGGTCGCCCAGACGCCATGTGGGCGGCACCGAGCTTTTCGATGATTTCGGTCCCCGAGGCCGGGATGTTTCCGAGCGGCAGCTTGCCGGCAATTTGGGCGAATGCCTCGACCACATCGGCCGGAAACCCGTTTGGGTATGTGGGGAAAGGCACGCTCGTCGTGATCCCCATCATCTCCCAGTGGCCCGTAATCGTGTCTTTGCCGTGGCTTCGTTCGCGCAGACGCGCGACGCGCGCGCACGGATCGGATACGGCCCCAACGCCGGAAATGGGTGTCAGGAGCCCGAGCCCCAGGCGTTCGAGGTGCGGAAGATGCAGCGAACCCAAGCCCCGGGCGACGTTGCCGATCGTGTTGGCCCCCGGCGCATCGCCATAAATATCGGCATCGTCAATTGCGCCGACGCCGCCCGAGTCGATCACAATGGCGACCACACGCTTCATCAGACTTTAATCCGCCGTTCCTTCCTTCGGAGCCTGTCGGACCTTGAAAGACACGCGTTGCGGCCGTCGAAACGCTTGCGGCTGTGTCACGAATAGCGTTGTCGGCGGCGATCTCGATGCTGATGCTTATTCTCGCGAGCGCTGCAGCGCGTGCGCAAAACACGCCGATGACGCTGCTCTATCTGAACGCGAAGTCGATTAATTTCTACTACGATCGTTTCTTGCTCGAAGCCGACGGCAACGTGCGCCTGCGGACGAGCGACGGCTTCACCGTTACCGGCGATGCGTTCTCAATGGACCTCAAGCTCAACCGTTTTATGGTCGCGGGGCACGTGACGCTGCACGACCCCAGCGGCACGGTGAGCGGCGCGGCAATCTCGGACTTCCTCGATTTCAAGCGTATCTACTTCGTTCCGGTTACGAGCGAACCCGACCGGTGGACGTTTCTCAACGGCGACCTCGCGCACCCCGCCAAAGGGCGCGTGATGCCCGGCGATGTGTTCTACTTTCCCTCGACCACGACGCATCCGGACATGTCCGGCACGGGCGCGATCATCGGCACCAAATCGTACGTGCGCTTTGTCGGCGCCGTGGCGTACGTCGGGGGCGTCGGCATCCCGCTGGGAAGTAACGTGGTCAGCTTCTCCTCGAACCAATACCTCGCGCAAAACTCGCTCTCCGGGGCAACGGCGGACATCACTTGGCAAGTAGCCGGCAGCCCGAATGCATTAACGGCGCTCCATTTGCGGTACGATCCGACGTATAAGCTCTATGGGTCGGTGGAACAGCATTTCGTGGGCGATCACGAGTACGCGATCTTGTCGGTGAATCCCGCGACGCGCGCGGAGAAATGGTGGAATGCCATGCTGTACGAAAAGCTCGGCAGCCGCTTCCAAATTCAGAGCTTTACGCAATATTACGCGCAACAGAACTATCTCCAACTGCCGCGGGCGGCGCAACAGACGACCTGGATCAACGCCACGTACGCATTTCCACACTCGTACGTTACGGCCACGTCGCAGCTGGTCAGCTACAATCTCCTCGGGCCCGGCTCGCTCGAGGTCCCCAAGGCGCTCGGCGGCAGCCTCGCGCACCCGACGTATCTGCAGTTGACGGCCAACAGCTTTCAAAACAAAATCGCCACGCTGCCGCTCTACGAAAATATTTATGAAGGGTACGGTTTCGCGCACGACTCGGTCGGCTCGCAGTATCTGAACGGCTTCGCGCAGTATCCCCAATTTCCGCCGCTCCAGGTTCCCGGTTTGCAATCGTACGGCGCGCTGTGCGCCTACCAATATCCAACCCCCCCCAAGCACCACCTCAGCTATTACTGCCCCACCTACACGACGATCTACAACACGGTTCTGGGGTTCAATCTCTACACGCCGTCGCTCAAGCTCAACCACCCCGACAGCCCGTATCAGGAGTACTACTTCAACGCTTCGTTCAACAAACAGCGCCAGTGGAACTCACTGCCGCACTACATCGACAACACGAATACGACCCTGACGATCAGCCGCCAGCCGTCGCGATCGCTCCACATGTACGCCGGCTATGAGATTCAAAACATCGGCGACCACTACATCAACGGCGGCTACGAGCAATGCGCGCAGCCCAACGGGCTTCCGACGACATTTTGTCCGGACAGCTTCACGTCGTTTCGCGGCGTCGCGACGTTGCGCACGACCAGCTTCGGATTCAACGACACGCCGACCCCGACGTTCAATTTCTCGCTGCTCGTTCGGCATCACGAGGACTTTCCAATTCCGGTGCCGGGGCTCTTCGCGTTTCCTGCGAACAACATTCTAGGCCAGCCGCTCTATGCGTGGTGGCTGGGACAGCCGCCGTATGACGCGACCGCCGACGTCCGCTTCAAGATTCTTCCGCACACGCTTGCCGATATCTCGCGAACGCTCTACTGGTATGGCAATCCGTACCGGGCGCAATATTGGCAGCAGAACTTCGTGATTCAGCTGCTCCCGATATGATGCCTAATCCTTCGACTGCGCTCAGGATGACAACGGTACTCTCGCTAGTGCTCGCCACTCTGCTCGTGGCGGCTGGGCCCTCGGTCGTCGTCAGCGGACAGTTGCTCGCCTACCAGGACGGCTTCGTCTTCTTCACGACCGGCGACGGGTTTCGGGTTGCGCCCAGCGTCGTGATACACGACGCAAAAACTGGCGGCACCACCCAGCTCGCGCCTGCGCCGCGCATCTGGGCCCGCGCGACGTTTGACGCCACCGGCACCGTGACCGAACTCGATCTCTCGCGGGCACCGTTGCCGCCCGAAGGGAACTTCGCCGACGTGACGCGCTTCGCAGTTGCGGCGTCGTCGCCGGCGCCGAATCCGGATCTGCTCGCATACCAGAATCTCGCGACACCGGCGCCCGGCGAGAGCGCTCCGGCAAACGTGAGCTACTCGGGCAAGCCGGTGCTCGTGACTTTCATCGTGCAGGTTCCGCCGACAACGCCGCTCACATCGAGCGTTTACATCTCGACCGATCAAAGCGCATGGAGTGCGCAAGCGATCCCCATGGACCGCATCGACGCGCTGCACTATGAAATCACGCGAAGGTATCCCTCGGGCACGATCTTTCACTATCTTTACGACCGCGGATCGTTTCAGTCAAAAGAGAGCGCACAGAACGGCCTCGACCGAAAGCCACGCGACTTCGTCGTCCCCGATGCCGACGTGCGTGTAGTTCGCGACACCGTTTACGGCTGGCAAGACCAAGTGCCGGGAAGCATCAATCAGCAGCAGCCGCAAATCATGCCGACGCCCTACAACCCCGCACCGTTCCCAAATCTTCCGCCGGGGAAGCCTCCCGAACCGCCGCCCCAAAAGCCCCCACAGGCGCGCTGAACCCGCAACTTCGGGACTGCATGAAGCAGCGGCCGGGGACTCATGTATATAATGCGCTGGTCTGGGCGCTCTTTCTCGCGCTGGCATCGACGCTCTGCATCATCGTCCACTGGCGTTACGCCATCTTCCGCAACGATGTCGATCTCGGCATCTTCACGCAGGTGATCGCCGGCCTGGGGCACGCCTTTTCGAGCACCGCAGAAGGCGGAGTAAATCATCTCCTCGTTCATTGGTCTCCGATCGTCGCGACAGCCTGGCCGTTTGTCCGCGCGTTTGGTCCTGTTGGGCTTGAGTACTTTCAGGCTATCCTTGTCTCGGCAGTCCTTTTCCCGATTTGGGGTTTGGCGCGAGCCAGGTTGCGCCCGGTCCCGGCGCTCGCGTTAGTCGCCGTCGCCGCACTCTATCCAATTCTGTGGGCAAACGGCGTCGGGGATTTTCACGAGATGGCCTTCGTGCCGCTTCTCTCCGCCACGCTGGTCTACGCTCTGGACCGGCGCCGCTGGTCGATGTGCATCGTGACGGCACTGCTCCTCGCTTGCACGAAGGAGGACCAGTTCGTCGTTCTGGCGACAAACGGTTTGCTCTTCGCGGTGACGGCGCGCACGGACGTTCGAGCTGCGCGCATTGGATGGAGCATCTCCGGCTTGGCGATTGCAATGGCCTTCGTGTATTTCGTAATCGTACGCCAAGCGCTGAACTCGCACGTGCCGTACCAGTCGTTCGAATTCTTCAACTGGACCGGCGCTCACGGCGGAGGACGCGATTTCGCGTGGGCCGTGCTGCTTCCACGCATACGCTACGTTGTGATAATCCTTGCCCCACTGGCCTTCCTACCATGCATCTCTCGGTACGGACTCTTCTTGATTCCGGGATTCGCCGAGATCCTCGCCTCCCACCAATCGGTTACGATCGTGCCGGGCGCTCACTACAGCGCGTTGCTGACGGGTTACGCGCTGGCGGGATTCGTTGACGGCGCTTCTCGATTAAGCGCGAACAAACCGCGGCTCGCTACGGGACTTGTCGTTGCAGCGGCGGCGGTGTCGATGTCGGTCGCAATTTTCGCAAGTCCGATGGAGTACTGGTACTACCTTTACCGGCCCCCAAACGCGCACGATGTGCTGCTCGAAACGACTCTCGGGCGACTGCCGCGGCAGGTCGATGTTGGGTCCGAAGATGAAATCTTTGCGCACTTAGGCCTCGATCCGAACGCCTCGATCAACTTTAACGGTCAGCGATGGTTCGTTTACGACCGGACGCACTATTCCGAGCACTGGCAGAGAATCGACGAGCCGGCCGTAGGACGAGCACTCGCCCGCAAGGAGTACGTCATGAGGAGCGACCGCGACGGCATCGTGGTTCTCGAACGGTCGGGCTCGTGAACGGCTACCGGAAACTCGCGGTTCCGGCGTTGGGACTGCTCGCCGCCTGTTCGTTGATCGCCGTGGCCTATGCCCAGGTTCCTTCGCCGGTCCCCAGCGTCTCGGCGGCACCTTCGCAAACGCCGTCGCCCGCACCGACGCCGACGATAGCCTTTCTGCCACCAGACGCAGCGCCGCAGATTCTCTGGTGGCGCCTCAGCTCGACCACGCCGCAGGCCGGAGATACCCTTTCCGTCGTCGTGCTCACTTCTTCGAACGTTGCCAGCGTCGAACTTAGAATCGGCGGCTACGCGTTCAACTTGCCAAAGACCGACGTCGGTCACTTCGAAGGCGGCTACGTCGTTCCGCAGCTCCCGTTCTTCGTAAGCCACCAGCTGCTCATGTGGATCATCGCGCGAAACACCGCCGGTGTTTCGGTTGAGAGCAGCGTCGAGATCCGGGTTCGCTAGGATCTTAGGGGCGAGGATCGATCATCGAACGGTCAGCGGTATCGTGCGTTCGACCGAATCTCCGCGCGTATTTTTTGCGATGACGCGCATCGTAAACGTTCCGCGAATGAACCACGGCAGCGGCGCGACTTTGTACGTGAGTGCAAAACGTCCCACGCCGGTCTTCGCAAGGCTCATCGCGTAGCCCCCGATGCGAGCCTGCACGCTGGCGACGTTGGAGGTCGTAACGACCCTGCCGGAGACCGTGTCACCCGGGTGAACAGTCGTCTCGCTTACCGCGACCGCGAGAATCTGCGGCGCGGCGTCGGGCGGCAGGCGAGGAACTTTGACCGCAAGCTTGGGCGGCGTGACGACGGGCGAGGGTAGTGCCGTCGAGGGTGGCGACGCCGGTGGTGGGCTGGGAACCGCCGTAGTTGGGGCGGCGGTTGGTCCGGCTTTCCCGGCGGCGCGCCACGAAACGGCCGGCGGCGGCCGGGTGCTCGATATCGGCTGCGCCCCCCCTGGTGCAGCCGCATGGCTGCAGCCGGCAAGCCAGAGCGCAGCCGCGCCGATGGCCAGGGCAGGGCGGACGTTAGGCATGCGCCCTAGTTCTTGGAGCCTGCGCACTTTCCGCTCGGGGTGACAACGGCGGTGGGGTGTTGAAAAGTGGAGCGGCATGGCCGATTCTACGCGCCCCACCTTCAGCATCGTGGTCCCCCTGTATAACGAAGCCGGAAACGTCGCGCCGCTGCTGGCCCGAATCTCGGCGGCAATCGAGCCGCTAAGGGCAGAGTTCGACCACGAGATCGTGCTGGTCAACGACGGCAGCACCGACGGCACCCTCGCCACGATCCGCGCGGAGATGCAGCGGCGGACTGGGACCGTGCTGGTCAACCTGTCGCGCAACTTCGGCCATCAGCTCGCGGCGACCGCCGGCATCGAAATTGCGACCGGCGACGCGGTGATCTTAATGGACGGAGACTTGCAAGATCCGCCCGAGTTGATCGAGGATTTCTTGCGAAAGTGGCGCGAGGGCTACGACGTCGTGTACGCGGTTCGCCGAACTCGCAGAGGCGAGAGCCGTTTTAAACTCTTGACCGCGCGCGCGTTCTACCGAATTATCAAACGCCTGACCAATATTGCGATCCCAATGGATTCCGGAGACTTTCGTTTGATGAGCCGGCGGGCCGTCGAAGCCGTGCGGCGGCTGCCCGAGCGCCATCGCTTTCTTCGTGGAATGGTAAGCTGGGTTGGATTCAACCAGGTGGCGATCGAGTACGATCGTGACGTGCGCTACACCGGCGAGACGAAGTATCCCCTATCCAAGATGCTTCGCTTTGCGATGGATGGCATCACCTCGTTCTCTGACGTCCCGCTGCGCTTTGCATCCTATCTCGGCTTCACGGTCAGCGTCATCGCCTTCGTCTACGCGGTGATCGTCATCGTCTTGAAAACGTTCAGCTTAAAGCCGGTCTTCTACACGCCGGGCTGGGCCTCGACGATCGTCGCCGTGCTCTTTCTGGGTGGCGTGCAGCTGATGAGCCTCGGCATCCTCGGCGAGTATCTCGGACGCGTCTATGACGAAGTTAAAGGGCGTCCGCTCTATATCATCAGCGACATCGAACGATCTTGACGTATCGTCCGGTCGTCGACCACGTCGCCCTTCCCACTCCCCTCGATCCGTTCTCCGCCGTCCTCTTCGTCGCCGCATTCTTTGCAGCCGCGATGCTCACGGCGCGGCGCCCCGCATACGGACTCTGCGCGCTGCTTCTCGCGACGCCGATTGCCTTCGCACACGATCTTGCGGCGACGACGATCACGCTGCCGAAGTGCGTCCTGCTCGGCGTGCTGCTGGGTCTGACGACCTACGCCGGCGTCGCCGGCGTGTTGCGCCGGCGCCCGGCGCCTCTGCTTCTTGGAGCGCTGGCGTTCTATATACTCGCTACCGCGCTCACGATACTCGACGCAGCGCATCCGGCCGCCGTCATTCGCGAGACGCTCAAATGGGTCGAGTACGCGGCGGTCTTTGTCGCGGCGTATTGCTGCTATGCCCTCGACGCCGACGATGCGGCACTCGTCGCCGCCGCGGCCGCCGCCGGCATCATCGTTGCGCTCTCGGCGCTCGTTCAAGAGATCGCCGGCGCGCCGTCGGGACTTTACGTCGGCGCCGCGATCGTTCCGCGCATTGCGGGGTTACTCGAAGGTCCGAATCAGCTTTCGGCCTATTGCACGATCGCCGTCGCGACGCTCGGAGCGTGGGCGGTCGTTCGGCGAACCGCATTGCTCGACGTCGCGCTCGGGCTCGTGGTTCTTGCCGACATCTTGACGTTCTCGCGCGCGGGCATCGTCTCACTCCCGATCGTTGCCGCGATCGTCGTGCTTTGGGCCGGCCGTCGAGCATGGCCGGCGTTGCGCCCCGCGATGGTGGGCGCCGTTGCCGGATTTGCCGGTGCGGTTTGGTGGGCGATTTACGCACATACGCCGGGCATACTGCGCGTTTCGCTCGCGTCTAGCGCTTACGCGGGTGGCGTCGGCAATCGCGACGAGCTCTGGGGTGCGGCCTTGCGCATGTGGCGCGATTACTCCCTTTTTGGCGTCGGAGCGGGCAACTTCGAGCTCGACTTACCGGAGTACGGCGTGTACGGCGTTCGCACCCATGCCAACAGTTGGTATCTGCAATCCTTGGCGGAGGGCGGGATCGTACTGTTCGCGGCGACGCTCGCGATGGTGGGCGCATCGATCGGCGCGTTCCTCGAGAAGCCTTTCGTCGCGCGCTTGCGCGTGCACTCGCCGTGGGTAGTTGCCGCGCTGGCAGCGAGTGTGGCACTGGCGCTGCATCAGATCGTCGACGACTTCGTCTTCTACCCGAAAGTCGGCGGCGCGTGGTTTTTGCTGCTCGGGATCGCCGCCGCGGCATTCGCTGGGGAATGACCCTCGCACCGCCCGCGCCGCTAGTCGTCGTAACCAACTGGGGCGTCGCGGGCGTTCCTCTGCTTGGCGGAGTCTTGCTGGCCTGCGCCGCGGGCGCCGTTGCGTACTGGCGGGCGTTGCGGCAAACGTACCCGGTTTCGTTGAAAACGGCGTGCGCGGCAGCCGCAGTTGCGCTCGCGGCCGCGTGGTTCGTGCCCGTTCTCTTTTCAAGCGACGTCTATGCCTACGCGGCCTATGGAGAGATGGCGCGAATCGGGCTCAACCCGTACGCGCTCGCGCCGGTCCACGCGCTCGACGCACTCGTGCGCGCCGCGCAAGTTCAGTGGGTGACGGCATTCCCGATCTGTCTGTACGGACCGGCCTTCGTCGCGTTGGCTCGATTCTTCGTGACGACGCTTGCACCGTTGGGTCCGCTGGCGCAGCTCGACGCGTTCCGTGTGGCGGCGAGCGCGGCGTTTCTGCTCTGCGTGCCGCTGGCTTATTTCGCCTTTGAAGGCGATCGCGCGCTGCGATTGCGCGCGGCGGCGACGATCGGACTGAATCCGGCCGCGATTTGGTGCGCGGCGGAGGGCCACAACGACGCGATCGCGCTAGCCGTGGTACTGGCGGGATTCGTTCTCGTCCGCCGGCGACTCCTCAATGCCGGCGCCGCGGTCGTCGCGCTCTCGTCTATGATCAAACCGCCGGGCATGGCGGCCGCGATCGGACTGGCGATCGTCGAGCGACGCGCGCGCATCGGTGCGCTTGCGGGCATTGCGATCGCAGCCGCACTCTCGGCTCCGTTGATCGCGGGCGTTGCAACGCAGCTCGCGCCTCATGGGACGTACGCACCGCAAGCCTCGCTTCAGGCGGTCTTTCGGCCACTGGGAGCCTTCGTTTCGTTCGCGGTCGCGTTTGTCGCCGGTGCTCTGTTGGCCCGGCGCGGCGTCGCGTTGCTGCGCGGGCGATTTGTAGAGGGATGGATCTGGCTTGGACTGGCCGCCTGGGTGCTGGTGCCAAATCCCTACCCATGGTACGCACTCTGGCTCGTCGCGCTCGCCGGCGTCGCTCCACGATCGCGCCCCGGAGCCGTCGCGATCCTGTTATCGTTGACTGCACTGCTGCGCTACGTCCCCGACGCGATCGCGATTCCCAGCCCGCCGCTCGCCGTCGCACTCGGCATCGCAGCAACGCTCCCGTTGCTGGGGCTCTGCTATAATGAGCGACCCGCATGACCGCGAACGTAACCGCCCCGTCCCCCGTCGACTCCGCTGGGGGCGACGCTGCGAAAGACCTCCTGGCCAAGCTGACCGAGTCGAACCGCGCCTTTGCGAGCACGATCGAACGGTTGAAGTCGCTGCGCCGCATCGCCGGAAAGAAGCCAGGCGGATATGCGCTGCACGAAACGATCGCGGCGGCGCGGCCGGCGCTCCTAGCGGCGTTGCACGGCGAGCTGGGCGGCTGCGTGCTGGTCGTGCTTCCGACTCCGGATGCGGCGGAGCGGAGCTTCGCCGACCTGCTGTACTACCTCGAGGACTGCAGCGAACGCATTGCGCTGGTTCGGTCGCGCGACGAAGCGCTTGGCGCGATCGAGAGCCCATCGGAGCGCAGCGCGCGAATGACCTTGCTCGCCGATCTCGCCGACGGCGCCCCGCGGATCGTCTTGGCGCCGATCGCCGCCGTCCGTCAGCGCTTGATGTCGCGCTCGCGCTTCGACGAGCTCCGCTTTGAACTGCATCCCGGCGACGAGGCCGGTTGGGAACGTTTGCAGCGGCGGCTCTTCGATCTCGGCTACGTGCGGTGCGACGTGGTCAGCGCGGTTGGCGAGTACGCCGTACGCGGCGGAATCATCGACCTTTTTGCCGCTACCGCCGACTCCCCCGTCCGCATCGAGTTCTTCGGCGACGCGATCGAATCTCTGCGAGCCTTTTCGATCGAATCGCAACGCAGCAATACCTCGATCGATCGGCTCGCGATAACGCCTTGGGAAGACCCGGCTACCGAAAACGCGCAGAATTTTGGGAGCGAGAGCATCTTCGATTATCTACCCTCCGACGCCACGGTCGTGCTGGAAGAACCATCCACGATCGCTGCAGTCGCCAACGCGCTCGACGAAGAACGCAATCGGGAGCGTCACACGCTGCTCGCGGACGAGGATGCCGGCGAAGCGCTGCGTGCCGAGCTTTCCGCGACGCCGATTTCGCTGCGCGACGTGGGCGCGCTCGTCGCAGCGCATGCGACGCTCGTCTTCCCCGGCACGATCGAGATGGGCGAGCACGGAACGGATTGGGCGCCGCCGGCCATCGAGTCGTTCGTTTTCGAATGCCGGCCGGTGGAACATTTCAATCGTCAGCTCGGGCTTTTCACCGAAGCGATGCGCGAATGGGTCGCAAACGGCGAGCACGTCTTCATCGTGAGCGCTGCGGTTTCGCGCACGATCGACCTCTTGCAAGCGGCGCAAATTGACGTTGGCATACGGGCGCGGGGAAGCGTTCTGGTCGATCATGGGTCGATCGAATCGGGCTATTGGATGCCGAGCCTGCGGCTGCGCGTGCTGGGGGATCGCGAGATCTTCGGCGCGCCGCCCAAGCGCGTCAAGATGCGTGCCATCAAGGAAGGCGTGCCCGTCACGCTGGCAGATCTGCGCGTCGGCGACTATGTCGTGCATGCGGTGCACGGCATCGGCCAATATCTGGGCCTGCGCGCCGAGATGATTCTGGGCGCGACGCAAGATTATCTGGATCTGCGCTATGCCGGCAGCGATCGGATGCTGGTGCCGGTCACGCAGATGCATCAGATCGCGAAGTACTCGGCGGCCGAAGGGCAGAGCCCTCGACTTTCCAAGATGGGCGGCGCCGACTGGGCGCGCACGAAAACGCGCGTCAGCGAATCGCTGGCGAAAGTTGCCGACGAGTTGGTCAAGCTCTACGCCGAACGCGAGATGTCGCGGGGCTTCGCCTTTGGCCCCGACACCACGTGGCAGGCCGAGATGGAGGAGGCTTTTCCGTACGAACCAACGCCCGACCAGCAGAAAGCATTCGACGCCACCAAATCCGATATGGAGTCCGCGCGGCCGATGGACCGGCTCATCTGCGGCGACGTCGGCTATGGGAAGACCGAAGTAGCGATGCGCGCCGCCTTCAAAGCGATCGCGGACAAGAAGCAGGTCGCGGTGCTGGTCCCGACGACGCTACTGGCGGATCAGCACTTCCGCACCTTCAGTGCGCGTTTCGGCGCCTTTCCGGTGCGCGTCGAGGGGCTCTCGCGTTTCACTCCAAAGCCCCATCAGAAACGGATTTTGGAAGATCTCGCGCAAGGGAAGGTCGACGTCGTCATCGGTACGCACCGGCTGTTGCAGAAAGACGTCGCGTTTGCCGATCTCGGCTTGATCGTCATCGACGAAGAGCAGCGGTTCGGAGTCATGCACAAGGAACGACTGAAGGGATACCGCGCGAGCGTGGACGTCTTGACGCTCTCCGCGACGCCGATTCCGCGCACGCTGCACATGTCGCTCATGGGCGTCCGCGATCTGTCGCTGATTCAGACGGCGCCGAAGAACCGGATGTCGATCAAGACGCTCGTCGTGCCGGCCAGCGACGCCGTGGTGCAGCGCGCGATCGCCGCCGAGCTCGACCGCGGCGGTCAAGTTTACTACTTGCACAACCGAGTGGAATCCATCTACGCCGTGCGTAACGCGCTCGAGCAGCTCTCGCCCCGCGCGCGCATCGGCGTGGGGCACGGCCAGATGCGAGAATCGGAGCTCGAACCCGTGATGCAGCGATTCATCGACCGCGAGCTCGACGTGCTCGTCGCGACGACGATCATTGAAAACGGGATCGACATTCCCAACGTCAACACGATGATCGTCAGCGATTCCGACCGATTCGGGCTGGCGCAGCTCTACCAGCTTCGCGGTCGAGTCGGACGCTCGAATCATCAGGCCTATTGCTATTTGCTCTACCAAGGGCACAAAGCGCTTACCGAAGAGGCGAAGGCACGGCTCGAGGCGATCCGGGAATTTGCGCACTTGGGATCGGGCTTGCAGATCGCGATGCGCGATCTCGAAATTCGCGGCGCCGGCAACCTGCTGGGATCGGCACAGTCCGGCTTCATTGCGTCGGTCGGGTTCGACACCTACTGCGAACTCTTAGCCCAGGCGATTGCGCAGCGGCGCGGGGGGCCCGCTGCGCTCGAAGAACGCCAAGAAGCCGTGATCGACGTGAAGATCGACGCGTTCATCCCCAACGACTACATTGGCCAGGTCTCCCAGAAGATCGCCATCTACCAGCAGCTGGCGAAGGCTCGCACGCAAGAGGAGGTCGAGGAGGTGGCCGCGGGTGTGCGGGATCGCTTTGGCGCCTTCCCGTCACCCCTCGCGAACCTGGTGGAGCTCACCAAACTGCGCGCGGTCGCACTGCGCAAACGCGTTACCCGGGTCGTCGTGGACGAGCGCCGGCTCACCCTAGGGGTTGGGTCGGGTTTCGAGCTCGATCCCGCGGCCGTGCCGAAGCTTCAGGCCCTTACCAAGAACCGCTTCCGCTTCACCGACGGGCGCATTCTGGTCGACCTGCCGGGCAGCCCGAATTGGATGCCGCTGCTCCGAAAACTGCTGGAAGCCCTATAGCCCTCGTCGTTCCCAGGGGGCGTCGAGGCCGCCTGGGTGCCCCCTAATCGAAGGAACGGGGGCGCGGCGCGCGAACGAGCCCGCCGTGATGCGGGGCTCCGGGCCCCGTGTACTATGCACTATTATCCAATCGGAGCAATTAATGTCGAATGTCCAACGCCTCACCGTAGGCCTGGCCGCCCTTCTCTTCGGCACGTCGCTAGCGGCGTGCGCATCGGGCGGTACCGTCGCGACGGTGAATGGCCAACCGATCAGCGAATCCGCATTTAACACAAAGCTGGAAGGGACGCCGCTGGCGCGCACGGTCTTGCAGCAAATGGTGCAAGACGCGTTGATCGATCAATACGCCAAGAACAATAACATCACCATCAGCGATGCCGAGATCAGCGCGCGCGAAGACCAGATCAAGCAGAACTTTCCGGCTGGCTCGTGGGATGAGATGCTGAAGTCGCGTGGCCTTTCCGAAGACGACGTTCACGCCGCGCTGCGCGAGCAGCTGATCCTCGACAAGGCGCTGGGTTCGCAAGTGAAGATCGCGCCGGCCCAGATCAAGGATTACTTCGACAAGAATCGCGCCACGTTCGATAAGCCCGAGCAAGTAACGGCCCGTCACATCTTGGTGCCGAACTTGGCCGAAGCGCAGAAAGTCGAGCAGCTTCTCAAATCCGGACAGAGCTTTGGCGACGTTGCCAAGCAATATTCGACCGATCCCGGCAGCAAGGACAAAGGCGGCGAGCTGGGCACCTTCAAGAAAGGGCAGATGGTGCCCGCATTCGATAAGGTAGCGTTCTCCGCGCCGGTCAACGCAATTAGCGCGCCGGTGAAATCGCCCTTCGGCTATCACATCATTCAAGTCGAAGCGCGCATTCCGGGACAGACCGCAACGCTGGCCAGCGCGACGCCGCAGATCACCGATACCTTGCGTCAGCAGCAAGAGGCGCCGCTGATTCAGCCGTTCCTCCAAGGTCTGCAGCAGAAAGCCGATATTAAGGTCAACAATCCGACCTTTGCCGGCCTCTTCGCAACGCCGATGCCCGCAGGCGGAATGCCCCCGGCGGGTTCGGCTGCGCCGAGTGCAGCGGCTTCGCCGGCGGCTAGCGCCCCGGCCGGTTCGCCCGCGCCCTCCTCGACGTAAATCTCGCAAGCGGCGGTGTCCTCACCGGGACACCGCCGCGCGGTTGCGAAGGACGCGGCGTGTTGGTTCGTATCGCGGGTCTCGGCCCGGGTGATCCCGGGCTGCTGACCATTGGCAGCCTCGACGCGCTGCGTGCGATCGGGAAGGCCGTCGCCCTGCTTGCACCGCCGGATTTGACGGCGTATCTCGAACGCAACGGCGTCACGATCGTTCGCGACGCAGTGGACGATCCGGCGCTTTTTGTGCGCGGAAGTTCCGAGGAGATCGGACGTTTCGCGGATCGGCTCTGCAGCGGCGCGTACGGCGACTCGCTCGGTCTGGGCGTGCTTGGAAACCCCCTCTCCGATTTTCCGGGCCTCCCTTCGTTGCTGCGGGTATTGGAATCGCGCGGCGTCGCCGCCCACATCGTACCCGGCGTTCCGCGCGCGACGCTCTCCGCGTCGATCGCGATGCCGCTGGTGCCGTTGCCGCCACGGTCGGCGCACTATTCGTGGGACGACTTGGTCGAGATCATGGCCCGGTTGCGCATGGGCTGCCCGTGGGATCGCGAGCAGACGCATCGCACGCTCGTTCCGTACCTGATCGAAGAGACGTACGAGGTGGTCGAGGCGATCGAAGGGCCGCACCTCGACGCCCTTTGCGAGGAGCTGGGCGACTTGCTCTTGCAGGTGCTCTTTCACGCGCAGGTCGCCATGGAAGTTGGAAAGTTCAGCATCGCCGACGTTGTCGACGCGCTCTCCAACAAGATGGTCCGCCGTCATCCGCACGTCTTCGGCGATGCGGTCATCGAAGACGTGGACGCGCAATGGCGCAGTTGGGAAAAGCTTAAAGCGCTGGAAAAAACGGGGCGCCAGCGTAAGAGCCGCCTCGACGGAATTCCCGTCCAGCTCGGTGCGTTGCAGCGCGGTCAGCGTATGCAGGAGAAGGCCGCACGCGTCGGGTTTGACTGGCCCAACGCCGCCGGCATTTTGGAAAAGCTCTCTGAGGAGCTTGGCGAGCTCGCCGAGGCGCGTCGCCTGCCCCAAGACGATCCCGGGGTACGCGAAGAACTCGGCGACGTTTTCTTCACGCTGGTCAATCTGTCGCGCGCACTGGGCATCGACGCCGAGACGGCGATGCGCGAAGCCAACGAGAAGTTCTACAAACGTTTTTCCTTCATGGAAGAGCGAGCGACGAAAAGCGGAAAGAGCATTTCGGATCTCTCGTTCGACGAACTCGAGGTACTGTGGCAACTGGCGAAGATTTGACCGCAAAACTGCGGGTACGCATGAGCACGCTCGACGCGCACTATGGCGGAAGTCTCGTCGACGGAGCACGCATGCTCGCGCTCTTCGGCGACGTTGCAACGGAGCTATTAATTCGAATGGACGGCGATGAGGGACTCTTCGCCGCCTACGATAGCGTCGAGTTCCTCGCGCCGGTCTTCGCCGGCGACTTCATCGAAGCGCAGGGGCGAATCGTCAAGATCGGCAAGACGTCGCGCCGCATGGAGTTCGAAGCCCGCAAAGTGATCGCGGCGAGGCCGGAAATCGGCGAAAGCGCCGCCGACGTACTGGACCCGCCGGTGCTCGTCTGTCGCGCCACGGGCACGTGTGTCACTCCAAAAGCGAAGAAAAGGAAGTAGGGCGCGACTTTTTAGGCGAGGCGTTCGTGCGTTTTGCGCTTCCAAACGAACTCGTAGTATGAGAACTGCAGTGCGAGCGCGACGCAATACGCGATCGGATAGCCGAGCCAGACGCCGTCGAGGCCGATACGGTGCATCAGCAGATACGCGGCCGGCACTTCGACGCCCCAGATTGCGAATATCCCGATTGCCGTCGGCCACAGCACCGTGCCGCTCCCTCGCATCAGACCGCTGAGAACCGCGGAGTTTCCAAAGACCGCGTAGCTCCACAACGTGATCATCAGAAGTTGATGGGCGATGCGCAGCGTGTTCGGATTGGTAATGAACCATCCTAGAATGAACCAGGCAAAGAGATAACACGCGCCGATCAGCACCGCACCGATCGCATAGTTCAAGCCAACGGCCGAACGAACGACGCTGCCGAGCTTATCTTCTCGTCGCGCGCCGATGCACTGCGCTCCGAAGATCGAGGCCGCGATGCCAATAGAGATGGCCGGAAACTGTACGTAGCCGACAACCTGATTGACCGCACCGTACGCGGCGGTCGCACTCGATCCGAAGCGGTTCACGAACGAGATGACCGCGATCTCGGCCAGCGAAACCATCATTACCTGCAGTGCGGTCGGCAGCCCGATGCGCAGCACCGCTCCGAGAATATTCCAATCGATCCACATGTCGGCCAGCGTCTCGCGATCGAACTTCAACGGATGGTTCTTACGCGCAAGATAGTAGAGCAGCCACCCCAGCGCGGCCGTATTGGCGATAACTCCGGCGACCGCCGCGCTGACGACGCCCAGCTTCGGCAAGCCCAAGAGTCCGACGATAAAAACCGGCGTTACGGTAATCGCAAGCACGCTCGATACGATGAGCGTGTAAAACGGCGTCGTCGAGTCGCCGGTCCCCCGCAAAATCGTTACGTAGACGAAATAGACGAAAAAGACCGGCATCGTAAGGAAAATCACCCGAGCGTAGGCGTCGGACTGCGCCAGGATGTCGGGCGGGGTGGCCAGCCATCCCAAGACCGTCGACGACCCAATCGTTCCAACGATGGCGACGAAGATGCCGAGGTAGAGCGCCGCCCCGAGCACCGTGCCGGCTATTTTCTTGACCTTGTGGAAGTCTTTCGCTCCGAAGGCCTGCCCGACCAAGACGCTGCTGCCGCTCGAAACGCCGAAGACGAACGAGAACAGTAGGAAAACGATCGGAAAGACGGCCGAGACGGCACCGAGCGCTTGGGTGGAGATCAGGCGCCCGATCCAGATACTGGCCATCGTTTGCGAGGCCGATTGCAAGACGTTGCTCAGCATCAGAGGCACCAGAAAAACGAGGAGGATCTGCCACATCGGCTTGCCCTCCTCGAAAATGTTGACCCCGCGATGCTGCGGTCGCGTTTGCGCCAATCCTGCGAACCCCTTACTCTGTTGCCAGCACTTCGTAAATCTCTTTGCGCGCTTTGTCGAGCAACTCGCGCACGCGCTCGATGCTTTCGGGTTTGGAATTGTAGCCGAGCTGTGAAACCGCTTGCATCAGTCGAGCCGCCGAATCGCGCATTTGCGCCCGCCGGTCCCGCGTGCCCTCTTCCTCGCCGTCATCTTCGAAAAAGCGACCGATGTCGGCCCAGCGCTCTTCCATGATTTTTCGTCCTTTCTCGGTGAGTTCGTAGATGCGGCGACCCTCCTCGTCGCGGCCGGCGATGAAACCGGCGGCCTCGAGCGCGGCGAGCAGCGGATAGACCGAGCCGGCGCCTCCGGCCCATCCCTTCTCCCGTATCTCGCGAATCAGGTCGTAGCCGTGCCGCGGTGTCTCGCTAAGCAGTTTGAGCAGGGCAAACTTGAGAATTCCACGCTTTAACCGCCGCATTCCGTGCCGGCGCATTCCCCATCTATGCATGCTGCCAATAGTATACGATATATCGCGATATTGTCACCCCTTCGACCCTTCGACAAGCTCAGGGCAGGCTGAGCTCAGGATGACATCCTTCGATGGAGCTTGTCCTGAGCGAAGTCGAAGCGTCCGATGGCGAAGTCTGGCGGCGTGCGGTTGGACAAGTTCATGAAGGTCTCGCGGTTGGCCAAACGGCGAAGCGAGGCGCACGAGGCTCTGGAGCACGGACGAATCACCAGGGACGGAAAGCCGCTCAAGCCGGGCTATCAGGTTAAGCCTGGAGACGTTCTCGAGATCCACTACGCGACGAGGTTCCTGACGGTCCGCGTGCGCGAAGTACCGTTGCGCGTCACGCCGGCCACGAAACCGGCCGAGCTCTACGAGATTCTCGACTCCCGGCGGGACGAGGCGGAGTGGATATGATCTCGGCCGACACGAAGGACGCGCTCGCGCGCGAGCTTCCCGACGAGCGGCATTGCCGCGATTCACTGCTCGCCGGACTCTGCGTGTACGGCAGCATCGACGGCCACTTTGTGACGCATCGCAACGCCGTCGCGCGCCTGTTTTGGTCGCTGCTGGAGGAGCGTAAGGTTCACGCCATTGAGACACGCGCCCCCACCCGGCTGCAGCGCTTACCGACCTTCGCAGTGAGATTGCCGCAACGGCTGCGCGCGATGCCCCCCAAACCCGTACGCAAGTGCGATCGTTTGATCGAAGTGCGCGCCGCCTTCTTAGCATGCGGCTCGCTGGCGGCGGGAGCGCGCGGCTACCACCTCGAGTTCGTCGTCCGTGACGAAGGTGTCGCCGCGCGGTTGACGTGGATGTTGCGCAGCAACGGGGCCGCGGCAAAAGAGATGCACCGAAAGGGACGAGCCGTTCTCTATCTCAAGGATTTCGACGCGATCGCGGAGCTGCTGACGCGCATCGGCGCTTTCGCAGCGGTGCTGCGGCTCGAGGACGTGCGCGCCTTGCGCGAAACCAAGAACCGCATTCATCGCCTAGTGAATACCGAGGCTGCGAACCTGCAGCGCAGCGCCCAGGCAGGTGCCCAACAGCGGCGCGTCATCGAGTTTTTGCAGAGCGCCTACGGTTTGTCGCGGCTGACGCCGCCGCTGCGCGAAGTCGCCGAGCTTCGCCTACGTCATCCCGACGAGTCGCTTGCAGAGCTGGGTCGCCGCTGCAATCCGCCCATCGGTAAACCGAGCGTCAGCAGCCGGCTGGGCGCATTGACCAGGTTGGCCGACAACCTGCGCGGCAAGCAGGGGAGCGCGAAAGCGGCCCGGTAAACGCGGCTCATGCGCATCGGAATCAACGGCTTCGGCCGCATCGGTCGAAACTTCACCAAAGCGATCGTGGAGCGCCATCCGGAAATCGAGATCGCCGCCGTAAACGACCTCATCGACGCCAAGGAGTGCGCGCACCTCTTTAAATACGACAGCAATTACGGCATTTACGACGGCAGCGTGAGCGCCGGCGACGGCACGATCTCCATCGACGGGCAGCGCATTAAGGTCTTTGCCGAACGCGACCCGGGCAAACTTCCGTGGCGCGACTTGGGCGTCGACATCGTGATCGAGTCGACCGGCCTCTTCACCGATGCAGCCAAAGCCCGCGCGCATATCGATAGCGGCGGCGCGAAAAAAGTCCTGATCTCCGCCCCGGCAAAGGGTGAAGATATCACGATCGTGCTGGGCGTAAACGAGCGCCGCTACGATCCGCAGAAGCATCACATAATTTCCAACGCATCGTGCACGACGAACTGTCTAGCCACTGCCGTGAAGCCGATCGTTGACGAACTGGGCTGGGTCAAGGGTTTCATGACGACAATCCACTCCTACACGAACGATCAGAACGTGCTCGACGGACCGCACCGGGATCTTCGGCGAGCGCGCAACGCCGCGACGAACATCATTCCGACGTCGACGGGCGCGGCCAAAGCGCTCTACCTAACGATTCCGGAAGTCGAAGGCACGTTCGACGGCTTTTCACTCCGCGTCCCGACGCCGACGGTATCGATGATCTACCTCGTCGCGCAGACAAAACGCCCGACCACCAAGGAACAGCTCAATGCGTTGCTCCGCCGCGCCGCCGACGGCGAGTTGAGCAAGTACGTCGCCTACACCGAAGAGGAGCTGGTTTCGAGCGATTATAGGAAGAATCCGAACAGCTCGATCATCGACGGCAGGCTCACCGGCGCCAACGGCGATCTCCTCCAAATCGCGGCCTGGTACGACAACGAATGGGGCTACTCGTGTCGCCTCGCGGAGCTGACCGCATTGGTTGGGTCGACGATTCCAGCCGCGACGTAGTGGCCTTTCGACGCCTGCAAGAGTGCGACGTTCGCGGCAGGCGCGTTCTCGTGCGCGAAGATTTTAACGTGCCGCTCGTCCTTCGACAGGCTCAGGATGACAACGCATTCCCGCCTGCGCGAAGCGCAGTCCTGAGCGAGCGAAGCGAGTCGAAGGGTCAGGATGACGAGAAGGAAAGCATTGCCGATTATAGCCGAATCGACGCTGCGCTGCCGACGCTATGCTGGCTGCACGAGCACGGCGCGAAAACCATCGTGCTCTCGCACCTCGGGCGGCCCGACGGCAAACCGGACCCGAAGTTCTCGTTGCGGCCGGTCGCGCGAGCGCTTTCGGATCGCCTCGACATTCCCGTCGGCTTTGCCGGCGATTGCGTCGGTGAGGCGGCCGAAAGTGCGGTGGCCCAGCTACGTGACGGCGACGTGCTCTTGCTCGAAAACGTCCGCTTCCACGCCGGCGAAGAACGCAACGATCCCGCGTTCGCACAGCAGCTTGCAAAACTGGGCGATCTCTACGTGAACGACGCCTTTGCAACGGCGCATCGCGCGCACGCGTCGACGGAAGGAATCGCGCATCTGCTTCCAAATGCGGCGGGCCTTCTGATGCAAGCCGAGTTGTCGGCGCTCTCGCGTCTGATCGACCGCCCCGCGAGGCCCTTCGTCTGCGCCGTCGGCGGTGCGAAGATCAAGGACAAGATCGGCATGCTGGAGCGTTTGAGCGGGCTGGTCGATGCTTTTTGCATCGGCGGAGGCATGGGCAATACGCTGCTCGCGGCTCGCGGGGTCAATGTCGGCACGTCGCTGCGCGACGACGATCTCGAGGCGGCGCGCCGTATCCTGGTGGCGATCGAAGAACGCAACGTCGATCTTCATCTGCCGGCCGATGCGGTCGTGGCGCCCTCGGTGGAGGCGCAGGACCTGGCTCACGTCGTTCCGATCGAAGCCGTCGGTGAGGAGATGATTCTCGACATCGGTCCAGCAACCGCGCAGACGTATGCGAACGCGATCGAAGCCGCAAAGACGATCGTGTTTAACGGCCCGATGGGCGTGTACGAGAGACTAGCGTATCGCCGCGGAACGCAGGTCGTGGGCGATGCAATCGCGCGCGCGACGGAGGCCGGAGCGACCAGCGTCGTCGGTGGGGGCGACGCCGCCGCGGCAGCGCACTTACTGGGCTTCGCCTCGAAAATGACCTACGTTTCGACCGGCGGTGGCGCCACGCTGGAGTTCTTGGAGGGCAAACGACTGCCCGGAGTCGCCGCGCTTGAAAGCTAGAACGATCCTCGCGGGCAACTGGAAGATGCACAAGACTGCGGCCGAAACGGCCGCGTTCTTCGATGCGTTCCTGCCCCGCGTCGCGCCGATTCCAGCGGAAATCGAGATCGTCGTCGCACCGGCGTTTACGTCCCTGCAGTTGGCGGGCGAGTTCGTGCGGGGCACGCGCGTGCGCTTAGGCGCGCAGACGATGCATTGGGAGCTGCAAGGCGCCTTCACCGGCGAAGTGAGCGCGCCGATGCTGCGAGCCCTCGGCGTCTCGCACGTGATCCTCGGGCACTCAGAACGGCGCGACTATTGCAACGAAACCGATCGCACGGTCAACCTGAAGGTGCGTACGGCACTCGCGCAGGGCTTAACGCCGATCGTCGCCGTCGGCGAGACCCTTGACGAGCGCCGCGCCGGCGCGACGGACGACCGCGTCGTATCGCAGACGCGCGCTGCATTCGACGGCGTACCGGCGGCCGATCTCTCGAAGGTCGCGATCGCATACGAACCTATCTGGGCGATTGGCACCGGCCAGAGCTGCGAACCCGACGAAGCCAATAGGGTGATGGCGACGATTCGCCATGCGATCGGGGGCTTGGACAGAACGCCGATTCTTTACGGCGGAAGCATGACCGCGGCGAACGTTGCATCGTACGTGAAATACTCCGATATCAACGGCGGCCTGGTTGGAGGGGCGTCGCTCGATCCCGAGGGTTTCGCAGCACTGATCGAGCGAGCCGTGTCGGTGTCATCCTGAGCGCAGTCGAAGGATACCGGCCCGTTGTGTTGTGCGTGCTCGACGGCTGGGGATGCCGGGATGCCACGCACGGCAACGCGATCGCGGCGGCAAACCTGCCGCATTGGCGAGTGCTCTTCGAGCGCTATCCGCATACGATGCTGCGGGCGTCGGGCGAAGCGGTAGGCCTTCCCAAGGGCGTCATGGGCAACAGCGAGGTCGGCCATATGAACCTCGGCAGCGGACGCGTCGTGCCGCAAGGCGTCACGCGGATCGACGCCGAGATCGCATCGGGCGAGTTCGCGAAGAACGATACGCTTGGCCAAGCGATTTCGCACGTCGCGCCGCAAGGCAAGACGCTTCATTTGATGGGCCTGCTCTCCGACGGGCAAGTTCATAGTTCGATCACCCATCTCTTTGCTCTGATCGATGCCGCCGTCGCAGCCGGCGTGCCGATTGCCGTGCACTGCTTTCTGGACGGACGCGACACACCGCCGCGTTCGGCAATGATCTACGTGAGACGACTGGAGGAAAAACTCGCCGCGGTCGACCGCACCGGCGCAATAGCCAGCGTTACCGGACGGTTCTACGCTATGGATCGCGACCTGCGTTGGGAACGTACGCAGCTTGCTTACGATCTGCTTGCGGAGGGTCGCGCGCAATTCCGCGCCGGCGATGCGCTTTGCGCCGTCCGCGACGGTTACGCGCGCGCCGAAGATGACGAGTTCGTACTTCCCACGATCGTCGGAGAGCCGCGCCCCGCCCAAGACGGTGACGCAATCATCTTCTTCAACTTTCGCCCCGACCGCGCGCGTCAGTTGACGACGGCGTTCAACGCCGGGACGGCGCTGTACTACAACTGCGGCTTCGATGCATTCGCGACCAAGACGTATAGCGATCCTTACTTCGCCACGATGACGAAGTACGACGAGAACTACACCAATCCGGTACTCTTCGGCCCGCGCCCGCAGCACGAGACGTTTGGCGAAGTCATCGCGCGTGCGGGCTTACGCCAGTTGAGACTTGCCGAAACCGAGAAGTACGCACACGTTACGTATTTCTTTAACGGTGGTCGCGAGGAGCATTTCGAGCGCGAAGACCGCGAGCTGATCCCCTCGGACCGCTCGGTGGCAACGTACGACCTCGCACCGGCGATGCGCGCGCAAGAGATCACGAATGCTGCCGTCAACGCGATCGAGAACGGCCGTTACGACGCAATCGTTATGAACTATGCCAACGCCGACATGGTCGGCCATACCGGCAAGTGGAAGCCAACGATCGAGGCCGTCGAAGTCATCGACGAATGCTTGCCGCGGTTGGTTGATGCGACGCTTTTCGCAAACGGCCTGCTCGCGATTACCGCCGATCACGGCAACGCCGAAATGAAGCTCGACGAACAGAACAATCCTCTCACGGCGCACACGACCAACCCCGTGCCTTTCATTCTTATCGCTAACGGCTTGCCTGGAAGCCTCGCGAGCGGGGGAAAACTGGGTGACGTCGCGCCGACATTGCTGAACCTCATGGGCCTTCCGATTCCCAATCAAATGACCGGGGTGAATCTCTTCGAGGCCTCACGCTCCTAGAAAAATTCATGCAACTCACAGGCGCCCTTACGGAGCCGTTCAGGAACGTGTGAGAGCATACCGTGGAAGGCTAAGAGGAGGGTTCCACGATGCAGTTCCACCCTAAAGAAATCCACGATGTTCTGATCTTCGCACAAGGCTTGACCTATTTCATCATTGTCGGCGCCGCCACGGTCGCAATCGCGCTCGCGGCGCACCTTCACTAAAAGCGCCGCGTGCAGAATTTACGAGACTCTATGCGAGGCGCGGATGGCCGGGCAGCAAGAGCGCATTCCCGAGCTCCGCCTCGGCGGCAGCCGAAAGGGAAAGGAGGTTACGAAACGCGATAGCAACCGCTCGGATCCACTTGAATGCACCGGTTGCCAACCATAATCGAACGGATTCGATGATCCCAAAACGAAAGCACCCGGACGATAACGGGCCGCAGTTTGGCAATAAGCTCGCGCGCCCGCTGCGACACGGCAACGGCATCCTTTACCCAGCGTGGATGGTCGTGCGGCAGGAGTGCGGTCTCGAGCTCGGCCTCTGCAACGGCCGGAACGACGGCCTCGGAACGCCCCGCCTCGAGCCGAGCGGAGAGCGCGGCCGGTGTTTCGTCGAGCTCAGTACGGCGCAGCATGAGAGTCTCGTTTTAGCTTCGCGATCGCACTCAGATGCAGCTGCGACGCCCGCTGCGGCGAGATTGCCAAACGCTTCCCAACCGAGCGCAGTGAGTTCCCCTTAAAATAATGCAGCAGCACGACCTCGCGCTGGCGCCGCGAGAGGCCCGAGATTAACTCCGCGAGCCGCGCGCTTTCGGACCGGCGCTCCACGATCCGCGCCGGGTCGTCGCCCCAATCGTTGGCGAGCGATTCTCCCAACGGCAGCGGCGCATCGAGAGAGAGCGGCTGACCGCGATAGGCCGCGGCAATGGCGCGGCGATATCCGGGGTAGCGCTGCTCCATCTCGTTTGAGGTCGGAACCGCGCCGAGCGCGGCTGCGAGCGAGTACCGCTGGTTCTCGCCGTCGCGCACGATCCGGCGCGCTCGCTCCGAGACCGGGTCCATGCGTCGGATTCCGTTGAGCATGGCGCCGATGACGAGGCGTCGCGCGTAGTCGCAGAGCTGCGGCCCGCGGTGCGGATCGAACGAGTCGACGGCGCGGATCAAGCCGACGGATCCATCGCCGACGAGATCGTCGAGATCGAAGGTCGGCACGAGCCGCTTGAGCCGTCGAGCGAGTTTTTTCACAATCGGCAGCAAGTTTCGGATCTGCTCGTCGCGGTCGCCGGGGTTCATGGTGCGCTCTCCAAGCGAGAGGCGATCAGGGCCGCGAATCCCTCGCCGTCCCTGCGCGCGATTTCTTGTGCCAAGCGTTCCAGTTCGTAATCGCCGAGCATGCCGGCACCCGCGATCAGCGGACGAAGAACCGGGGCGAGCAGAATCGACTCCAGCATCTCGCCCGCGCGGCGTGCCGCGACGCTATCCACGCTGCAAATTGTTGGCGATGCGTAGCATCTCGTCGGCCGCCTGAACGCCCTTAGGAGTGCATACAAAAAGGCAACGCACTCAGACCCGTTGAAACTGGTCCCAAATGGAACGTACCAGCAAGCGTGTTGCTATTTATGCCAGGGTTAGCAGCGCCGGGCAGGACAAGCGCGACCTCTCCGTCCCTGAGCAGATTCGTCAGATCGGAGAGTTCTGCGATGGTCAGGGTTGGATCGTCGTGAAGGTCTTCAAAGAGGCCAAGACTGGCTCGGAGACGGTCAACCGCCCCGACCTTCAGCGGATGTTAAAGGCGGCCTGTTCCCCAGCCCATCCGTTCGACCTCATCCTTACGCGCGAGCAGAGCAGGTTCGGACGGGGTGACGAGGACTCCACTCTCAGAAGGCAGTTGCGCGAGCACGGCGTGGCAATCGACAACATTACAGCGCCGTCAGGGGACATGTACGCAAGGCTAACGCCAGGCGGCGAGTTCTTGGAGCGCACCACTTCCGCGATGGACATTTACTCACGACAAATGTCCACTATGCAAATGATTGCCGGACAGAAGGCTAAAGCTCGAAAGGGTGGCCTTCCCGGCGCTCAAGCAACGTGTTACGGCTACGTCCAGGATTGGCGAAGAGTAAACGGCGGCAAGCCCGTTCGCGTTCCGATCATCGACAAGTCGAAGGCGAAAGTCGTCAAAGAAATGTTCCGGCGCTACATACGGGGGCAGTCACTACTCGGAATCACGCGATGGCTAAACGACAGCGGTATCGCTGCTCCGCGCGGCAAGCAATGGTACGAGTCAACGGTTCGGAAGCTCCTCTCAAATGAGACGCTGCTTGGCCGTCTCGTCCACGGCGCGATCAAGAAAGTGAAGCACCCCATTACGCGGACGATGGTCAACCGGAAGAACGACGGCGAAGTCATCCGCGTTGACGGCGTATTCCCGGCGATCATCGACCAAGCGACCTTCGACAAAGTGCAAGCGATTCTCGGACGCAACGAGAGCACCCGTCCTCAGGGAGGCCATCCCGGCAACACCTTACGCGCGATCGGCAAGTGCGCAGTGTGTGGTTGGCATTTAGCCCATCAACGCAATACGAGAAACGGCCGATGGTATTATATGTGCGGCACCGTCAAAACCAAGCGCGTCGCGGCGTCGAATCCAGACTGCGTAGGGATTCTGTACGCAGAGTACGTTGACGAGGTAGTTGCGCTATTTTTGAAACGGGTGCTGTCCATGCCGATCCAAGAGATACGAGGACAAGTCGCGCGGTACAATGCGGCAGCGACCGACTTGACTGGGTTATCCGCTACCGAGACACTGGACATTGCGATAGCCGAGCACGAGGAAATGGTCAAGAACCTCGTGAGTGGCGTGGCCAGGGTCAAGGCAAGTTCGGCCTTACTCAGGCGGTTGGAGTCAACAGAAGGAAAGCTAACGGAACTCCTACGCAGCCGCGACGAGATAGCGACGCACACGCACACTCCGACCGTTGACATACAATCCGTGCTCGACGCTCGGGCGGGGATTAAAGACGCGCTACGCGACGGCGACACGAATCAAATGCGCGCGTTGCTTACCGCAATCGTCTCGGAGGTTCGCTGCGACTGGAGCCAGCGGAAGAGCGCGGTAGTGAACTTCAACTACCTGTACGAGGACCATCGGGAACCAATCCAGGCGAAGATGACCGATCGAGAGGCGCGTGAGTGGAGCGACGTTCTCGTTGAGATGGAAAAGGCGGGAAACTTCAAGCGATCCACTCTCGACCAAGCCCTTCGCGACAGCGGCGATCGCGAAGCCCCGCGCTCGGACTACCGAGTGTCGATAGAGGTCAGGGGCGCTCCTCTCACCTTCGTGCCGAAATGGAGTATAACGAACGCGGAGCGCGCCACCGAAGAGGTGATCCGGCAGATCGCGGAAGCCCTGAAGTAGAGCCGCGCGGAAGCGCCCGCAGGAAGGCGCGGTTGAGATTTTGGATTGCCTGCTAAGGAGCAAAGAAACGGGTAAACGTGCCTAAGAAAAAACGTGAGCAAGCATTAACGGACGAAGCACTAGTCCTTTACGCGGAACTCGTTCGCGAATATGGCCTGCACTTGGACTGGATGCGACGACAAGAGGTTCCTGAGAGCGAGCGGCGTGACCAACAACTCGCCATTGGACTGCTTGCCATCTCGGTCTACACCAGCGCGAAGGCCGTAGTCGCACTCTACGACGGCCATCAGGGCGATGCGAGCCTAATCTTCGTTCGCTCGCAGTTAGAGCAGGCGGCAAAGGCTGAATACTTCGCTACACGCCCCCACCGTGCGCGAGACTTTCTCGACCTCGAACCGTTCGAGCGGTACAAGCTCACCGAAGGATATAAGCTAAAGGAGGAGCTACGAGCTACGATCGTTGCGGAGTGTAAGGAGGCCGTAAGACGGAGTCCGCGACTACTTCTGCACCAGAGCAAGCCTCCCAAGGGCAAACCACGTGCCGACTTCCTCGCAATCCGGGAGGCGCTCAAACCGCCGGATATGAAGGGTTTGCTGGAAGCGAATAAGTGGAACTTTGACCTGTATGTCACAGTCTTCCTATTCGGAAGTCTCGGCATTCACGGAAGCATCAACGAACTTAGGAACTATTTCGACTTAGACGATCGCGGCACGGTTCGCTTTCAGCCGGAAGTGGACATGGGTGGGCCACCGGACTACTTGTTGCAGAGTATGGCTTACGTCATCGGGTTCATCGGGAAGATCGGGGCTTGGTTTCCTGGGGGGAATCGTGAGGCCGAAGTCAAGGCCTTGTACGATCGGCACAAGGCGCTTGACGCGAAACTCAAGGCACTAGATGCGTGATGACTATGATTCGAGAATGAACCTCTGAAGTTTATCCCAAAGGGCGGTGGTGTAGCCCTGGCCGCCGTAATCCCACGAGGTTGACTTGTTCTCCATGTAGCAACCCGTTCTCTGTACGCGCGTGAGCATCGCTCCCAGTTCTTCTCGCGAAGTACCAATCGCGGCCGCCACGCTTTCAATGATCCGATTCCAGTACTCAGAGGGTAATGGTCCCGGCTTTAGGTTGCCTGCAGCCCCCGATACTTTTTGCTGCATCAGGTCGAGCATTCTTAGCTCTCGCGCAGACAGAGTATCAAGAATCTCGAGAAGTTCTTCATACTCCGCGGCGCTGAGCGTGGCGGAATCGAAGCCATTCTTGAGCAGGTTTGCGAAGAACTGGACCTTATCCGCTTCTCCCTGCTTCGTCACAGCGCGAACAGTTATCATGAAACGATGCAAAAACTCGTCCGACTTAATGACCTCGGGAGTAAGTCGAACCTCACCTCGTCCGAGGGCCTCAAAAAAGTCGTCAACTCTGCGTTTGGCCATGTTGTCGTAGGCCGTAGCGACCGCAAGGTCCAAACCGCTCGCATAGGGCACGAGGTTTATTAATCCTCGGACGATCGGACTGTGGATGTAGTAGTCAACGACAGGGTTGATGCTGTCGTCGCGTTTGACTACTTCGTTCTTCTCTTCTGTCACTGAAACAACCAGCGCAGGCGACTCATCGTAGTCTGATCCGAGACGAATCGATTACCAACAAGGGTGATAACTCCGATTCGTGCCCGCCTCCTCAGGAACGTGGCAAGGCTGGAAGAAATCGGTCGGTCGAACACCGCATACAGGTCGGCGTTTTCGAAGCCCTTCAAGTTTCGATGGATGAACAGGTAGTGGTAAAGTTGACCAACTGCGGCTCGTACCTGAGGCTCAGGATCGTCCTCAATAGTCTTAACCTCGAAGATGCCTCCGTCGCAGAGAGCGTCAGCGTATTGACTGCAGTTGCACTCCAGACCTGACGCCTCGGCACGATCGGCGATAGCTCGCAAGATTCTGTGATGAGCTTTGTTGCGTCGATCCAGAGCCTGCAGGCGGACCTCCGGGTCGGCGGGCATGTCACTATCCTCTCCGCGCTTCGGTGGCGTTTTTGATATGTCTCGGACCTTGGGCACTTCAAGGCCGCCTCTGCTTATGGGAATAGCTTGTGTCCCCCGCGCGTCCCGAAGCAGGCCAACGGACGCCCCATCAAGTTGACGAATGCTCTGCAGTTGCTGAGGGCTGATCCGGCCGCTCCTGATTGTCAGGCTGGCCTTGGGAATAAACTTGAGCGCAGGAGCCAGCGTGGTAATGTCCGTTCGTTCAACATACTCAGCGAGGTCGTCGCGACTGAATGCGTAGAAGTCGGCATCATACTCGGGGGAATAGTGGTTGCGCTTCTCAACGTCTGTATGAGAAAACACTCCATCCACGACAAGGCGTCCGCATAAATCCAGGCCACCGGATGATCCTTGAGTGACGATCCACACTACATCGCCCGGCCGCATTTTTCGTAGTTGCGAGCCCCCGATGACGCGCAGAGGTTCGTCAGTATCCGCGCGGCGAGCCAAAGCCTTTTTAGCTTCCTTGGGTTTCCAGTATTGAAGAAAGTTCCGGCCTTGCGCGCTCATGGCGCTGACTCGCGGCACGTCGCTAAGGACTTATGACCGGCGTGGGCGTCGGTGGCCTAATGAACTCGGACTGCCAACAACCGTAACCGGGATCGTAGGGATTCGGGAACACTATGCATGTAAAGCCACCTCGCAGGCGGTCAATGCGAAACACGACATTGAAGCTATCGCCGCTCGCGGGCACCAAAACGTATTCATAGCGGAAATAACACTGATAGGCCGCGACGAGCACGATAAGCGCAAACAGCGCCCAGGCGGCGCTTCTCATGCCCTCCGAACTGGCCCCTTCCTGCTCATTGGTCATCCGTCATTTTCGCTTCAGACCCCGTCGAGTACTGCATTATGGCGTTAGCCTGGATCGCGCCAGAGGTACGATGCGGGGTGTGTGGTGGTCGCTCACGCGAGAGGGTCCCGTTTGTGCTGCAACCCATCCCCCCCTTCGGCTCGCGGCAGAGGCGGAGCCTATACGGCTGTCGCCAGTATGCGCATGACTTGGACGCTGTTCCAAGCCTTGCCGTTGCGGGTTGCAAGACCGCGAGCATCGAGGTCGGCAGCGATCGCGCGCAGCGACTTTCCCTGCGCGCGTAGATCGCGAACGACCGGAACAACGTCGATGTATGCTTTGCGCGCCATCGCCGTTGTTCGCTTGCCTGAAGCGGCGGCACCCTTCAGGCGAAGATTTTGAGTAAGTGGACGGCACTTGGGGTTCGCAGCGCCGAGTAACGTCCCGCGCCCTTTGGCAGCCTTCAAGGCGACACGAGTGCGCTCGGAAATGGCGCGGGCTTCTTGTTCGCCAACCGCCGCCATTACGTGCAGAATGAATCTACTCGCTTCCGGCATGTCGCAGGCACGGAACTCGACTCCGGCTTCCATCAAGTTTGCGATGAAGGCGACGTTGCGCGCGAGTCTATCCAGTTTGGCTATCAGCAAGATCGCCTTGGTGGCCTTGGCACGGCCTAGGGCTTGACGCAGGACGGGGCGGTCGCTCTTCCGGCCTGATTCAACTTCACGATACTCGGCGAGCAACTCGTAGCCGTTCTCGCGGCAGAAGACTTCGACAGCGGCGCGCTGACCTTCAATGCCTAATCCACTCACGCCCTGCCGGAATGTGGAGCAACGAACATAACTCACAACTTTCTGGTTCATGCTCTAATGCTACACCAACTGGGACGAACGTTCAAGCCTCTGTAGCATAATATTACAGGATTACAGGACCTCATGTCGCAGGGATGTACCATCGTCACTACGGCACAGCGTCTGTCGCGAGGGTATGATCCTAAATGCTCTGCGGAAAGGAGCGAGGGGAGCCCCGCGTTGTGCTACACTTGTGGCATGGCTACAAAAGGTGGCCGCGTCTTACCGAGGGGCTACGTGAAGGCGACCTTCGAGATAAGCGAGTCGGCCAAATATGTGTTGGAGGACATGAAGCGCAACCTGAACCGCACGGGGGAAACGGGCGGCGTTTCGGAAGCGGCTTTGGTCGAAGCAATGATCCTTTCGGCCAGAAAGTTGGGCGTAGATGAGGACGTTCTCGCGAGGGTGCTAAGGAGCCGAAAAACAGCCCAGGAGCGCCCCAACAGGTCCCGGCGGTAGTTTACCTTCACAGAGCCTCAGAAGACGCTCACAGGCCCGGGAATGACGACGGAGGGAGATTACAGGATCATGGCATCCCAGCGGACCAAAGGGGGGTGCGCGAAAAATCGCGATCGGCATGAGAGCAGCGCCGAAGTGACGCCTTTGAGCGGATTCCGCAACCTCCTTTGACGCGCACCCTCCGGATGTCGGTGCCTCAGGTCATTAAATCGGCCTAATGCGACAAAAGAGGTACGCATTTGTGAGAGGGTCCAAAAGGGTCCGACGACCTACCTTTTTTGTCGCATCTCGCAGTAAAACCGTTAGCTTTTAGGAGTAACAGAAGTGAAGGAGCAAATCCCAGTCGCGAGCGCCAAGTTAGCCCGTCAGGCCAATGGGAAGACCATCTTGGTGGATGCCACGAAGTGTTTCGGCGGTGGCGTGTATCCATGTCCCGGCTGTTCGAACTGTGATCGCCTGGTGGAATGGACGGACGATTGAATATGGACGACCTCAAGGAATCTGAACCGCATTCAATCCGAGCGACCGTGCATCTGACCAGTGCGCTGCGCGAACGGGCCGAAAGGTATTTAAAAGATCAGGCTGCGGGGCGTATGTCATTTTCACAACTCGTTACGAAAACCCTGACAGAGTTTCTTGACCGGAAACAGTAGATTGGGCAGCGCGCTCGGCTCCGTTATCCTTCCCCACTGAGGGAGGGCCAGTCGGCCGCCTTGTCGATGCACAATGTACCATTGTCAACGGAGAGACGGACAACCTCGCCCGTTTTAATGGCGCGTTTCAACGGTACACGAAGCCGGTTGTCCTGGTCTATGTGCTTCACGCCCACCGCTTCTCCCATGAAACGCACCTGGAAGGCGCGCCACGTCATCGTCTTGTTCGCGTCGATAAATGCCTTCGGAATGACAAGCACTCCAACTTCGATTTGCTTGGTAGTCGGGCGAACGGCATCGACGGCGACGGCGGTAGCTGGTCGTTTAACGCGCTGAATCATCTTTGTTTCTCCCTTAGCGTGCTGTAGAGTTCGGCGAGCGACTTCCGCTGGTTCGGTGGAACCGCGAACACCTCTGAAGGTACGTCATCAAGGAACTTTGGCAATCGAGGCCCTGACAACGCCACGAGCAGGCGGCGATTCCGTAGGTCGCTCAAAATATCGTAGACCGCCTTGCAGCGTTGTGGATCACCGCGAAACTTCAAGTAGTCCGTGCGCCGGTAATAGCCCTCGATCACATCGTACACGCGGTAAGCATCGAAAGGCGCGCTCTTCCTGTATATCTTAGCGAGCACGACAGCCTCGGTGATAGGGCCATCGTAGCTACTTTCGAGTTGTTTCTTCTTCGTTTTGATCATCGCCGCGTTTCCAGCTATCCTTTCCACCAGGAGGTCGCGTGAACTGATTCAATGACTCCTTCTATTCTTACTACACCCGAACGCTCTGCGATTATGGCCCGAGTTCGGTCCGAGGGCACGGGTCCAGAGCGCCTCGTGAGGTCGCTTCTCTCCGCCAGGGGGATCCGATACCGACTTCATCACAAGGGACTTCCGGGAAAGCCGGACGTTTACATCGGCCGCCTGAAGATCGCGTTGTTCGTCAACGGTTGCTTTTGGCACGGCCACGACTGCCCGCGTGGAAGCCGTCTCCCGAGGGCTAACGCCGAGTACTGGGAGCGCAAGATAATGCGAAACAAGCAGCGCGACAAAGCCACGGCTCGGCAACTTCACTCGATGGGCATCGAAGTCCAGATTCTCTGGACATGCCAGGAATCAACGTTTGCGTCACGCTGCTCCCTAATCGCCCAACGCTATACCCAAGCTCAGGGGGCAAGTGCCCGACGAAGAGTTCATAGCAAACCACGGACGCCGATTGGACGATAGCCGATCCGGCGATAGCCAATCGGGCGATAACTGTAGACTGACGTTCGCCTCACGAGCCACGCCGTAGCGGTGCGCTACGCTCGCGACGGACACTCAGGCCCCTTCCTGACGGCTCATTCTAGAGGTTCCGAATCGTCCGTTTCGCCATACAACTCGCGCTCGGCTTCCGCTGGCGGCGTTTCGCCAAGCATTTGATCCATGCGGCGCTTCGCGAGGCGGAGGAGTCGATCTGCCTGCGTGACGAGCGTGCGTCGTAATCCTAGTGAAACATCCCGCTCTTTGATGATGTGTGCCAGGGCTGCGATGATGCCTGCTCTTCGCGCGATTCGCTCGTCGGGATGGTACAGCCGTTCACGCGATTCCTCGGGAACAATGCTCTGCCGATACGACGTAGGCAGTTCGATGATGGCGGTCGGTGGCGGCAACACCTCGTTGAGGAGGTTCGAGATTGCTCCGCGTTGCTCGTTAAGCATTTTGAATACAGAATACTCGGCGGCATTCAACACGATTTTCTGGTCATTAGTAGAAGTACCGTCAAGGTCCCAAAATGGCCAAACCTCTATCTCCGCGACCTCCATTGGATCAAGCACTTTCATCGCAACAGCATCAGTGCGCTTGTTCGTCAGATGCCTTCGGATACGAACGCGAAGTTGTTCGCGGGTCTGGCCAACGTAAATGGGCGCGCCATCAAAGTCGTAGTAAGCGTATATTCCGCAGCGGGCATCGCAGGGTTTACGACCCTCAGCGTCGCGCGTATTATTTAGAAACTCCTCGAGAAGTCGAATCTGATCGCGAACGTCAGGGACGGGGTCGCGGCGCGGCAACTATCTTGCGACCCGCGTTTGCGACGGAAGTTCGGCGAAAAGAACGGGAGCAACGCATTGCTTAACAACCCAACGAACGACTGGGACGCAGATCGCGTCCCCGAGTGCAAACAGTGCGTCATTCTCCCGATTCGGGTCGAACCGAAAGTTCGGGAAACCTTGAAGCTTCGCGTATTCCCGTGCGCTCATCCATCGAACTCGCGTCTTCCCACGCCCGGCCTCGACGACGGCTTGCTTCGATGATCCTCCTCTCGTAGTACGGAGGCAGCCGGCGATTGAATCATCGCGGATTTCCCAAGTCGCCTTACCCTTGCGCGTTCTGCGATACGCTGTCGCCCACGTTAGCCGATTCATCCCACGCATGCGCTCAAGTCTTGCAAGTTGAACTTCTGAGAGCGACTCCACGAAAGCCTCGACGCGCTCCTTTACCCACCAGATATTCGACCGAGGTCGTGGACGATCAACGATTTCGGCCAGTGTTACGAGATGATGCGGCGGCAGGCCAGTCTTCAGCGGACGAATATGCAGGCTAGGACGTGAAACTACAAAGCGGGCCATCCACTCCGGCCGAATGGCACTAACCGACCAGTTGTCCACGAGGCCAATCGGCACGTCATTTGAGGTACCGATAATAAATAATCGTTGACGGCTCTGCGGCACAAACCAACGTGCATCACCAACGACCATGTCGCACGCATACCCCAGGTCATTCAGCTTCGCGATGGTATCCTTGAGGTCGTCACCGTTCCTTGAGGTCGCCAAGCCTGGGACGTTCTCCAAGAGAATCACTTGCGGACGGCGGCCCTTCATCTCTTCGATGATTCTAGCGAACTGCCAGAACATCGACGATTCCGATCCCGCCAGGCCCTTTCGATTACCGGCCAGCGATAGGTCCGTGCATGGAAAGGACGCCGTGGCTAGGTCAACGTCTGGCACATTGTCGCCTCGAAGTTTCGCAATGTCTTCCAGCACGAACTCACTGACCGTCCTGAAGTTTGCCTTGTAGAGCGCGTACTTCTTAGGGTCAATGTCGTTCGCGAAGACGACCTTGAACTCGCGCCCGAGGGCGGCCCGCACAAGGCCGATCCCAGCGAAGAACTCGGCTACGCGCGCCTTGTCCCCGGTCAGAGCGCCGNNACTAAGTCATCGACCCCCTACATCTTGGGTTCGAACCGGCGTTCGCCACAAGCCATGCCCCGCCCCTCGCCTCTCGGCGAATATATAGTTTGCGCGACAGGGGCCTTACGGCCAGACGCCGCTCACTAGTCCGTTGTCGATTAGGACCTGTATGCGGGCGTCTGCCTCAGCGTCTGGAATCCGTTCGATAACGTCCTCCCGCCAGCGGTTGTCAGCATCTTGAGTGTGCAGGATCAGCGGACGGGTTCCGTCCTCTGACAGTCCGCCTTTTTCGATCAACCGCTTGGCCATTTGTAGCGCGTAGTTCGCGTTGGCGACCTTCTTTCCGTTGCGGTGGCTTAGGCGTTCATGCGCTGGAGGGCAACTAACAGCGTGCGAATCACCTCGTCTAACGGAACATTTCCTAGTGGCAGTTCCCAGTGTCTCAGGGCACCTGGTAGCCGGGAACCATTATTAGGGGCTCGCTCGTAGCACACCCGCGAGCG
>PMUK01000019.1 GCA_003166915.1 Candidatus Cybelea palsarum
CGCCGGTTCCGTTCGGCGTCGACGAGCAGGGGCGCGAGGTGCTGTCGTTCGTCCCCGGTGACGTGCCGCGCAACCCGCTGCCGCCGGAGACGGCGGGCGACGACGTGCTCGTCGCCCTGGCCCGGCTGATCCGTACGCTGCACGAGGCGTCGGCCGGGTGGGCGCCGCCGCCCGACGCGGTGTGGGGCGGGACGCCGGCCAACGTGGGACGGATCGCCGAACGGACCGAGCTGGTCAGCCACTGCGACTATTACCCGGGCAACGTGGTCTTCCGCGACGGGCTGCCCGTCGCGCTGATCGACTTCGACCTGGCCCATCCGACCACCCGGCTCTACGACATCGCGAACGCGCTGTGGTACTGGGCGCCGCTGCGCGATCCGCGGGACCGGGCGCCCGCGTTCACCGGCGCCGACATCCCGCACCGGGTCGCGGTGTTCGCGGACGCCTACGGCATGACGGCGCGGCATCGCGCGGAGCTGGCGCCGTTCGCCGTCGACATGGCGCGCCGCTATCACGAGGATTCCCGCGCCTCGGCCGAGCTGGACCCGGTGTTCCGCAAGCTATGGGAGGACGGCGCCAAGGACGAGCTGCCGCGCGCCGAGGCGTGGCTGCGCCAGGCGGCCCCGGCGATCACCGCTCGCCTCGGCCAGCCGGGCTAGGCCGGCCGTTTTCCAGGTGTAGCGGACACCCAGGTGAACAGGGACCATCGGCCCTAGCGATCGAAGCAGGCACGGGCAACGATGACGTCAAGAGGTGATTCTCATGCGCATCCTCGTTGTGTACGCATCCGCCGACGGATCGACCGCAGAGATCGCTCGCCGCATCGCCCAACGGCTGCGTGAACGCGGCCACGAAGTCTCAGATCAGCCAGTGGGGTCAGCCGGAAGCCTCCACGACATCGACGCGATAGTGCTGGGCAACGCCGTTCACGACCGCCAATGGCTCGACGAAGCCACCAACTTCGTCAACGCCAACCGCCAAGCCGTTTCTAGCCGACCGTTTTGGACCTTCAGTGTGGGAATGCCCGACGCCCTGCCAAAAGCCGTCCGAAAAATCGCCCGTACCGAAGAGGACGCCATCATCAACCAATTGGGCGACCTGCGGCCGCGCGGTCATCAGCTGTTCTCCGGCGTTGTTAAGCCCAGTCAGTTCCCCCTCGCCAGCCGAATCTTCCTCCACCTCGTCGGAGGACGGTATGGCGACTTTCGAGATTGGCCCGCCATCGACGCGTGGGCACTAGAAATAGCCGACCAGCTCGACGGAGCGGCCACGATATCCGATGCGGCCAAAACGCGGCTAGCGAAGCAAGACAACGACCGGGAGTCTACGGGGTCAGCGCCTTGACCTGGAAAAATGGTGGCACGTTAGCTGCACAGGGTCGAAAAGGCCACTTCCGCAGGGGGAGTGGCCTTTGACCTGGGTTGGGGTGGCGGGATTTGAACCCGCGGCCTCTTCGTCCCGAACGAAGCGCTCTACCAAGCTGAGCCACGCCCCGAAGAGCCTCGAAACATTTTGCAGAACCGTGCTCCCTTCCTTTACTATGCGCTACAGCCTGCCGCGACCAGGGTAAACCTGAGAGGCCTCTGAAAGTGTTTCGTCGTTCATGAGATACCTCATCGTCGGGTGCGGGCGCGTCGGTTCAGCACTTGCAAAACTTCTCGATTTCGACGGGCATGAAGTCATCGTCGTCGACGAAAACGCCGCCGCCTTTAAACGGCTCGGGCAAAAATTCAAAGGCCACGTCGTCGTCGGCACCGGCATCGACTACGACGTACTCAAGCGAGCCGGCGCCGCGACCGCCGACGGGTTTATCGCGGTCACGAACGGCGACAACCGCAACATCATGGCGGCGCTCATCGCGCAGCGGATGTTTAAGATCAAAAAGATCGTGGCTCGGATCTACGACCCGCCGCGCGGTCAGATGTATCGCGAGCTCGGCGTTCAAACGGTCTGTCCGACCACCGTTGGCGCCAAGCTGATCCGCGACGTTCTCATCGACGCGCCGTGGGAGAATCAAGCGTTCGATTTCGGCAAACTGACGTCGGTGGCCGCGCTCGTCGGCCCTGCGGATGCCGGCAGACGAGTCGCGGAAATCGAGGAGGAGCATCGGATTCGAATCGCAGCCGTGCGGCGAGGACAGACCGTCACCGTGGCTTCGAGCGACTACGTGCTTCAAGAAGGCGACGAAGTCAATGCCGTCGTCGCACCCGATGCGATCGGCGATTTCGCCCAACGCTTTCGCAGCACGCCTCAGCAACCGAAAGTGACGGCCTAACCAATGTTTATCTTAATCGTCGGCGGCGGCAAAGTCGGCTCGTATCTCACCCGGGCGCTGATCAACCAAGGCCATGAAGTCGTGGTCATCGAGAAGGTCGAGCGAAAGGCTAAGATGCTCGAGCGTCTGATCGATCGGCAAGTGACCGTCGTCGGCGACGGTTGCGACCCGATGGTCCTCGACGCGGCGGGCGTCAGCCGCGCCGACGTGGTCGTCGCCGATACCGGCGACGACGAAGACAATCTCGTGGTCGTGCTCCTCTCGAAGAAAAAATCGAAGGCGCGTTGCATCGCTCGCGTCAATAATCCGGCCAATAAGCTGATCTTCAACTCACTCGACACGGACGATCCGGTGATCGTCATCTCGTCTACGGAGCTCATCCTCGACGTGCTCAACGAGCACGTCAACGCGTCGAAATACCGCTCGATGCTGGAGACGATGCATCTGTTCGGCAAAGGCGACATGCAGCTCGTTAAAGTCGCGATTCCCGAACGCTCTCCGGTCGACGGCAAGCGGCTTTCCGAAATCGACTTTCCGCACAACTCCGTCGTCGTCGCAGTCGACCGTCCGGAGAGCGATTTGGAGATCCCGACCGGCGACACTTTGCTTCACGCCGGCGACGCGATGATCGTGATCGTCAAGAACGGCGCAGGGGAACGCATCCGCTCTATCCTCGGCGCCTAGATATAGCCCTTCTTTAGCGCGACGACTGCGGCTTGGGTGCGGTCGGACGCCGAGAGTTTCTCCAGAATATCGCGAATGTGTCCCTTGATCGTACCGAGCCCGAGGTGGAGGCTCTCGGCGATCTCCGAATTTGCGCGACCCTCCGCGATGGCACGCAGAACTTCGGTCTCGCGCTGCGTCAGCGGTGAAGAGCGAGGACTTGCCGGTGTACCGGGCGCGAAACGCGAGAGCACGATATGCGCGATCTGCGGATCGAAATACGCGCCGCCTTCACTGGCGATTCGCACTGCCTCGACGATGCGCTCCGGCTCGGAGCTCTTCAGGCAATACGCGTCGGCGCCCGCGGCCAGTGCGGCCAGAACTTCGTCCTCGAGATCGAGCATGGTAACGATCACCACGCGGGTCGCGGGCAACTCCGTGCGCACGCGTTTGGTCAGCGTCACGCCGTCGATGGCCGGAATGCCGATATCGATAACGGCTACGTCCGGGCGTTCCCGCAGGATCGCTTCCCAGCCCATCAAACCGTCGGCCGCCTCGGCAACGACGTCGAACGAGCCCTCGAGCGCCGTACGCAATCCCGCGCGCGTTAGCGCATGATCTTCGACGATCGCGACCCGAGTGCGCGCATGAGGTTCCATTCACTCCTCCAGCATCGGAAGCTTCATCGTAAACGTGCTGCCGCGCGGCGATCGAGGAGCATACTGGACGCTGCCGCCGTACTTTTCCGCGATCCGCCGCACGATGTAAAGGCCCAGGCTCGTTCCCGCACCCGCGTGGCCTCCGCCGAAACGCTGGAAGAGACCTTCGCGTCGGTCCTCGGGGACGCCGTACCCGTCATCTTCCACGGCGATTTCAATCCACTCGCCGCTGCGATTGCCCCACACGGTCACGTGGCCGCCGCTCGGAGTTGCATCGATAGCATTGGCCAGCAAGTTCGTGATCGCACGCCGAATCTCGTGCGGATCGCCCATCGTCGGTAACGGCTCCGCGCTGAGGACTTGCAACTCGACGCCTTTGATCTCGGCCACGGGCGCCAGCTCGGCACCGATCCGCTCGAGCAACTGGTCGCAAAAGATTCGCTCACGGATGGACGAGGTCTCGCCGGCTTCGTATCTGGCGACCAGCAACAGCGTTTCGACGATCCGCCGCTGATCGTCGTTCGCTCCGAGCGCGGTTCGCAAAATGGTGCGATAGCGCTCGGGGAGTTCACCGTACGCGCCCGAAAGCGCCTGGTTCATCGTGACGTGCGCGGCCGAAAGCGGCGTGCGCAGATCGTGCGCCAGCGCGTACACGATATCGCGGATCACGTCGCCGCGGTCGGCGATCTCGTCCTTTTGCCGGGCAATCTCATCGTTGCGCTCGCCGAGCTGGGTAAAGAGCCCGGCCTGTTCGAGCGCCATGCCGGCCTGCCGCGCAAAGGCGCGAAGCGTCGCGGGCGCATCGGAAACGAATGGTTTACCGGCGGTGGCGCATTCAATGAGCACGTATTCCGACGATCCGCTTGCGGAAATCGACGCAACGAGTGCCTCCGACGCGCCTAGCGCGTCGAGCGTGAGCCGGCCCAAAACGTCATTTGCGGTCACGGAGACCACATCGTCGGCCTCGGCGACGCGAGCGGCTAGCGAGGCAATCTCGGTCGAGAGCGGCCGGCGCTCGACCGAGATATCCCCGTCCCCTTCAGAGTATGAAAAAGTTAGCGGCGTTCCAAACGGCGTCTCCCGCAGGATCAAAATCGCTTTCGACGCCCCCAGCAAGGCGATTGATTCGCGCGCGACGGCGCGCTGCACCAGCTCGACGTTGAGCGTTTCCCGCACCCGGCCGATCGCGACGCGCAGCGCTTTCTCGACATCGATCTGACGCATCCGCCCCATCGAGACGCCGGCTTCCCGAGCGTACTCTTGGGTCTTTACGCTCATGTAACCGACGAGAACGTACGAGGCGGCCAGGAGCAATCGATCGCCAACCGCGACTCCGTCCCAATGGTGGCCCGCAACGACGCCGTTATAGTATCCGGCCGCCACGTTCGCTAGCTCTGCCATAATGACCAAGTTCGTCGTGAGCCTGCTCCGAAGTGCCAGGCTGCTGAGCGCGATTGGGCCGTTGAATAAGATCGCCGCGATAAAAAGCTGTGGAGTAAAGAGATCGATAATCCACGCGACGATGAGTAAGCCGTAACAGAGTAAGGCCACTGCGCGCGTTTTCGGGCAGAGTGGCGGGGGCGCCTTGCCACAGCGCGAAGGCCTGCGGCGATGGATCGCACGGCAAAGGCCGAGGAGCTGCTACGCGAGCTCGGCGGCCGCGCGCGGCTCGTCGTCTACGTCGCCAGTGCGCCCGGATCGGGCAAAACGCGCCGGCTCTTGGAGGACGCTCGACGTCTCGCGGCCGACGGCAAGCGTGTACTCATTGGCTGGATCGAGACGAAGGGGCGTCCCGACTTGGAACGCCTCGCCGAGAGTTTGCCTCGCGTGCCGCCGCGCCGCGTCACCATCGGTGACGCAACCTTTGAGGATTTCGACTACGAAGCTGCGTTGAGCGAGAAGCCGGACGTCGTGGTGCTCGACGAGCTCGCGCACGATAATCTCGGGGATGCCCCTCATGCCAAGCGTTGGCAAGATGCGCTTGCGCTTAAAAAGCATGGGATCGGCGTCATCGCCGCCTTCAACATCGCGCACCTCGAAACCGTAGCTCCGACGGCCGAAGCACTGCTCGGCTATCCGGTTCGCGAAATCGTTCCGCTATCGTTTCTGCAGAGAGCCGACGAGGTCGTCGCGCTCGACGTTTCGCCGCGCCTTCTCCAAAGCCGCGTGCGCGCAGGCAAGATCGTCAACGAGCAGGACGTCGAACGCGCGCTCAACGGGGCCTTCAAGGAAACGACGCTCCACATGCTGCGCGAACTGCTCTTGCGCACCGTCGACAACCTCACGCTGCCGGTCGTGCAAGCCGGAAGCAATTCCACGGCTGCCGCATTCGTCTATCCGAACTTCGATGCAACGGCGTTTTTGCGGCGCACCGCGGCCATCGCGGAAGGCCTCGATCTCCGGCTGGAGGTCATTCCGACGCCCGGCGTGGACCGCGGTGCGCTCGAACCCGTCGCGCGTGAGCTTGGGGGAGAGATACTGCACGAGGCTATCGATCCGGCCGCGCCCTCGGGTCAGGCGTTACGCGCTGCACTGGTCGCGTTGCCTCACGGGCGAATCGCGACGAAGCTCGCAAACGCGCCGCTTCCGTACGACCTCTTCATCGTCGGAGTGGGTCAGACGTACGTCGGCGAAAATCCGGCGCGCTCGCCCTACTCGCAGACCGCCGGCGACCGCCTGCGTGTCGGTTACGGTAAGCTTACCGTTTATCTCGGCGCGGCGGCCGGTGCCGGAAAGACTTATGCGATGCTCGACCGCGCTCATCAGCTTGCGGCCGAAGGCATCGAGGTCGTCGTCGGATTCGTCGAAACGCACGGCCGCAAGGAGACCGCGGCGCTGCTCGAGGGGCTCGAAATCATTCCGGAAAAGATCGTCAGCGAGAACGGCATTAAGTATCGCGAGCTCGATCGCAATGCCGTAATCGCCCGCAAGCCGCAGGTTGCGCTCATCGATGAACTCGCGCACAGCAACGCTCCCGGTTCGATCGCGCCGAAGCGCTTTCACGACGTTCTCGCCGTGTTGCGCGCGGGCATCGACGTCATCACGACGCTCAACATTCAACACCTCGAAGGCCTGGGAGACACGGTCCTCCGCCTGACCGGAACCGTCGTGCGCGAGACCTTGCCGGACGGAATCCTCGCGCTCGCCGACGAGGTCATTCTGGTGGACGTCACACCGGAGACGCTGCGTCAGCGGCTGCGCGAAGGCAAGATCTATCCGCTCGAGCGCTGCGAAGCGGCACTCGCCAATTTCTTCCGCACGGAAAACCTTTTTGCGCTCCGCGAGCTTGCGCTGCGCGAGGCCTTGCGCGCACGCCATCGCGAGCGCATCGCCTCGCCGTTCGATCGGATTCTGCTCTCGATCGGTTCGCAAGCGACCGATTTACCGATGATCGCCCGCGCGGGACGCATCGCCGCGCGCCTCGCCATTGAATTTGCCATCGCTCACGTCGTGGCTCCGAACCAACGCGTCGACCAGTCCGTTGTGGATTCTCTGCGCGCCGAGGCGCGCAAAACCAACGTCGAATGGATCGACGAAGTCGCCGAAGACGTGCCGAAACGTCTCATCGAAATCGCTCGCGCGCGACCGCAAACGACGGTCGCTATCGCCGGGACGCTACACTCGCGCCGCTGGCCGCAGCGCCCGTCGTTCGCGCGGCGCCTGCTCGACGCCGGCGCGCGCGAACTGCTCGTCCTTCTGCCGCCCCGCTCTACCTAATGCTTTGTCATCCAGGCTACGTCGAAGGACTGTCCAGCGCCAGATTCAGCTCGAGAACGTTGACCCGCGGTTCCCCTAGGAAACCGAAGGTTCTTCCGCGCACGTGCTGCGCGACGAGCGCATCGACCGCCGCGACGCTCATGTTGCGCGCGTTTGCGACTCGTGGCGCCTGCCAGTGCGCCGCCTCGGGGCTGATATCGGGGTCGATGCCGCTACCGCTCGACGTAACGAGATCCATCGGAGGAGGCCCGCTCGCGTCGGGATTCTCTTTTTCGAGTTGCGCGATCGTCGCTTTCGTCGACGCGATCAGCTTCTTCGACGTTGGACCGTAGTTCGTTCCTCCGGTCTGCGTCGGATCGTAGCCCTTGCCGGCAGCAGACGGCCGCCCATGAAAATATTGCGGCTTGGTCCAGAGCTGCCCAATGATTGCCGATCCAACGACTCTCCCGTTCACCAGAACGAGCGAACCATTGGCCTGCCGCGGGAAGAGTGCTTGTGCGATGCCCGTCATCGCCAACGGGTAGACGATCCCAAGCGGTACGATCGAAACTACCGTGACGCGAACTGAAATGCCCAGATGCTTGATCATTCCTTCGTCTTCCTATGTGAGATGGAGCGCCGCGAGCGCCATGTCGATCAGCTTGATGCCTATGAACGGAATAATGATGCCGCCGACACCGTAGAGCATGACGTTCTCGAAGAGAACCCGATTCGCACCTTTGGGCTCGTAGCGGACGCCGCGCAGGGCAAGCGGAATCAGCGCGACGATGATCAGCGCGTTAAAGATAACGGCGGAAAGGATCGCGCTCTGGGGAGTCGTCAAGCGCATGACGTTGAGAATCCCCATCGCCGGATAGGCGGTCCAGAACATTGCCGGCAGAATCGCAAAATACTTCGCGACGTCGTTGGCAATCGAAAATGTGGTCAAGGCGCCGCGCGTCATCAACAGCTGCTTGCCGATCTCGACGATTTCGATGAGTTTGGTCGGATCGGAATCGAGATCGACCATATTCGCGGCCTCTTTAGCAGCCTGCGTGCCAGAGTTCATCGCAACGCCGACGTCGGACTGCGCGAGCGCCGGCGCATCGTTCGTGCCGTCGCCGGTCA
>PMUK01000117.1 GCA_003166915.1 Candidatus Cybelea palsarum
GAGATGCGCCGGCGAGGTGTACTTATGATTGACGAGCCAGCGGCCGCAGGCGACGAAGTCTTGCCACGTATGGGGTTTGGTCGCGATCATTCCGGCTCGATGCCACGCTTCGCCGTACCAGCCGCCTCCGCGCGGATGACAAACGGCGAAGACGCCGCCGCGCTCGNNCGCTGCGCGCCGACACTTCCGACGATGTATAGGGCGACGTATCGACATTGGCCAGTGGTTTGAGGTGCGTGTCGGTCACTGCGCCGTTGGCATCCGCGGCGTAGTAAAGCTGCGAGTGCGTCCAGCCCGTCATACCGAAGACGACGCCGGGTTCGCGCGGATCGGTCGCGATCGCGGTGACCGAGCCTTCGTATGGCAGCGAAACGTTCGTTTGTTCGCCGGGTTTGCCGTCGCCGGCGATCCCCACTCGGGTAATCTTCCCAAATCCACCCTCTCGCGACAGTACGTAGAGTCCATCGGCCGCAACGCCCAAATCTTCGAGAACGTCCTTTCCGGCTGGGATGACGGTCTGTGCCGTCGCCATGCTGGGCGCATCGAGCGATGTCGTTACGAGTTTGAATGCCGGCGCGTTCTTATGCGTGAGAAGGTAGATCGTCGAACCCTTGAAGTCGAGATTGACGACGTCGTCGGCGACCGTCGCAACGGGGGTCCACGCTACATCGGAATCGAGGACGGTCGCGTGGGTCGCGTAGATGGTCCGCTCGTTGGCAACCCCATGAACGATCGTCCCCAGCGTATACGGGGAGACCGGCGATCGCGTCACGATCGGAAAGTCGGTCACACCGAACGGGATTTTTGGATTCACTCCGTATCCGAAGATCGCGACGTCGCGATCCGGATCGCGCCCCAATACGTGCAAATACGCGACGGGGCGCTTCTCTTTATCGGTTGCGGGCTCGCCGGGACGAAGCTTCGGAAAGCGCACGTAATAGAAGGAGTTGCCATCGGGCAACCAGCTCGTTACGCCGATGTAGTAGGCGCGATCGATCGCGTCCGGAAGAACTTGAGTCGTCGCCGTATCGACGACATGAATCACTTCGGCTTCCGATCCGCCCTCCGAGATCCCGTAGGCGACGCGCTGCCCGTCGAGCGACGGCAGAAAATAGTTGATGGTGTAATGCTTGCCGGCCGTTGCCAAGCTTTGCGGATCGACCAGGACGCGCTCGCCGCTGCCGTCCACGTTGCGCNNCCGCGCGCGTGTAATCGTTCTGCTCCTTGAGGAACTGCGCAACGACGGGATCCTCCATGTTTTCGAAGTAGCGGTACGGGTCGGTAACGGAGGTCCCGTACTTCGATTCCGCGACCGCTCGTTGGGGCGGTATCGGTGGCGGCGTCGGAAAACCCGCTGGGATCGCGCCGGCTACGGCGAGGGCGAGAATGCAGCAGCTAAATCGGAGCATTGAGCGGTATTCTCGAATGACATACCTTAGCGCCTGCGCGNNGAAAAATACGAAGAGCTCGAAGTAAAACGCGCGGAATCGGCGATTCCGGCCGGACCCGAGGCACTCGCGCGACAGCACGCGCGGGGTAAACGCTCCGCGCGAGAGCGCGTCGAAGCGCTGGTGGACGAAGCTTCCTTCGTCGAGTTTGACCGGTTCGTCATCCATCGTGCCAACGCGTTCGGTCCTGATGAAAGGGAGTTCTTGGGCGACGGCGTCATCACGGGGCGCGCGACCATCGACGGCCGCCAGGTCTTTCTCTTTTCGCAGGACTTTTCGGTGCTGGGCGGCTCGCTCGGCGANNGCGGAGCCCGCATTCAAGAAGGCGTCGTCTCTTTGGGTGGTTACGCCGAGATCTTTTGGCGCAACGTTGCGGCCAGCGGCGTCGTTCCGCAGATCAGTCTCATCGCGGGCCCCTGCGCCGGCGGCGCGGTCTATTCGCCCGCGATAACCGACTTCATCATCATGACGGAAAAGATCTCGCAAATGTTCATCACCGGTCCTGAGATCATTAAGACGGTCACCGGTGAGGAAGTGACGTTCGAGGAGCTCGGCGGCGCGTTGACGCACGCGACGCGCAGCGGCGTCGCGCATCTCGTGGCCGAGAACGAAGAGAACCTTTTCGAGCTGACTCGCGATCTTTTTTCGTTTCTTCCACAAAATAACTCCGAAGCTCCGCCGGAATACGCGTGCGACGACGACCCTCACCGAATGGTTGCGCAGCTCGACGAGCTCGTCCCCGACTCGCCGAACAAGCCCTACGATATGCGCGAGGTCATCGAGGGAATCGTGGACTATGGAGACTTCCTCGAAATTCAAGCGCTTTTCGCGCAAAACATCATTTGCGGATTCGGGCGCATCAATGGACGAGCCGTGGGCATCGTAGGCAATCAGCCTAACGTCCTTGCCGGCGTGCTCGATACCCGTTCGTCGGTGAAGGCCGCTCGATTCGTTCGCTTCTGCGACGCTTTCAATATTCCGTTGATCACCTTCGTCGACGTCCCCGGCTTTCTTCCCGGCACGGATCAGGAGTACGGCGGTATCATTCTCCAGGGCGCCAAGCTGCTCTACGCGTTTGCCGAAGCGACGGTTCCCAAAATCACGGTAATCACCCGCAAGGCGTACGGCGGTGCGTACGACGTGATGGCGAGCAAACACATTCGTGCCGACGTCAACCTCGCATGGCCGACCGCGGAGATTGCCGTGATGGGCGCGGAGAGCGCCGTCAAGACGATCTTCCGCCGCGAGATCGCGGCCGCTCCCGACAAAGAAGCGAAGATGGCCGAGCTGATCGGCGAGTACAACGAACGCTTTGCGCACCCATACATTGCCGCTGCGCGTGGCTACGTCGACGACGTCATCGAAGCCCGCAAGACGCGCAGCGCCATCGCCACCGCGCTGGAAATGCTGCGCGACAAACGGAGCGAGACGCCGCAGCGTAAACACGGCAACATTCCGTTGTAGGGCAGGACGCGCGTCACCGCGCTGGTATGTAACCTTTGTGAAGTTATTGGAAGGCAAGCGCGCGCTGGTGACCGGCGTCGCCAATCGCTGGTCGATCGCGACGGGGATCGCGAGGAAGTTGCACGAGCACGGGGCTTCGATCGCGCTCACGTATCAAGGCGAACGGGTACGCGACGAGGTGGAGAAGCTCGCCGCCGAGTTCGGCAACGGCCCGGTAATTGAATGTGACGTTGCCAACGGCGCTTCGTTAACGGCGATGCGCGACGAGCTGGCCGACAAATTCGGTCCGCTCGACGTGCTCGTTCACTGCATTGCCTTTGCCAACAAGGAGGACCTGGCCGGAAAGGTCTTCGATACCTCGCGCGCAGGATACGCGCTGGCGCTGGACGTGTCGGCCTACTCGTTGATAGCGCTGGTAAGCGAGCTGCGCGACTCGTTTCGGGACGGCGCATCGATCCTGGCAATGACCTACCTCGGGGCAACGCAAATCGTACCCAACTATAACCTGATGGGCATCGCCAAGGCCGCGCTCGAAGCGACGGTTCGCTATATCGCGTTTGACTTGGGCGATCGCAATATTCGCGTCAACGCGATCTCGGCTGGGCCCATCAAAACGGCCAGCTCCCGCCAAGTCGGCGGTTTTTCGCGCATTCTCGACGTCGTTCCGAAGGTCGCGCCGCTGCGTCGAAACGTTACCGCAGAAGACGTGGGGAACGTCGCCGTCTTTCTCGCGTCGGATCTCGCTTCGGCCGTCACCGCCGACGTGCACTTCGTCGACGCGGGTTACCACGCCATGGGAATGTATCCGCCATCCTTCGACTAGACGTAAGCGTTGTTTTCTAAGATTCTAATTGCGAATCGCGGTGAGATCGCGGTTCGCGTTATCCGGACGGCGCGCGAAATGGGAATTGCAACCGTTGCCGTGTACTCGGATGCCGACCGCGACGCTTTGCACGTCGCGCTAGCCGACGAAGCGTACGGAATCGGCCCCGCGCCCGCATCGCAAAGTTATTTGGACGGCGCGCGATTGATCGCTTGTGCGCGCGCGGTCGGCGCCGAGGCGATACATCCGGGCTACGGCTTTCTGGCAGAAAACGCCGCATTCGCGCGCAGCGTGGTTGCGGCGGGTTTGACGTGGATCGGACCCCACGCCGATGCGATTGCGGCGATGGGCGATAAACTCCGTGCCCGCCAAACCATGCGCGATGCGAACATTCCCGCCGTCCCGGGAGGCATCGAGGCGATCGCGGACGTTGCCGGCGCACGCGCCGCAGCGGAGAGATACGGCTTGCCGCTCGCGCTCAAAGCCACCGCAGGCGGCGGGGGAAAGGGTCTGCGCGTAGCCGCCTCGATGGACGAGGTGGCGTCGGCCTTTGAGTCGGCTCGGCGCGAAGCGCAGGCGTATTTCAAGAACGACACGATCTATGCCGAGCATTACTTGGAGAATCCCAAGCACGTCGAGCTGCAAGTCCTCGGCGACAAATACGGCAACGTCGTTCATGTCGGCGAGCGCGACTGTTCCCTGCAGCGACGTCATCAGAAGTTGTGGGAGGAGGCTCCGGCTCAAATTTCGGACCGCATGCGCGAGGCGATGCGCGAAGCCGGCGTCCGCGCGGCGCAGGCGATCGGCTACGATTCCGCCGGCACGGTCGAATGTCTCGTTTCCGGAGACGCCTTCTACTTTCTGGAGATGAACACGCGAATTCAAGTGGAGCACACCATCACGGAGATGGTTTCGGGGCTCGACCTCGTGCGCGAGCAGATCCGAGTCGCGGCCGGCGAACCGCTCGGATACGGGCAGAACGAGATTTCCTTTCGCGGATTCTCGATCGAGGGGCGAGTGAATGCAGAAGATCCGGCCGCGCAGTTTCGCCCCGCTCCGGGCACCATTACCGCCTATCGCGAGCCGGGCGGCCTCGGCGTTCGCGTCGACTCGGCGGCTTACGCCGGCTGGACGATACCACCCGACTACGATTCGCTCATCGCCAAGCTCGTCGTTTGGGCCCCGACTCGTGAAAACGCGATCGCGCGCATGCGCCGCGCCGTCGACGAGTACGTCGTCGAAGGCGTACCGACAACGCTGCCGCTGCTGCGCGCGCTCTGCGACCATCCGGCCGTCGTGGACGGCTCCTACGGCACCGCCACTCTCGAGCCGTTCGCTGCGACGTTGCGGCCGGCCGCCGGAACGCAGCGGCATTTGCCGCTGCCGATGCCCCGCGTTACGTCCCACCGCACTGCGCCCCGCCTGGCCGCCACACGCAAGCGTGCGAATTCGTCACGCGGCGACGACGTGCGATCGCCGATGCACGGGCTCGTCATCGAACTTGCCGTGACAAAAGGCGATGCGGTGAGCGAAGGTCAAGTCGTAGCGGTAATCGAGGCGATGAAGATGATGAACGAGATACGCGCCCATCGAGCCGGAGTCGTCAGCGCGGTTCACGCCGCCGCCGGCTCGAGCGTCGAAAACGGAGCGCCGCTGGTAACGATCCTTCGACAACCTCAGGATGACAAGGGTGGCTAGAGAGCTTAATGGGTCGGGGATCCCGATCGAAGCGGTCTACGATGCGGTCGAAGGTACGCCGCACGATCTCGGAGAGCCGGGCACTTTTCCATACGGCCGCGGCATCCACGCCGGCATGTACCGCGGGCGGCTTTGGACGATGCGCCAGTATGCCGGCTTTGCTACGGCGGCCGAATCGAACGCGCGTTATCGCTATCTGCTCGAACGCGGCCAGACGGGACTCTCCGTCGCCTTCGATCTCCCAACGCAGCTCGGATACGATTCCGACGCACCTGCGGCCCGCGGCGAGGTCGGCAAGGTGGGGGTCGCGATCGATTCGATTGGGGATATGGAGACGCTGCTCGACGAAGTGCCACTCGACCGCGTAACCGTCTCAATGACGATCAACGCACCCGCCGCAATTTTGCTGGCATTCTATCTCGCCGTCGCGCGCCGGCGCGGGATTCCATTTTCCAAACTTGGCGGAACCGTGCAGAACGACGTGCTCAAGGAATACGTCGCGCGCGGGACCTACATCTACCCGCCCAAGCCTTCCATGCGACTGGTCACCGACGTCATGTCGTACTGCGCGCGCGAGGTGCCGCTTTGGAACGCCATCTCGGTTTCCGGCTATCACATTCGCGAAGCCGGCTCCACGGCCGTTGAAGAGGTCGCGTTTACGCTCGCCAACGGTAAGGCCTACCTTCAGGCCGCGCGCGAAGCCGGGATCGCGCTCGATGACGTCGCGCCACGCATCTCGTTCTTTTGGAACGCCCACAACGATTTCTTCGAGGAGATTGCGAAGTTTCGGGCGGCGCGCTATCTCTGGGCACGCATAACGCGCGACGAGTTCGAGTGCCGCGACCCGCGCTCGCTCGCGTTACGTTTTCACGCGCAGACGGGCGGCTCTACGCTCACGGCGCAGGAGCCCGAGAATAATGTCGTACGCGTCGCGCTGCAGGCGCTCGCGGCGGTCCTCGGGGGCACGCAATCGCTGCATACGAACGGTAAGGACGAGGCGCTGGCGCTTCCGACTGCCGACAGTGCGCGCGTCGCGTTGCGCACCCAGCAGATCATCGCGTACGAGTCCGGTGTCGCCGATGTCGTGGATCCGATGGCAGGCTCCTACTACCTCGAAACCCTCACCAACGAGCTGATCGAACGCGCGGCGGGATTGATAGCGGAAGTCGACGCCATGGGCGGAAGCATCGCGGCGATCGAAACCGGGTGGATGCAGGCACGCATCGCCGACTCAGCCTACGCCGCGCAGCAAGCCATCGAACGGGGGGAGCAGGTGGTCGTCGGCGTCAATCGCTTCGCCGAAGCGGAGACCGGCGCGCCGATTGCCCTGCAGCAGATTGACGAGCGTGCCGAGCGCGAGCAGGTCGAGCGACTGCACGCATTACGCGCCTCGCGCGATTCGGATTCCGTTACGCGAACGCTTGCGGCCGTCCGCGACGCTGCCGTGGGCACGCGAGATTTAATGCCGCCGTTCATCGATGCGGCCGATGCCGGCGCGACGCTCGGCGAGATTTGCAACGTGCTGCGCGATGTCTTCGGCACCTACCGAGCCAAAGAAGTCGTCGCATAATGGAGATTGACCACATCGCGATCGTCGTCAAGGACCTCGATGCGACGTTGCGCCTGTACACGCAAACGCTCGGCTTCAGGCAAGTCTATCGCGAGATCGTAAACGATCAAGGCGTCGAGGCGTTGGGCTTGGAGGCCGGAGGCTCGTTCGTCGAGCTGCTGCTTCCGCTCGACGAAGCCTCGCCGATCGCTCGGTTCCGGGGAGATGCCGCCTCGAAGCTTCATCACACGGCCTACCGCGTCGCCGACATCGAAACGACCCTTGCCGTCCTCAAAGCTAAGGGGGTCCGACTGATTGACGAGCACGCGCGCAAAGGGGCTCACGGAAATTTAATCGCCTTTTTGCATCCGAAGGCGACCGACGGCGTACTTATCGAACTCTGCCAACCCATCCGCTAAAGTAGGAATTCGAACGACCGCTTGATCTCAGGAAGGTTCGAACGGCGCCGCCGGGCGCTGTTATGGTCGGCGCTTGCGTCCGTCGCCGTGCATATCGTCGTTTTGGCGCTGCTGTTTTGGGCGGTGGTACACGTGTTTGTAGCGCGCGGCGCAAAAGAAATCGTTACTTCGACGACGACGATTACGATCCAACGGCCGCCGCCTTCTATACCCGCGCCAACTCCGCCGCGGCGCGCCGCGCGCGTCGTCGTGCAGCACGAAGCAGCACCGGCACGGACGCCGCGCCGCGAGCTGGCCAAAATCGTCGCCATTCGAGCCCCCGCGCTTCCTCGGCACCCGTCGATGATTCCGTCGAGGATCGAACGCGACGAAGCCGGCTTCGCCAAAGAAGTCGCGCAGCTCAACAAACAGAACGACCCGCACGCGATCCCGACCATCGACCCCGGGTCGCAGGAGTCCGCGAGCAAAGACTACGCGTTCGGCATTCCCTCATCGTTGCGGGGCAGCGAGCACGGGAACGGTATCATCACGCCGACGAGAAGCTGGCGCGACAACGGGCTCGATTGCTATTACGGCCGCTACGAGTACACCTATCCCAACGGCTCCTCGGAAGATGGCGCGATCGTCTGGCCGTTCTGCTACGATCCCGGATCCGATCCGTTTACGCAGCCTCCGCACGAGATTCCGTTCCCCTTCCCGCTCGCCAGCTTCAAGTTGCCCCCGGACACGCAACTGCCGCCAATCGAGAAAACCATTTACGAAGAATGGGTCGCCGATCCAGGCCTCTCATCGCCGTAGCAGCGGCGTTAGTGCGAGGCCGTTGAGGACGAACTGAACGGCGAGCGCGGCGAGGATAATGCCGAGAAGCCGGCTGACCACGTGGATCCCCGTCGTCCCGATCACGCGAATCAGGAACGAGGAGCCGCGCATGCAGAGCCACGTAACGAACAACGCAATGGCATATGCAAGGGCGATTACGACAAATTCGAGCCGGTCTCCGTGCGCGAGCGTGACCAACAGCAGTACGGTAGCGATCGTTCCGGGTCCGGCGATCATCGGCACGGCGAGTGGAAAGACGGCGGGATTCTCGGTCTGCGCAGCCTCGCGTTCTTCGGCCTCGGTGCGTTTCGCGCCGGTTGGGCGCGCGAAGAGCATATCGATCGCGATCAAAAAGAGCAGAATTCCGCCGGCAATCGTAAAGGCCGGCAGCGTGATCCCGAGATAACCGAGAATCAGACGGCCGACGAGACCCATGAAAAGAATTATGGCGGCCGCGACGAGCACGGCTTGATCGATGATCTGATTGCGCCGCTTCGGCAGGTCGCGCGCCGTTGCTCCGAGCGTCATGGGAATCATGCCGATCGGATCGATGATCGTGAATGCGGTCGCGAATGCGGTGGCGACGAACCGAACGTCCATAATGCCGAGACAGGGTATCGTTTTTGTAAGGCAAACGTCAAGTGCTCGATGGGCGGAACCGGGTGACCGGCATTTTCACGATCGAGGACCTGCGACGACGAGCGCGATCTCGGCTTCCGCGGGTTCTCTTCGATTATATTGACGGCGGCGCCGATGGCGAGGTCACGTTGCGCGAGAACTGCGCCGTCTTCGATCGAGTGCGCTTTCTGCCGCGCAACGCGGCGGCGATGGGCACCTGCGATCTGCGCACGACCGTGCTCGGAACGCCGGTCGAACTGCCCTTCTTGCTGGCGCCGATCGGCAGCAGCCGCATGTTCTTTCGGCGCGGCGAGTGCGTTGCCGCCGCGCAAGCCGGCGCGGCGGGCACGGCATACATTTTATCGACGCTCTCCGGCTGCCGCCTCGAAGAGGTGAAGGCCGCTTCGAGCGGTCCGGTATGGTATCAGCTCTATCTCATCGGCGGCCGATAGGCCGCAACGGCGGCGATCCAACGAGCGCGCGCCGCGGGTTTCTCGGCGCTCCTCGTGACGATCGACACTGCGGTCGCGGGACAGCGCGAACGCGATTTGCGCAACGGCGGCCGAGAGCTCCTCAGCGGCGATCCGTTGAAAATGGTGCCGCACGTCGGACAACTTCTCGCACGCCCCGCGTGGCTGCTCGACTTTCTGCGCGACGGCGGAATGATGAAGTTTCCTAACGTCGTGATTCCGGGTGAGGGAGCGATGGCGTACGAGGACGTGGGGGCCGCGCTCGAACGTTCGACGGTAACGTGGCAGGATATTACTTGGATTCGCGCTGCCTGGCAGGGACCGATCGTCGTCAAAGGCGTACTGGGCGCAGGGGACGCGCGTCGCGCACTCGATGCGGGCGCCGACGCCATCGTTGTGTCCAATCACGGTGGCCGGCAGCTCGACTGCGTCGCGCCGACGCTGCTCGCGTTGCCCGAAGTACTCGACGCGGTCGCCGGGCGCGCCGAAGTTTATCTTGACGGTGGCATTCGACGTGGCAGCGACATCGTCAAAGCGATCGCTTTAGGCGCGCGCGCGGTACTTGTGGGACGCGCGTACGCGTACGGGTTGGGAGCGGCGGGCGGCCCAGGCGTCGGCAAAGCGATCGAGATTCTTCGCAGCGGCATCGTTCGCACACTGCGGCTACTGGGATGTCTGGAAGTCACCGCGTTGGACCGCTCGTACGTCGACGGCCCGGATTTTCCGGTGTCATCCTGAGCGGGGTTGGCGGAAACGATGCGTGGCTTGACGATTCCGCGTCCGGTACATGCTCGATCGCGCGGAGGCCATGTTCGCCGCTCACCGGAACATAAGAGAGTCCGCCGGACCTGGCGAATCATACCTCGCATGGCAAATCCTGACCGAGGGGTGAACCCATAAGTGTCGGCTGAATGGGTGATCGCGATTGGCACTCTGGGAACCTTTCTGGTCATCGCCGCGTCGGCCATTGCCGCATTGATTCAATTGCGGCATATGCGCGGCAGCAACCAAATCGCCGCGCTTACCGAGTTCCGCGAAACCATGGAAAGCAACAAGTTCCAGACGGCTCAAACATTCGTTTCCTTCGAACTCCCAAAGCGCCTGAAGGACCCGGTCGAACGCGTCAACGCAACGACGGTGCCATTTAGCGGCGAATACGCAGCGATAAGCACGGTTGCAAACGTGTTCGAGTCCCTCGGGGGCCTGATAAAAAGCGGCGTCATCGATCGCGACGTAGCATGTGACGTTTTTGCCTATATGGTGATTCGCAACTGGGACGTAATGCTGCCGCTCATCACGCACTTACGTCGCACGCTCGACAATCCCGCCCTATGGGAGAACTTCGAATATCTGACGCTGCTTTCCAAACGGTTCCAAGCAAACCATCCCGGCGGAGCGTATCCGAGCGGCGAGCCTCGGCTGCCCGAAGACGATTCGCTGACCCGGGCCATCGCAGGCGAAGCCAATGAAGGTACTTGAGCGCCCCCGGCCGACCGGAAGTTCCGAAGCCCTTGGGCGATTCTGGTTCCGGTTCCGCCAATCTTTAGGGGTCTGGGCCGGGGGCGGCACGCAAAGCACACACGATGCGTCACGTTCTCACCCATAACAAGGCGTTGGGAAGAAAGCCCGGAGTTAGCTTCTGCCTGCCTCAGCTTAGCGCCCACTCTGCAACGTCGTAAGCCGTCTCGTCCCATAGCTCCTCGCCCACGGCGCCGATCGGCGGCCCCTCATCGCTGTAAAGCTGACTCCGGTCGAAACCGCAGAGATCACTGGGCTCCGCGTTGTTATAAGTACGTCCAATCTCAAATACTTGTCGGCGATCAGATTAGCTGCCGCATTCGCCGCGGAGGCATCATTGAGATCGATGAGCACGAACTCGGCGTGCGTTCAGGGAAATTCCGCGGGGGCGACTCCAACACCCTCGCAATCACACGAGGGATTCGAGCGCAGGATCCGGATCGCCGAGCCGCCTGCGGGATAGGCGTATTCTTCCGTTTGATGGTTTGCCCAATCCGAAATGTAGAACCGCTTTCCATCGCTACTCAGCGCAAGACCGTCGCCAAGCTGAGTATCGTTCAAGGGAGCAGTTGAAATAAGGAATAGCATCCTGGAGTTTTTCGCAGGGGCTGCAAAAATGTCGAGCTGGTCGCTCGAACCGTCGAGAATAACGACATTATCGTTGGTATCGATCTGGATTCCGGATGGAAACTTGATCGCGTATTGCGGCGTCAACTTCAGAATCGCCTTGGCGCTGCAGCCTCCCACGATCACGCCGATCTGTGTCCGCTCGAACTTACTCAAACCGCCGACATACAGGTTCCCGCTATCATCGAACGCGCCGGAGAGACCGGTTCGGAAGATCGGCACCGTGGCGCACGGCGACGTGAAGTGATCCTTAGCGTAGAAATGTGCCGTCGGCCGGACCATGCAGCCGGAATATGGTGACCCGTTACAGATATTAACGACCGCTAGCACACCTCCCCGCGTCACCGCAACGGCGGTCGGCAGGCCATCGGGATCGGGAATCGTCGCGATGGGACCGCCGGTGTAAGGCGGTGCGAACTCTTCGATGTCGTGGCCGTCGGTATTGGCGACATACAGATTGCCGGAGCTATCGGTGGTCAGGCCTTCGGGCTCGTTGAAACCGGTGATTTGCCCGATTTGCCGCGTGCCGCTAAAAACATCGACGGCTCTAGCGAGATAGTCCGATGCGAAAGTGTAATGCCGGCCAACGTGCGAATCTGTCGAGCGGACGACGGCGGGCTGCGTCCCCGAAGGCAGTCGCTAACCGCCATACGCGCAACCGCCTACGATGGCGAGGCTCGCGATCGCTAGGCGGCTAGTTTTCAGGATCGACATCGCGCTAATCTCCTAATGGGCGTCGTCGGTGGGTCATCTATTCCAAATCATATGTGCGAGCGTTAACTGGAAAAGGCCAGCACTCTTGTTGCAGCATTTGCGCATAGCTAGGGAATCGTGGTCCGATAGGGATACCGACAACAAAATAACGGCTTGACCGACGCCAAGATCTACGCCCGGGGGGGGCGCCATGGGGCGTCGTACCGTAGAAGGTGCCATTAACGTTGGTCAAGCCCGCTGCTGGGTTACTTCCATCGGAAACATTACCGAAGTCGTGCAAGACCTGCTCGTCGCCGCTTGTGGTTATGCTGTAGGCAGTTCCGTTGTCGTATTTACCGCCGGAGACCGTTGTGCCGTACAAAGTGCCGTTTACATCGATCAAACCCGATTGCGGATCGTAACCGTTATTTGCTGAACCAGGGAAGCGGTACAGCAGCCGGTAGGACGACGACGAAGGAAGAACGCGACGGGGCGCCGCTTGAGCTGGCGTGATCGCGGAAGTTTGCGGCATCGCGCCCGGCGCGCCGATCGGCGGCTGCGATCCGCCGCACCCGGCGAGCATAACGACAGCCGCGCAAACGCTTAGCGCGAAGCCCCTCAACCCTCGACTCTTAATCCTAATGTGCTCCTTGCACCGTGAACGACACGGGCTTGAGTGCGTTTCGGCAGGCTCGGGCTCAGTCCCACCGGAGCAGTCGAGCGGCGAGGTGCGGAGTGCAGTAGGCCACACCAATGGATCGCCGCGATCTAAGCCGCTAAACTGCGAGGCTGCAGCGAGCGAAACCGCCGCGCTGTCGCCATCCGCGCGTACGCCATAGCTACACAGCTAACTAACCGATTGCTGTGGCAGGACTCTCATCGGTTCAGTTACGGCTTCAAGCAGAAGATGGTTCCACAGCCGTGCGCGCCTCCATCAGGCGTGGTGCCGTAGAGTGAATCGTTGACACCGACAAGGGCCGCAAACGGGTATGTGCCATCCCTGGAGTCGTCTTTGAACCTGCGGAGAACCGATTGATTATTCCACCCCTCGATTGCCGACCGCGACAAACTTCCCGTTCCTCTGGACACCCCCAGGATTTTTGTCGCTCGAGTTCAGAAAAGGGATTGCCGGCGTTATCGTAGCCGCAAAAGCAGGTCGAATCCACGCTATCATCCGCCTTATGCGCTATTCCGTATCGACTGGAAGTCGTGATGGTTTTTCGTGAAGAAAGTGCGATCGCGAATACTTCGAGCCGATCGGCTGGAACTGACGCGGCGACTGATTGTAGTCGAGCATATCGCCGCCTTGGCTTCCACTTTCCGGCCCGATGCTGTTGGTCGTCTCGTCGGTCGTTCCGAGCCGTCCGAGACCGAACGTGTCCTCGATGAACCGGATTGTGCTGCCGAACGAGTAGGCCTCGTTCGAAATATAGCCGCCCTTACTCCCTTGTCCGACGGTCGAGTAAGGCGCGATCACGAGCATCGGCACGCGAAAGCCCGGGCCCCCCTGATTGTCGCGGCAGGGCGAACCCGACGCGCAAAGCGGCACAACGGGATCGTAGAAACCGCCCCAATCGTCCCACACGACGATGATTGCCGTCGAGTTCCAATATTGGCTTTCGCCGATCGCATTAACGATGCTGGCTACCCACGACGGTCCGTCGTCGGAGCCACTGCCCGGGTGGTCGGAGTCCTCGTTGTCGGGGACGACCCAGGACATTTGCGCCAAGTTGCCGCCCGAGATGTCCGTGAGGATGGTCGCTTGGGGCGAGATAACGTTTGCCGTCCATTCGGGGCCGTAGCGAACCGGATAGATCACGTCGAACGCACTCCAAATCCCGCCCCGATCACCGAGCGCGGGTGCGTAGTATTTCCAAGAGATGGCCGGTGACGCAGCATCAAACAGGTCTCGCAGCGTCAAGTAGCTGCTGCCTGAACCCGGGAAATCTTTCGTGCATGGAAATGGGCCGGCGCGCTTTCTTAACTGAAGCTGGATCGTGATGAGCGATGTCTTGCTTGTGCTGGGCGAATCGCAGCCCCAGCTCTCATTGACATTCGGAATATCGTCGATTAGGCTCTCGGTCGAATCGATTGCGGTGCCCCCACGAATGAGATCTTGATGGGCCGGGAAGCTCTCGCTCCCCTGGGTCGTGAACATCGCATTGGCGAGCGCGTACGTTGAGGCCAGCGTCCAATAAGGAACGACGTCGGACGGCCTGACGTACTCGTACGGCTCCTTACCTTCAGGCGAGCTCGACAGAAGTCGCCGAATCAGATTGAAGCCGTTCATCTTTCCGCCGTTATAGGCCGTTAAGAATCCCGTGTATGAGTGGATGAGATCTTTTTTGTCCTCGAGAGGCACCTCGGAAAGTGTGATACGCTTCGTCTTCCCATGTACCAGTTCTTTGCCGACGGTCGCTCCGGTGGCGCCGGGAAACGTCGCGAACAGATTGTTGAACGAACGATTCTCTTGAATGACGAGCACGATATGTTTGATCGGCGAACCGCTTCCGGATCCCGAATTGGGCAGCAGGTACGGGCGCGTGCCCAACGAGCTCGAAGTCCCGCCGCCGCTGCAGGCAGCGAGCATTGCGGCCGTCGCGCAAATCCAAAGAGCTCCGGCCAGCCTCTTGGGCGCCGGTTCCTCCGGTCTATTCCGTGTCGACTGGTTTATTGGAAGGCCTCCGATGTAGGAAAAACGACCGCGAATACTTCGAGCCGATCGACTCGAACTGACGCGGCGATTGATTGAAGTCGAACATGTCGCCGCCTCGGCTCCCGTTTTCCGGCCCGAGGCTGTTGGTCGTCTCGTCGGTCGTTCCGAGCCGTCCGAGGCTGAACGTGTCCTCGACGAAGCGGATGATGCTGCCGAACGAGTACACGACGTTGGAAATATAGCCGCCCTTACTCCCCTGACCGACCGTCGAGTACGGCGAGACGACGAGCATCGGCACACGGAAGCCGGGGCCGCCCTGATTGTCGCGCGGCAGCGGCGGCGCTACGGAATCGTAAAAACCGCCCCAATCGTCCCACACGACGACGACGGCCGTCGAATTCCAATATTGGCTTTCGCCGATCGCGTTGACGACGCTGGCCACCCACGACGGCCCGTTGTCGGAGCTACTTCCGGGATGGTCGGAATCCGCGCTGTCGGGGATCACCCAGGACATCTGCGCCAACTGGCCATTCGAGATGTCCGTTAAGATGTTCGTTTCGGGCGAAATAACATTGTTCGTCCATTCCGGGCCGTTGCGGACCGGATAGATCACGTCGAACGCGCTCCAAATCCCGCCCGCATCGCCGAGCGCCGGCGTGTAGTATTTCCAAGTGATGGCCGGGGACGCGCCATCGAACAGGTCCCTCAGCGTCAAGTAGTTGCTTCCTGACCCCGGGAAATCATTAGTGCAGGGAAACGGCCCGGAGTGAGGCCTTAGTTTAAGGCTCGTCGTGATTATCGCCGTCTTGCTTCCGGGAGGCGAGTCACACCCCCACGCCTGATTGGTATACGGCAGGTTGTCGATGAGGCTCTGGGTTGAGTTGATCGCGGTGCCGCCCCGAATCAGATCTTGATGGGCCGGAAAGCTCTCGCTCCCCTGGGTCGTAAACATCGCATTGCCGAGCGAATAGGTTTCCGCCAGCGACCAATAGGGAGCGATGTCGGACGGATTGACGTACTCATACGGCGCCGACCTTTCGGCTCTGCCGCTCCCAGCAAAGTCGACTGTATTAAAGCCGTTCATCCCGCCGCCGTCGTAGGCCCGCAAAAATCCCGGGTACGAATGGTTGAGATTCTTTTGGTTCGAGAGCGCCGTCTCTGTTAGGTTAATGGACTTAGTGTAGCCGTTGACGAGCTCTTTCCCGACGGTCGTTCCCGTTGCGCCGGGAAACGTCGCGAAAAAATTGTTGAAGGTACGGTTCTCTTGAACGATGAGCACGATATGCTTGATCGGCGAACCGCTCCCGGAACCTGAATCCGGCAGCGACCCGCTGCGTGCCCCCAGAGAACTCGAAGTCGCGCCGCCACTGCACGCACCGAGAATCGCGGCAATTGCGCAAACCCAAAGAGTTGGCGCGAGTTTTTTCAACGTAAGCCCCTCCGTACACGCCGAGAATTGTCGCACTCTTCGGCGGCAAACGGGGGTAACCATCGCTGCGAACGTACCACCTTTGAACCAGAAGATAACTTAGGTCAATAAGCCTTCGAGACTTCCCCTGCTACCCTTCGACAGGCTCAGGGTGACAGGTCGGGGGCGATGCCTACATCGATGGACGTCTCGAACGTCCGGCTCCATGGCAGACCAATCGAGATAGCGGCTACATGGTAGCCCGGATCGAGTTGCGAGAGAATCCCAACCGCATCGTTCCAGAGTAGCGAGCGGTCGAGCTGTGCGATCGAGGCAGCCGCGGCGGGCGCCAGGAGCGTATGATCCGTGATTCCCTGCGCGGCGAGCGTGGCGTTAAGCTGCGGCCGGACCTCGTCGTGGTACGCGTAATCGTCGACGAAGCGAACGAACGTGAACGTGCGATGCGCCAAAGCATCGTACGTATGCAACCGCCGTCCGACCCCGGCGGCGATCGCTTCGGCAAGTGCGCTGCCGACCGTGTTGGCGTTCGTGTTCCACGACGCGTAGGCGTCGAGCCGCGACGCTAAGCCTGACGTCAGCAGACGTTGCGCAAACGCAGCCTGATCGCGATACGACGTAAGGTAGGAAAGATCGGCAAAGGCCACCGAGCGGCCTCGATCGACGTCGTTCTTCATCTCGCCCATCAGCGCATCATCTTCTGACGAAGTCGTGCCGGGGACGCGCACGTAGAGCACGATCTCGCTCTGCGAGTCATCGCGGACGGCGCCGCAGACCCCGATCAATGCGTCGATCGCCGCCGAAATCGGCGCGTACTCGATCGGATCTTGATAGAGGGCACCCTCCGGCGTCGAGTAACGCACGCCGATGCGCGGTGTCCACGTCGCCGCGCGCGCGATGGCATGCGCAACCAAAGCCATGCCGAGCTCGTCGGCGCCCGGCTCGATCGACGCGCGGTTCGCGAGATTTGCGCCCGCCAGCTCCGATTGCAGGAGCGCGACTTCACGCACGTGGAGACCGACCGGACCTGCATCGTCCTGTCCGAGTACGAGCCGATCGATGACGCCCTCTCCCGTCATTTGCAAGAGAAGCCGATCGACGGCGAGATTGCGCGCGCGCGTTGCAAGATAAGCGTCGAGAGCCGGCTCACCAATCAATTCGCGAAGGTGCCCTGCGCTTGCCGCTTCGCCGGGTAACGGAGGATCGTGCAGGTTGGCATACTGCTGCAGATACGGCCACATTGGATATGCAGCGAAAAACGGCGTGCCGGCGGGAATGCCGGTCGGAGCGAGGCGCATGATCGTACCGAAGGCACCGATCCAAGCGCCGGGAGATTCGAGGCGCAACTGCACGAGCTCACGCAAGCGAAAGACGGCATCCGCGTAGGACGGCCCGGGAACGCGAGAGGCGAGCAGACCGCCGTACGCCAGCATATCTGTGGAGACGACGAAGGCGCGGGTCTGCGGTCTTCCGGCTTCTCGATTCAGCCAGGCGATGAGATCGTCGGAACGTCCCGGAACGAGAAAGCGGCCGATCAGATCACGCGGTGGCGCCTCGACCCGGACGCCGGCAATTCGTCCGAGCATCACGGGCAACTCGGCCGTCACGGGGCGATCGTCCATCGGCACGAATGCAATGGCTGCCAGCAGCAACGCCGCGAGTTGTGTCAGAGAAGTTGTCTCAACACGCCGTCGTTTCGTTCCAGAAGCGCGCGTGCTTGCGTCGCATCGACGCCGTGGAACTCCATCACGACGGCGATCTTGACGCTTCCGCCGGCTTGCGCCAGCAGCTCTTCGGCCCGCTCCTCGTTCACCTGCGCGAGACGCACGACCAGGCGCAGCGCGCGGCCGCGGAGCTTCCGGTTGTTTGCGACGACGTCGACCATCAGGTTATCGTAGACCTTGCCCAATCGCACCATCACCGCGGTGGAGATCGCGTTGAGCGCGACCTTCTGCGCGGTCCCCGCTTTCAACCGCGTCGATCCGGCGAGTACTTCGGCGCCGGTCGGCGGAACGATCGCCAGTTCAGCCGCGCGCGCAAGCGCGGATTGCGCGTCGCCGGTGAGCGCAATCGTGTATGCGCCGATCGTTGCGGCGCGAGCAATCGCAGCGACGACAAACGCTGCCGCTCCACTCGCCGAGATGCCGACCACCGCATCGTCGGGCCGTACGCATTCGAGCATCGCGGCGTCGCCGGCGCTCGCGTCATCTTCGGCGCCTTCCACCGCGCTGGTGAGCGCAGTGGTCCCGCCGGCGATATGAGCCTGCACCATCTCCGGTGGCGTTCCAAAAGTCGGCGGCATCTCCGATGCATCGAGCGTGGCGATTCGGCCGCTGCTGCCGGCACCGACGTAGTGCAGCCGTCCGCCGCGCGAAAGCCGGCGTGCGATCTCGTCAACGGCTCGCGCAATCACCTGCGCTTGCGCGAGCGCAGCATCCACGGCAGAGCGCTGATCGGCGATGAGCAGTTCGACGAGCGCCGGCGTCGTAAGCAGATCGAGCCCCGCACTCTGCGGGTTTTCTGCTTCCGTCGGCGGCAGGCGGTGCGTCACGATGCCGCCATCAGACGCCGCGCCTCGGAGAGCGCGCCGATATACGGTTCGACTCTGGCTGCAAGAACGCGCACGTCGAGCGGCGCGCCGGCGATGCATTGCTCGAGCCGTTCCGTGAGAGCGTTGCGCTGTCGTAGCAGCCCTCCCGAAAAGACAACGGGTAGCGCGCACTTCGGACTCCGGATCGTAACGCGCGCAATTAGTTCGAAGAGCCCCTGGGCCGCATGCTGCACGATGCCGGTCGAAAGCTCCTCGCCGCCGTCGGCGTGACGCAGCACCAGCGGCGCACAAGCGGCGATATCGGCGACGGGCGTCGAGCTTTGGTAAATGCGCGCAAGAGCCCCCGAGCGATCGTTCACGCCGAGGTGCCCCGCCAGCTCGGCGAGCATCGCGTTTTGCGCGGAGCCGATTTCCATTACGGCAAACAAGTGACGCAGGGCGGCGGCGCCAATAGCATACCCTGATCCCTTATCTCCCAACAGATAGCCGTAGCCTCCAGCGCGAAAGGTTTGAGCTCCGATTTCCGCATACGCGATCGAACCGGTTCCGGCAATCAGCACGAGGCCGTCACCCTCCGGCAGCGCGGCTCGCAGCGCGATGCGAGCATCGTGACAAAGCGCGATGCGCGCGGTGGGAAAGCAGCGGCTCAACGATGCCCGTAAGTGCGCCGCAACCCTTTCGTCGCCGGCGCCGGCAACGCCGATCCCGATTGCGCTGGGGGTTTCACCGTCGAGTACGAGCGTAACGCAACGTTCGATCATCCTAGCGGCAGCATCGACCCCGATGAGATTGGGATTCGCGGCGCGGTCGGTGATCGTTCGAACGAGCTCTTGACCGCGAGCGAGGGCCGCGGTCGTTCGACTGCCGCCCGCGTCGACGCCTACGAAGACGCCGTGCATTCGCGTTCGACTCTCGCGAGGAGCTCTCGCAGGTTCTGCGGCGCGATCGCGCCGAGCACGACGGGACGCTTTGCGCCGGTGGCCGCCGGAACGTTACCGGCACGCTCGCGTAGTGTTTCGTAGCCGAGTACCGCGAAGGCCATCGCCTCCTTGGCGTTCGCCGGCAACCCCAGTACATCGGAGAGTTCGACGGGTGCGGGATGCAGCCGTGCCGCCAGACGTTCCATCAGCGTGCGATTGCGGGTGCCGCCGCCGCTGACGAAAACGCGGGCATTTCGCAATCCGGTTCGCTCAATCGCCTGCGCGACCGATGCAGCCGTCACTTCCGACAGCGTGGCGGCGCCGTCTTCGAGCGAGAGCGCGCTGAGCCGCGGGTGCTGTGCGAGAAATTGTTCGCCGAAGCGTTCTCGACCGGTCGTCTTTGGAATCGGAGCTGCGAAGAAGTCGTCGGCGAGCATTTCATCGAGCAGCGTTTCGTGAACGCGTCCCAGGCGAGCCAAATCGCCGCCGGCATCAAAACGCTGCCGCCCGGCGGTGCGCTCGGTCACGAATGCGTCGAGCAGCATGTTGCCTGGACCCGTATCGAAAGCGACGGCCTCTTCGGGTGGCGCACCTCTGCGCAGGGTCGTAACGTTCGCAATGCCGCCCAAGTTGAGCGCGATGCGATCTTCACCGGCGTCCCCGAGCAGTAAGGCGTCCACGCGCGCCGTGAGCGGTGCGCCGTGGCCGCCCGCCGCACAATCCGCGCTGCGGAAATCGTAACAAACCGTCGCACCGACGGCCTCACGGATTAAAAAGGCATCACCGACCTGCAGCGTGACGTGCGCAGCGCCATCGTGCCAGAGCGTCTGGCCGTGCGAGGCCGCAAAATCGATTTCCTGCGATCCCATCACGGCTTTTGCCGCTTGCGCAAACGCCTGACCGAGGGCGTGATGCAGCCGTGCGACGGCGGCAACGCTTCCCGCATTGGGCGGAAGCGCCGCACGTAACTCGTCGTGCAGCGCGCTGCTAAACGGGAATATCTCGAAGCGCACCAATTGCAGCGAGTACGTCGATCCGCGTGGAAGAATTTGAACCAAAGCCGCGTCGATGCCGTCGAGAGAAGTTCCGCTCATCAAGCCGACGGCGAGCATCAGAGTCGCAAATCCTCGACCATCGCTTCGTAGAAGCGCACGCGTAATCCGGGCCCCGGACTCGGCGTGGCGTCCCGTCCAAAATAGACGGCATTCGTAAGCAAGACGCCCTGCAGATCGCGCACCGGATCGGCCCAGACGCAAGTGCCGACAAACCCGGTATGACCGAACGACGAGGGATCCATCCAACGACCGCACGAGTTGTCGTTACTCGTCTTGAGCGCCCACCCTAAGCCGCGGCGCAGAACGGGGTCGGCCGCCTGCTCTTGCGTTGCTTCGCGGACGAGCTGCAGCGGCAGCCTCCCCTCGTAACGCTGTGGACCGAGATACGACTCCGTCATCGCCGCAACGTCGGCCGCCGTTCCGAAGAGTCCCGCATGCCCCGCAACGCCACCCATCAGATAGGCCTTTTCGTCGTGGACGAAACCCGCAACGCGCCCGCGCCAAGCATCTTCTTCCGTCGCCGGCATGGCCGCACGCTCCGAGAAGCGCGGACGAAAACCGAGCGAGCCACCAAACGTGCGATGAGCGAGCGCGCTTAGAGAAACGCCGGTGGCGCGCTCGATCGCGACGCCAAGAACGATGAAACCAAGATCGCTATAGATGACCCGCTCGCCCGGTCGTGCCAGCAGCTCGGAACGGAGCGCAAAGCGCTCGACGTTCTCATCGAGGATCGTGCGATAATCGGCCCCGGAGTTCATGCCGGAGTTATGCGCGAGCAGCATGCGCATCGTAACGGCGGCGCGTTCGCCGTTCTTCCACTCCGGAAGAATTCGCCACAACGGCTCATCGAGCACAAACGTGCCGTCGGCTACCAGCCGCAAAGCGAGCGTCGCAACGAAAAGCTTGGTAAGCGATGCAAGGTCAAAGCGCGTATCGCAATAGACCGGCTTCGCCATCGCGTCGTAGCGCGTTATGCCGTACGCGCGTTCGAATACTAGCGTTCCGCGATGCTCGATGCGTGCGACTGCCGCGGTGAACTCGATCCCGCAGGCCGATTCGAGCGCTTCTTCGACACGAGGAAACGCGTTCACGACATGGCTCAGGGTGACGGGGTGGGGTGGATGACGATTGCGGTGTGAGTGTCGTCGGTCCAAATCGCGCGGGCCACATAGGGGCTCGTGAGCCAGGTGAATGCGGCGTCGATCTCGTCGCGGGTGACGCCGCGCGTGCTGACGGCCGCCGTAAGACGGTCGTCGATGAGGCTGAGCGCAACGTCTCGCGTAAGCAGCGGGATGGAGTCATGGTTAGACAAGCTCACCACGACACTTGGGTCGCTGAGGTCTTGCGCCATCTTCTGTTGCGCGAGGCCGATCTCGACGAGCACCGAGGCGACGAGGCGCAAGCGTTTGGCAGGGCCGTGGGTCTGGGCCCATGCAAGGTCGTCAAGCGCATCTGCTGCGTAACCGGGCGCGAAGAGCGAGCGAAGCTGCGAACAGTCGAGGCGCAGCGTCGCCGCGCGAATGAGATCGTCGACGGTCCAGGCGGAGGAGCCGTGCAGCTGCAGCTCCGAAATGAACGCAGCTGACGTTCGGAGAAGCGGCGGCCGCGAAGCGGTGTCCGTCAGCTCGCCGTCGGCTTTCTTGTAGCGCACGACGATGCTCCGGTATCCACTTCGATGACCTGTCCCTCGATCCCAAGGTTTGTAATGAGTACTCGATCGCCATAACGTAGTTCCATACGGCGCTCCTTCGGCCGTCCGCGCGCCATGCCTTGTTGGATAACTTAGGGCACCTCAGACTCCATCTCTTCGGGTTCTTCGCGCGGTTTGAACAGAGCTTGCGCGATAGCCGTGGGGACGACCGCCGTCAAAATAACGACGGTGACGAGTGCAGTGTACTGCGCTTGGCTGATGTAATGGTGCGTCAGTCCATAGAGGCTCGAAATCGTTCCGAAAGTCAGGCCCGTTGCCATCATCAACGTTAGGTAGTTCGCATTCGAGCTCGGATATTTAAAGGCGTAGCGTGCGAGCGGAAATACTGCGACAATCTTCGCGATCACTTTGACGAAGAACAGTGCGGCGATGAGAGCCGCATTAGCGAGGGCAGCCCCGAACTCGATGTATGTTCCGGCCTTGAGAAAATAAAAGGGCGCAAGCAGCGTCATCGTCATCGTTTGGAGGCGGCGCTTGACGTCAGGATAGGCGATCATCACGCCCGCGCACGCGAGACCGAGGAAGTACGCCGGTAAGACGCCTTCGCTCTTCGCATACGTGGCCACGGCGGCAAGCAGGAAGATAACGGCAAAAAGGATGCGCAGCGCCGGTTCGCTGACGTATCGGTGCGTGCGATCGATCAGGATCGGCAGCATCTTTGGAACGAGCACCATGGCGGCGAAGATCGATGCGATCAGCGCAACCAGCCAGAGGTTGTAGTTCGCAAAGAGCATTCCGAGTGCAACGACAGTGCCGAGGTCGGTGAAGAAGCACGCGGCCAGGATTATCTGGCCAAACTCCTTGCCCGCGAGCCCGGATTCGATCATGACGGCGTATACGACGGCGACGGAGGTCGTCGACATCGCGATGCCAGCGATTTTTGAGGCGTCCGGGCTCCAATGGCCGAAAAAGTATGCAAATGCCATCGCTGCCAGGAATGGAGCGCCAAAGGAAGCCGCGCCAAGCACCGTGGAAGGGACGAGCTGCCGTCGCAGCACGACCGGATCGATCTCCGCCCCTGCAAGAAACGTGAGCAGAATGCTTCCGAAGCCTGCGACGAAGTCGATCCAGGCATTCGTCCGAAGCGCAATGAGGTTTCCGGCAAGCATGCCAACGATAATCTCTACGAGCGCCGCCGGCATCTTGATCCGGATGGCGACGAAAGCGCTGACGGCTGCAAGCAGCATCCACGCCGCCGCTACCATCCACATATTGCTGCTATCTATGAACTGGTGCAAAAGAAAAACTCCTGTCTGCAATCATGTCGACAGGAGCCATCAGCCGTTGTTCGGCGGTTAGGCGGGAGCTCCATCCCGTTGCTTGAGCGAGGTGTTCAACCTCCACTTTTTGAATCCTTGCACCAAGACGATGAGATCCCAGATCGTTGGAAACTCGAAGATCGTCGTGATGTAGTTGGCGCTGGGCACCTTACCGATTTTAACGACGGTATCCGGCGTCGGGTCCGACGTCCATTGCTGGTTGGCGTAGCTGATTGCGCCCGTGTCGTCGGGCTCCGTGTATCGAACGTAGCCCGCCTTTGTGGCATCGCCATCGTGCGGAAATCGCGCGAGAATCATCGCTGAGCGTAGGACGGCTACCGAACTAATCTATGGTCGATCGCCATGGCATCAATATTGCCGACGACAATACGCACGAAGTCGGGATGGGCGGGATTGAGCAAGACATTGGTTTCTATGCGAGCGACGGCGCTAGGTACAACGAGCCCAACGGTTTCCCCGCGGTGCACCCACGAGTCGCCCGCAAGTTGACACTCCGGAGGCGCCGGAAAGTCGAACCAGTTTTGTGGCAATGTCTCGATATCGAGCACGTCGAGACGAATTCTGTCTGGGATATCCATAGGCACATAGACCATGTCTGGTGAAATGCGAGGGGTCGAAGCGTTCACCATGATCTCGAGCAGGGCCAACGAGAATGTCGTTGATGTGTAGACTACCGCCGATCCGACTGAGTTCCAGCGGCCGCCGTAGAGGCGAGCGCCTTCGCCAGAAACCGCTGTTACTTCGTGGTTTCGCTCGAACGCGCGATAGACTCGCAAACTTAGCTAAAAACGCCGTGCTCAATGCGACCGATGATTTGCTCCACCTGGCGGACCCCGGCGTCGGTCCCCAGCATAGCCAATGGGACCCGTTTACCGAGAGCCACATTTGGCTCGCGGAGCCACCGCAGGCCTTCGTCGTGCCCTAGGGCTTCCATAGCCAGCGCGGCCACGCGAGCCACGCGAGCAATTCGGTCCGATTCATCAACCTTCAAAAGCGCCCGTTGCCTAATGCGTCGGCTGAATGTCGATCTGTCGATAAGCGTGATCTCTTGCAACTCCCCAAGTGACATTCCAGTGCTTTCGGCAAGGTGGCGAACAACTTCAGCAGGCAGGCCTGTAGCAACTACGTGCTCCAGGTCGGCATCTCGCCTAACTGGCCCCGCGAAGAGTTCTAGGCCACCCATCAAGTCGACCATTGCTTCGAATGTGCTCATTTGATACCTACTATAGCGGCATTTGAGCATTCAAGCAATACCCGCGCGCTCTACGGTCCCGCCTTCCCCTTTGCGGCGAACGTCAATGGTTACGACGGCTGACGGTGCCTGAGCCCCTAGCTCGGCCGGCCGGAGCGACGCGCCCCTTCGAGTTGGGGTAAAACGTGATCCTCTGACCCCGTTGCGAGCGCCGAGGATCGGGGGGCGGACGCCGCCCAACCCAACGGTTCGGTTCTAAGGCCGACCAAATGCCGGATGCGAGCGGTGAGCAGGCGAGTATTCTGGTTTATTATTTCACCCGCGGACTCACTCGAATGCGGTGATCTGGCTCTCAGCTTCGACGGGACACCGACCGCACGCCATGCCTCGTCGAGCGGCTTACGACACTTCAGACTCCATCTCTTCAGTTTCTTCGCGCGGTTTGAACAGCGGTTGCGCGATGGCCGTGTGAACGACCGCGGTCAAAATAACGACGGTGACGAGTGCGGTGCGAGCTCGGATATTTGAACGCATAGCGTGCGAGCGGAAAATACTGCAACGATCTTCGCGATCACTTTGACGAAGAACAGCGTGGCGATGAGAGCCGCATTAGCGAGGGCCGCCCCGAACTCGATGTCGTTCCCGCCTTGAGAAAATAAAAGCGCAAGCCAAATGAGGTTTCCGGCAAGCATTCCAACGATAATCTCTACGAGCGCTGCCGGCATCTTGGTCCGGATGGCGACGAGCCCTCCCCGATGCCACCCCGTCGATTCTGGCGGACCTTGCGCTCAAGCAACTGCTTGACCGCCCGACAAAGGCAATATCAACGATGCTCACCAGATATAAGCTTGACCGAAAAGCCCCCAACGAGGAGAGTGGTGGAGCGGTCATTCTGGCTTCTGCTCGCCGAGAGCATGGCCACCTTCGACCCGATAAACAATCCGTACGTGGCACGCGATTACGAGGACTGTTACCTTGTTTTGCTTAGAAACAGCATTGCGCGCGACGACAAAGAGAATGAGCCGTTCCATATTCACCCCGGTCCACGCGCCGTAGGCAGTGCACCGAATGGAGCGTTTCCGTTTTACCAACCACACGGGCGAGCGATAGCAGCTAAGGTAATGGATTCAACTATCTCGCAATTATAGACGTTAATTCGCAGCAGGAAAAGGACCCTTGCAGTACATAGACTACCGCCGTGCGCGAGTTACTTCTATTGATATTGATTGTGGTCATAGCGGTGGTGTCATTCCATATTTTCACGATTTTCACGCACGGTGATTCATCGAGCCATAGCACCTCGACGAGCACGTCGACGTCGACCTCGGTTTCACAATAGCCGAGAGAGACTACTTCCTTATATCTGTCATCCCACCATATCTGTCATCCCACCGATACTCCTCGCGCTTATGGATTGGGTCGATTCATCGCTTGCGCGACGACGTTGCCAGCGTCGCTGAGCACATCAACCTGATCGTCGCGTGCGGGACACGGTTTCCAGAGCCCCTACGCGCGCGAGGGCGCCAAGGCTCGAATCTCACTCGCCTGGGTTGACGCAACAAATAAAAAAATGCCACGGTGCCGCAGCGNNTGAGGGAGTTGGCGAGGGCAAAACGGACCCCCCCTCCTCTTGTCGGCTGAGCGGCCTCGATCGCGGCGCTAAGAATCCAAGACGCTAGACTGCGAGGCGCTGCGAAGCGAAGCTAAGCTAAGCCACAACGCCGGCTAGCGCGATGCGGCCTCGCGGGCGCGGCTTTCAGCGCCTGATAGCTACGGTAGCATTTGTGCGGGGATACTACACAAGGCCCGCGGCAGTTCCGGTTCCGGTCACCTGGCGAGGGTTTGGATCGAGGGCAGAGGGCTCAGCTGAGGCGCTGGCTACCGGATTGGAAAGAAATGTCCAGATTAGAACGGTGCACTTGGTGCGACGGCCACCCCCGCAGGGACCCACCAGACTTTTTCGCTTAAGGTCCATAGTTGCTTGCCGCTGGCGTAATCAATGGCTGCGACGGTGTTCGGGAGGCCTGATTGTGGGCAGTTCGAGGAGGTTAACGGCCTTGGGCTACCGACGCATGGATTCGTCACGTAGATCGTATTTTCGCGACGGTCGAACGCAAACATGAACGGATGCGACTGCCCCGTCTTGATGACACGCGACGGCGGCTGATCCTTGCCCGTGAAGACGTCGATTGCGCCACCTACCTCATTTGCTACCAGAAGCGCGCCTTGCTCATCCACCGCTACGCTGGTAAGAAAGTGGACGGTGTTGGGGGGAATCAGGTCGATGCCATCCTTCGCGCCTGGCCGATAACGCTTTACCTCGCCCGCATAGCTGCCCACCGAGTTGTAACCCACGTAGAGATTGTTCTTCGCATCGAGCGTCAGGCAGTATGGAGTTCCACCCGGGAAGAAAGAGCGAGACGGTTTCGTTTTGCCCGGCGGATAGACCAGCACGCGGCCCCGAGTATGTGGTCCTCCGCAAGCGTCGGCGATATAGACCGTGCCGTCGGAGGCAGCAATCACGTCGAACGCACACAGGGCCCCCGTATAAAACCGGATTGGTTTGTGGCCGCCCTTCGCGTACATCTCGACGCTCTCGCGGCCGCTCATGTGTCCATTGGTGACGTAGAGATTGCCGTGCGTGTCGACGAAGATTCCGTCAGGCGTAAAGACGCCGTCGCGGATCCGGTCTACGATGCCTTTCGATGGATCATCCCGCAGAAAGATGTCGATTTCGCCTCCCGAGCGGCTACCGGGGTTGGCCACATAGAGGTATGAAGTGTCTTTTGCGTCGGTCAGAGCTCGCGCTGCGATGCGTGTAAAGACTGACGAACTTTGTAGCGAAAGTGGATTCGCACCGAGCTCGCCGATCGGCGGCTGCGATCCGCCGCAACCTACAAGCATTCCCACGGCTGCGCAAGCGCTAAGCCCGTAGCGGGTGAAATCCAAGCTCTTCATCTTGCCCTTGCTCCGCGCTCCGTGAACGCCACGGTGCCCAGCGACATTCGCCAATGGCGGTGCTAGCCCCACGCAGCGGCCGCGTCTTGGCGTCCGAGTCGTCTCAGGGTTCGGTGCCTCGCAAAACAAACACGGCTTCGCTTTCGCGAACCTCGTGCTGAGGGGCAGAGGCGCGGGCCCCGAGATTGGATGTGCTTCCACCCGTCAGTGTTTTGGGTCGATGGCAAGAGTTACTGGATTATGGATTCCGATTTTAATTTGCAGTGACGGTTCGTCGCTGCTCGGTGCGTAGACTGAAACCGAACCCTGATTGCACTTTCTAGTTGATTTGCAGACTTTCCCGTTCGCTACGTATAGGTCTCCCGATGGGTCCAATACCATGGTTGTTGGCCCCAGAATCCCGTCCGTAATTGTCCGCATTGGTTGTGACGTACCGGGAGCATATACGGTCACCGAGCCGGTCTCCTCACCGTATAGGTTTAAGGCATACAGTCGATTGCGCTTATCAAGGGCCAACCATAGAGGATAGTCCAGACCCTGTGTGATCGTGCGGAGTAAATGGAATGTCTGAGCAGCATAGACGGTCACGGAGTCGTGGCTGGGTTCGAGATTTGAAACGTACAACTTGCCGGCCGAATCAAAGGTAAGATCTCCTGCGGCGAACACACCGTCCGTAATCGTGCGGATTAGTCGTGTGCTCCCCCGAGCATATTCTGTAACTGATGAATAGTTTGTCACAAAACAATTGCCATTTGCGTCGAGAGCCAACGCCTCGGGGAATGAGATGCCTTTTGTGATCGTCCTCAGGAGTCGGCTGCTGCCGGCCGCATAAATCGTAACAGAATTGTTCCCGTAGTTTGCCACATAAAGTTCTCCGGAGTGGTCAAGAATCAGGTCATCAGGCTCGGATATACCGTCGCTGATAGTGCGAATCAGTCTTCCGCTGCGTGGGTCATATACTGTCACATCCCCGGGCTGCTTGGTTGACCCGTTATTCGCAATGTAAAGGTCTCCATTGCTGTCGAATGCCGAGCCATTCGGCGCTCTCATCCCAGCAGAGATCGTCCGAATCGGGCTCTTTTTCTCTTCCGCAAATATGGCGATGTCACCGTTGCCGTGATTCCAGTCGTCGTTTCCAACTGAGAGATATGAAGCTGATGTCGTTACCGGACTCACTTCCGCCATCCACGACGTGCCGCGATCCGCGTGGGCCGCGGAAATGGGCGCTTGGGGCATTGCGCCCGGCGCGCCGATCGGCGGCTGCGATCCGCCGCAGCCTGCGAGCATTGCAGCAGCCACGTAAACCATTACGGTGTAGCGGCTAGGCTTTAGGGTGATCACCGATTCTTACTCCTTGCTTAGTGAACGTTACGCCGGTTAAGGCATTTCGCCCTGACCCTTTTGACTCTTCGCCACGCTACCATTGCACCACGCGCCGCGCATCGGACGACGGTTGGTCAGCCGGGAGCGCTAACGACTAAGACCTGGGGGAGCTGCACGCGCGGTGTCATTCTGAAAGAGTTAACGAACTCGCCGCTCGGGTAATGCCAAGAGGAGACGAAACCTTCGACGAATAGTGTCACGATTTGGGGCCCTGAGACAAAGAAGCTTTCAACAGACGTACGCCTACTAAATTGGGTACGCCCCATTGCTTTTCCGTGCCGGCCACCAAAGACGATGTGATAAATGAACGTTTCATGATTCGAGAAGCCTTCGACCGCGAAATAGGTCTTTGTTCCCTGGACATTTTGGTAGGCTTTGAATCCCGGCGGCATGATAACGTTTTCCAGGATCTTGCCGTTCTTATAGAGCTCAGCGAAGAGTATCTTATGATCGGCCGGCTTTTCCTTGTTGCTCCGGCCGCCAACCAGAAGATCACCGTCTCCGTTGTAAGCGCAGGAATAGTAATGGTCGATGCGCTCGTCGAAGTAGCTCTTGGCGGACCCGCTGGCATGCGGATAGATCACGAGGTTTCCGTTTCCACAACTTTGCGCGTTGCAGATGTTCGTCACGGCTAGGTCACCGGTCGTGGTGTTGACGGAGCATCCCGCGGGCTGCTGCCCTGGATCTTCCAGCGTCGAGATTGGCTTTTTGCCGCCGTGAGCGTATTCGACCATCTCCGACGCGCCGGTATTTGCAATCCAGACATCCCCCGCCTTGTCGGCGCATTCGCCCTGAGGACTCCCGATATTTAATTGGCCGACAAGACGGCCCGCAAACGTAAAAACTGAGACAAGGGGCGACCCGGTGGCCGTTATGTAGATGAGTGGCTGTTTCTTGGCTTCCGGTAGCATCCACGACGTGCCACGATCGGCGTGCGTTGCGTTGGCGGAGGTTTGCGGAATCGCGGCCGGCGCGCCGATCGGCGGCTGCGATCCGNNATCCGCCGCACCCTGCGAGCAGAGCCGGAAGCGCGCAGAAATTAAGCGCGCGACAATAGAGAATCGAGATTTTCATTTCCACTACCAGCTAAAGACGGCGAGACCGTTGCCCGTCGCCGTTTTCCAACCTTGCCAGCTCTCATATTTTCGAGCGCTTGGCTCGATGTACGACGAGCCGCCGCCTCCACCGCCGCCGNNTCCACCGCCGCCTCCACCGCCGCCATAGTAACCGCCGCCGCCGCCGCCTCCGCCGGTGGAGCCCCTTTGTCCACCGCCTCCGGAACCGCCGTCTGCGCGCGAGCCGTTCAAACCGACCTGCCCGTAGCCGTAGCCGCCAAAGCCCGCCGGTCCGCCGCTTCCGCCACCGTCATGCGTGCCGCCCGTCCCGCCTCCGCCTTCCACGCCATCGCTGCCATAGCCAGAGTTTCCGGTGCCAGCGCTGCTACCACCGCCTTTGCCGCCGATTCCGTAGCCCTCAGCGTAGGATAATTGGCCGCCTTGACCGGCGCCGCCACCGGCTACAAGGATGCGATCATGTAACCCAGTACCGGCTTCGCGGATATCGGTCGCACCGCCACCGCCGTAGCCCCCGCTGGAGTAGCCGGAATAAATCGCTCCGTTGCCTCCGCCGTTATAACCGCCGCTCGAGCTGGTCGTTGTCCCTCCGACAAACACCGCGAGATCTTCGCCCTGCGTAACGGGAAACTCAGCAAACACGCGGCCACCTCGACCGCCCAGCCCCCCACCAGCGGCCCCGAGCGCAACGACAGTAATCCACTTGACGCCGGCAGGCGATTTGAACGATTGCTCGTTGCCTGTGTAATGAAAGGTGAGATGGTGCGACAGAACTTGCTCTATACCGTCCGCGCCAGGAGCCCCGATCGGCGGCTGCGATCCGCCGCACCCTGCTAGGAGTGCTGCAGCGCTAACGTTGCAAGCGTGGCGACGAAGTGTGGAGGCGTTCATTGGGCGTCCCCTTTCAAAAGAGCGATGGGAGCCTTATTCGGGATCGGGTGGCAAGCCGTTCCACTTCTGAGTCAAGAAGAACGAAAGAGGTTTGTGGGTTGGGATCACTTTAAACTTGCGCGGTTTCTGGTTAAAGTTGAAGAGGTTGCCGATGCTCGTCGCCCGCTCGTCCGTCTTCCCTAACGAAGGAAGGTCCCAGTTCTTCTCGATGAACTTCAGGACGCTGCCAAATTCGTACTGCGTGTGTTCGACGTGCGCCTTGACGTACGGCGAGACGACGATCATCGGCACGCGAAATCCGAGCCCACCCTGATTGTCGAAAAACGGCGGCGGCTCGTGATCGTAGAAACCACCCCAGTCGTCCCAGAGAATGACGATTGCGCTCGATTTCCAGTAGTTGCTTTTACCCACCGCATTGACGATTGAGGCGACCCAGGATGGACCGAAGTCCTTCGCCTGCTGCGGATGATCCGAGTCGTCGCCAATGGGTGTAACCCACGAGACCGCGGGGAAACTGCTGCCTTTCAAATCGGTAAAGATCTTGGTATTTGGCCAGACGACCTTCGTCCCCCACTCGCTTCCTTCCGCGACAGCCTTGATCGCTTGAAACGCGCCCCACTCACCCTTTGAGCCGACGACCTTCTGCGTGTAGTACTTCCAAGAAATGGGCGGCGAGGCGGAGTCGAAGAGATCGCGCATCGTCGAATAGGTGAAGCACGGAGGGGCGGGACCTTGCTTGAAGAGGTAGACGAGGTTCTGCGAGATTAGCGACGTCCAATCGTACTTGCTGCCGGTGCAGCCCCATACGGTACCCCCTGGATTGTCGACGACGCTCGGCTGGGAGTAACTGCCGTACGTTCCCGTCAAGATCGTGCCGCCGGCGATGAGGTCTTGATGCGCTGTGAACGAACCGCTGCCTTGCGTCTGGAACATGTGATCGGCAAGCACGTACTGCCGGGCGAGATCCCAATACTCAGTAATGTCCTCGGGATTAACATACTGGTAGGGATACGTGCATAGCGGCAGGCCACTGCCATTGGGGCCCTGACCCTCTAAATCGAAACCGTCCATGTTGCCGCCGTCGTAATCGGTAAGGAACGGCATGAGCTTATTGGGAGGCCACGCGTAGACGTGCGCCAGGTCGTCGCCCTTGCCGAAGTTGTTTGGGAACCCTGCGCCAAGAAGTGAGACCTCGGTCAAGGTAACGGTCGTGTTCGATTGCGTGATCACCGGCATGCCGTCGCTCTTGCAGGTCGTAGCAACCGATTGCGGCATCGGCTCGGCCTGTCCGGTGGTGGTTCCGTCGGCTTTCGGAAATGTGGCGAAGAGATTGTCGAACGTGCGGTTCTCTTGGATGACAATAATGACGTGTTTTATCGGGGAATAGCTGCCCGAGCTATTATCTAAGACAGTGTACGCCGCTCCAGGCGTCGTGATCGGCTCCTGTGATCCACCACATCCGGCGAGCAATGCCGCAGCGGCACCGATGCAAAGCACGCAGCAACTGAGACCTGAAAACCTCATTTCTGCCTCCGGAATTTGAATAAGTGAATGCCTTCGCATTCGTCATGGTTGATCTTAGACCTAGCCTCGGCGCGCAAGCTCACAAAAAAGCGACTTCGGTTCATACTTCGCTGCCGAAGTCTGTTGAAGCTACCGCCTCCACATATTCGAAGTCGAATGTTTTATCGGCATCTCGAAAGTCAAAAACATCAACATAGTATAGCTTGACACCCATACCCTCGCTTCCAACCTCTGCGGCAATCCACGCGATCTCGTTCCCGCGCTCGTCCGCCTTGCAGCACCTCACATGGCTCGAAGGTGCGTTGCGGCCTGCTTGTACCGCAGCGGCATTGGAGGCGTCTAATGCGGATTGGCCTCACAACGAGGTAACGTGGCCATGAACTGCATGGGAAAGATGGGGAGTCCTTAGAATGCAAGCTATCAGGGCCACCGAGCATATTCACAGCCAGCAGCGGTACCCTAAGCGAACCTGGAGGCAGCCCTTGAAACAGAAGTTGAGTTTGGGTCTTACTGCTCTGCTCGCAATAGCGGTTATCGTGTCCGCCTGCGGCCGCCAAGTGACACCGAACCCGCCTGGTCTCGGTGCCGGTGGTGCGCCTCCCGGCTACGTGGCCGTATTCTATAGCGTGGAGTCACCCTTCAACTTCAGCAACTACCAATACATCGTCGTTTTGAACACGTCGGGCAACGGCGTAACTCCATCAACCCAAACGGTGCAGACCAATTGGGCCGGGTACTACTATGCGATGGTCGCACGCGGCAATGGGTTTTCTTCGTCTGCGGAAGCCGTGCAGTTCAGGAGAAGCACGGTCAATCCGCACGTTCCACCGGCTTGGCTCGTCCTCGGTACGACACCGCAGACGTTTTCGTACAATCCCAATGCTAACGGAGCCGGGACCGAATTCTCGATCCTCGCTCAACGGAGGGTCTTCGCCTCACCGGGGCCGTCACCGACCGCCAGCCCTTCCAACCTCTGGACCTTCAATGCGTTCGTATCGCAAGCGAACGGTTCAGGGCAATGGGTTTTTTACGATTCCTTGGGTTCCGGAGGACCGAATAATCCGCAGTTTATTTCGCCTACGCTGTGCATGACCGAGCCGTTCGACAATACCTACTACGCACGCGTATTCGTGCCGCCAGACCCAACGGCTCAGATTACCACCCTCGAGATTGCGAACAACCCTATCGCGGCGACACCATGCCCATAGAAATGGCGACTAGTCACCGCGGAAATGCTCGCGGGCTGCGGCGGATCGCAGCCGCCGATCGGTACGCCGGATGCGATGCCGCAAGGCCGTATCGAATAACAGAATGGTGAATATCGAGGAAATCGTCTCGCCAGAGTTTCGTAAGAACTTCAAGATATCGGCAATGAAATCGCCTGGCGCGGAACGGATATAATCGCGGTTCTAAAGGAACTCGCTCAGTCGGACGTAGCGGTGATGGGCGTGGAGAGCGTCATCTTTCCCGCCCCAGACTCGGGACCGCTTGTCGAAGCCATTAGCGATTGCTCTGAAGAACCTCTGCAGTGGCGGAGGAACGAGTCATGGGAGCGTTGCGTCGATCGCGCTCTAAGCCGATCGATCTTCGACATAGAGCGCACTACTTCAAACCCATATCGCGACAGCATTTGGTATATCGTGTGCGAAGACCCCGAGCTAGCGTGGTCAAAATCACAGGGCGACGCGACTTGATGAGAAACTTAAGTTTTGGCAGCCGCGGTCTAAGCATCAGCGCCGCTGCAGTGCTCGCAGCATGCGGCGGATCGCAGCAGCCGATCGGCGCGCCGGGTGCGATGCCGCTAAGCCAAACCTCGGCGATCGCCAGGCACGCCAAGCGCGGCGAATCGATGCGCGGGGCTGAAAGCGCAAAAAACTCGTTCCTCTATGTGGCGAGTCTTTTCTTCGAGCTATCGAAATTTAGATTAGACGGCTCGATGCCGCTGCGCACGGTTCGGCTGCGCAATTCAAACGGATTTCAAGGACTAGCAGTCAACCCTCAGGGATATCTGTTCGTAGAATCCGGTAACGTGAGCGATGGCACGATCAGCGTGTACGACGCCCGGACGCTCCGTGCCGTGCGCGAACTGCGAGGACCTTACGTCTCCTGGCTTGTGTCTGGGCCCCGCGGATATATCTATGCAGCGAACTGCGGCGATGCCATTTATGTGATAGCGCCCGACGGCACGGGAGTCGTCGGATTCGTCACGGATCACGTCGTGGGCGCCTGCAAACTCGCTTTTGGTCCCTCCGGCGATCTGTTTGTCGAAAACCAAAATTCCGTAGCGATCTACACTCCGGTTAGCGGGTCGGAGCAATGGCAGTTCACGCGCGAGCTGAAGAAGGGGATACGGCATCCCAACGCACTAGCTTTCGACCGCCTTGGCAATCTCTACGTGGGGGATGCACCCTCCTACAAGTCTGGCAGCGTCGTCGTTTTTTCATCCGGAAACTCTTCGCCGTATCGCGTGATAACGTCAGGCATTGCGGCGCCGGCGGCGCTGGCTACGGACTCTATGCGCCGGCTCTTCGTTGCGAATGACCCGTTCAGCGTGCGGCACGGTTTTCTTCACGGCTGGGTTTCAGTGTACGTCCCGACTAGCAACGAACCCGTACGGAGATTGAAAGAAAGAATCGACGAGCCAACCGCACTTGCGGTTTCATCGGCGAACGAACTGTACATTGCAAACTACCGCGGCGGCGGCGTCGCGGTCTACGGGCCAGCCGGGAAGCAACTGCTGCGAGTCCTCATCGATGGAGTGCATGATCCCGATGCGCTTGCCATCGCGCGGCCTAGACCCTAGATGCCGATGTGGCTGCTGCGGCTGGAACCGGCGCCGTCGGCGCCGAACGTTCGTAGCGGCTGGTCGGTTCGGCTTCGGGAGGCGTCGCACATGGGGATCTTAGCTCGGTATGCTCTTAGCATCGGCGGCGGCGGCGGCTACGGAACGGTCTTTTCGGTAACGCCGTGAAGCACGCAGCGGCTTAATCGACGCATTCCGATGCGTCGCCCTCAGCCCGGCACCGCGCGGGGGGGACGCAAACCGGACGTTTGAAAGCCCTGATATGTTACCGAGTG